>NZ_CP142525.1:621261-931892 GCF_051097895.1 Psychrobacter sp. HD31
CGGTGACGTTGCCAATTATAATGCAGTCAAAAATTTATATAAAAAAAATGAAATCCACACGCTTAATCAAAACTTTCGCTCCTCTAAAGCACTTATTGACTCACTTAACTGTTGGTTTGGTGCATCCGCAAAAACAGATGATGACGATGAACCCAGCCAATTTAGTAAGCTAGGCGAGGGCATTTATTACAATCACATCACTGCCATGCAAGAGCAAAGTAATCTAATTTGGCAAAATAACTTAAGCATTAAGCCGCATCAACCTGTTTCTGTCATCCACCTTGTTAATGACAGTGAGATAAAAAATGCAGAAACCACTGTTGTTGCTAAACACATTGCAAGCCTGATAAACAGTAACACAACCCTTAACGGCAAACCATTAACTGCCAGCGATTTTGCAATTTTAGGACGAACCAAGCAAGCATTAAATGAAGCAGAATCGGCTTTAAAAAAACTAAATATTGATACGGTTAAAGTTAGTGATAAAAGTATATTTGATACCCGCATGGCAAAAGACTTACTGGCGGTATTGCAGTCTGTATTAAATCCATTTAATCAGGGTTTGATTAACCGTACGCTAACTTCATCTTGGTATGGCTTTAGCCTTGATGACGTTAAACGCATGCAAAACACCATAGATACAAATAATGTAGATAACACCCAAAACCAACAATACAGTGATTTTCAACAATTTTGTAAAACAGCAGCCCAGCTATGGACACGCAAAGGCATTTTAACCGCAATGGAATATCTGCTAAGTAACCATAATCCTCTCAAAAATATCAGCGTTTGGGAGTACTTAGCAAGTAATACCAACAAAGCTAAGGCGCAAAGGGCTTTAATTGATTTACGCCAACTGTTAGATATTTTGGCGCAATATACCAGCCCCATGGGTGAGCATGAATGTATCACTTGGCTAACTAAACAAATTGGTAATAAAACGGATGCAGATTGGGCTATACAGCACCCAGTGCCAACACAAGCAGGTGTTGAGTTAATGACCATCCATAAATCAAAAGGGTTGGAGTTCCCCATTGTATATATATTGGGTATGGGCAGCTCTTTACGCAATGCTAAACAGGCGAGCAGCTTGTATCTTACCTCAACTACTGAGGGTGCATTTCAGGCTCGCAAACTCACAACCTGTGATGACGAGAATGTTATACAAGCAGTAGAAAATGAAGCAATGGCAGAGCTTAAACGTTTATTTTATGTGGCACTCACACGTGCCAGCGAGCAAGTGTTTTTTCCATTAACCGACTTAGCTAAAAAAGATAAATTGGATAAACGCCCAACACATTTTTGGCTAGAATGTGCTGATAAAAACTATGTATTACCAACACGGTTAAAAAACGCGATTGGTTGGCAACCAGAGCAAGAAATTAGTGACTATTTTACTAAAAATAAGATTGATAAACTGTCAAATAAGGCCAGTCATACATCTAATAAATCCAATAACAAACCGCTAATTGACTACCCAATTTATGATGATGTGATTAAACGCAAAAGCTTTATTGGCTGGGCAAAAACCAGCTTTACTGCACTAGCACACAACTTACATAGTGAAGTGGTAGACACCGCTGTTAATGAGGCAAATTATGACAGTATTGAGCAGCAATTATTAGATCAACAATTTAATGAAAAAAGCGATTTAAGCGCCACGCAAACTGGCGTAGATGACAGGCAAAAAATCCGTTTTGACTTTGTAAAAGGTGCCAATGCTGGTAGCTTTTTACATAAAATATTTGAAGTGCTCGATTTTGATAATCCCTTAACTTGGAGCAGCAGTATTGATAAATGTGTGGTTGAGTTTGACTTACCTGATGTGTATGGATCAACTAAAATCCAAAAACAACGGATAGAAAGCAGATACGGCAGAGATAAAAACGGCAAACTTATTAAGCAAGTAGACATAAATTTGCTTAATCAAGACACACATGAGCAGTTAAAGATTTGGATTGACGAGGTTCTTAACAGCTCACTTACCGCCTCTAATACCTCATTAAAAGAGATACTACCCAAAAACCGCTTGCCAGAGCTTGGCTTTAGCATGAAGTTGGGAGACGGTTTTTCTGTTAGTAAAATAAGCCAAATTTTTGCCAAATATTTAGGTGAGCAAGATGAGCGATATATCAACCTAGCAACCGCAAACGGGCAAAATATCTATCAGTATTTGCGAGGTGAGATAGACCTTGTTTATCAACACAAAGGTAAGTTTTATGTGGTTGATTATAAAAGCAATCACCTTGGTCATCATTTCACCGATTACAATCAGGCAAATCTTGCCAAGGCAATGAGTAAAGCAGGCTATTGGTTGCAAGCGATGATTTATCAAGTGGCATTACACCGTTTACTAAAGTTACGCATCGCAGATTATACAGGTAATGAAGCCAACTACCTTGGCGCTGTTGAATATATGTTTGTGCGTGGCTGTGTTGCTAAAAACAATGCTTATGACGATGCAGATGTAAATGCAAATAAAACAAACTATGGCAAAATAAACTGGGACATCCCCGTTGATATGGTTTTAGAAATGGATAAAGTGTTTGGCTATTAAAAAGTTAACAGTGCCTTATTTTTTAAATGGTCTTATCAATTAACATCACAAATTAAATTTTATTAATCACTCAATAAACATGCAAAATACTATAAAAAACTTAACAAGCCAACACACACGCCAGCTTAATAATTGGACGCAATCGGTTAGTGATTACATCTTGCAGAGGCGAGCGCAAACCAAACATGCCTATAACCAAAACGGAAGCAACCCAACTGTAGCTGAGTTAAATAGCGCAGATGATGAAACCGTGTTTCAGGCATTATTAATTGCTTTAGGGCAAGAATTAGAAGCAGGGCATACCATTATTGAGTTAACAGAATACATAAAGGTAGAAGAAGATATTAACTTGCAAGGTAGCCACTGGCAAAACCAGATTTTGATTAAAATATTACAGCCTTGGCAAGGGATAGTCGCTTTACCAAATACAGATGCTGTCACTGCAAACAAGATTGACGACATAATTGCCAATAAGAATGAAAAGCAAGATAGCGCTGATACCAGTGTACAAGACTTTATCAACTTTTGTTTTGATAGCCAAACTGACTTGTTATTAGCGGCCAGTAACATTAATAAAAACAATAAAAAATTGCTTATTGAACGTAAACAACTCGCACAGCGACTAGCAAGCATCATCAAAGAATTAAGCTTGCTACAATTTGCTAACTTTTTAGCAAGTCATGCGTTATTTTCACCCAACCAAGCATTCAAACATACTGAAAATCAGTCATTGGCGTATCAAGCACCGATTGTTTTCAAGCTTAATCAGAACAACAACAAACTTGTATTTTGGCTGCATCGCAGTTGGTTTGCAGAGCGTTCTATCATTAAAAACATAGCACGCATTAATCACCAAACGCCCCAAAAACTATCAATTGATGACTATTTATCACCCACATTAAATGATGGGCAAAAACTGGCCATTGCCACGGCAAACCAACATGCCTTTAGTATCATCACAGGCGGGCCTGGTACAGGCAAAACATATACGGTTGCGCAACTGGTTATGGCACTACATCAAGCCCATATTAAACAAAATAGGCAAGACGCCAGCAAGCAAACATTATCTTTAGCACTTGCTGCACCAACGGGTAAAGCAGCCCAACGTATGCAGGAGTCACTACAATCGGCTATATCAGCAGCAGGTTTAAACATACAGCTAAAAGATGCAAAAACCATTCATCGCTTATTGGGCATTGGGGTAACGGGCAAACCTAGGTATCATGCCAATAATCCATTAAATGAAGATATTATTATTGTCGATGAGGCATCTATGCTGGGTGTAGAGCTTGCCAGTTACTTATTAGATGCCGTTAAATCTGGCGCGCGTTTAATTTTGCTTGGTGATGCCTACCAACTGGCAGCCGTTGATGCAGGCTCTGTTTTAGCAGATTTATGCCAATTAACAAAATTAAAAGATAACCATCAAACCTTGCATGAAAGCAAACGTTTTAATGATGAATCTGGCGTGGGGAAACTGGCTAAAAAAATTAATGAAAACGCGTCGCCAAACAAATTTAATGCGTTATTAGATTTATTTGATAACCAAGACAGCTTAGCATTTTACGCCTTAGATAATAGTCAATTAACTGGCAAAAACATCACTTTTATTGAACAGCAATATAGCCAGTATTTTGCGCAAAGCAAAATTTTATTGGATGAGATAAATAACGAGCATTTAACGGATGCGCAGCTGATGCAAAAAGCAGGGGCGCTACTTAATACCTTTAATAAATTTAGGATTTTAACAGCAGGGCATCAAGGCTATTTGGGTGATGATGAACTTAATGCACGCTTAGAAACAACACATAAAAACCAACTTAGGCTGCCTTTATCCTCAAGCAGTTGGTATCACGCCCGTCCTATTATGATTAGTAAAAACAACTATCATCAATCGCTTTACAATGGTGATATTGGGCTGTGTTTAAAAGTGGGTAATGAGTTTAAGCTGTATTTTGAGCATAAATCAGCACTTGTACCGGTTAATATGTTAAATGAGTCCGATCTATCAACCGCTTATGCTATGACCATTCATAAATCACAGGGATCAGAGTTTGATCATGTTGCCATCATGCTAGATAAAGCAGGGGAGCGACTGTTAAGTCAAGAGCTTATTTATACAGCTGTAACTCGTGCAAAGCAAAAAGTGAGTATTTTTAGCAATCAGCAAGCCTTACAAGTTGCCATAACCACACCAACAATAAGACAAACTGGGCTAGGCATGACAGAATAACCGACTTGAATTTACGCCTAGTAGCCACATTAAACTGATAGTAAACTCAATAAATTTGTATCTTATATGACGACTAACACAACAAACCCTACAAACAAGTTAGCGGCAATTAAAACCGCCTCTAATCATATTATCGCCACTGCAACTAATGAAAAAGGCTCGGCACTAAAATGCATTCATCAAGTAACGGTTTTAAAGCAAGTTACTGAGCCAACTTTTATTGCAATAGAGCAACGTATTTTAACAGACCAAGATATAGCAGGTGCCTATCATCTGGCTTTATTAGCACAACAAACGTCAGATCTACCCATTGATGCCAAACAGCTAATTGACATGGTAATTAATAAAGGTGATAACACCAAAAGGCTCGCCCTATTAAAAAACTTACCAATGCCACCTGTTGACTTAATTAAGCAAAAAATACTTAGCAGTAATGATGACAAAGCAATCCAGTTAATGGAAGCCTATTTACAAACCAATCCAGATGGTGGCGGCAGTGTTCATATGACATCAACACAACAAAAAGAGCATATCGTACCTCTTAGCCCATCTGATAATAACCAAAACGCATAATAACTAAAATCAAACCCAACGATTTTTATCAAGTATCATAATTTTTGCTATAATAGAGGGTTTGTTATCGCTTGTTTGCTAGCTCAGTCGTTTTGCTTAAACATGATGATATCCCCAAATGATTAATTAAAGAGTATTAAAACCTATGCAATATCCAAAACATTATGACGTAGTTGTTATTGGTGGTGGTCATGCTGGTACAGAAGCCGCATTGGCATCTGCACGTATGGGCGCACAAACGCTATTACTAACGCATAATATAGAAACCCTTGGACAAATGAGTTGCAACCCTGCCATTGGTGGCATAGGTAAATCCCACTTGGTGAAAGAAATTGATGCACTTGGCGGCGCAATGGCATTGGCAACCGACAAAGCCAGTATCCAATTTAGGGTGCTAAATAGCCGTAAAGGTGCAGCTGTGAGAGCAACACGAGCGCAAGCAGACCGTATTTTGTACAAAGCGGCCATCCGTCATGTGTTAGAAAACCAACCAAATTTAGACATTTTTCAACAAGCGGCAGATGATATTTTGGTAGAAAATGGCAAAGCAACTGCTGTCGTCACATCAACCGGTATTATATTTAACACCCAAACGGTTGTATTAACATCTGGTACTTTTTTAGGCGGTGTCATCCATATTGGGCTTGAAAGCTCAAGTGGAGGGCGAGCAGGGGATCAGCCATCTATCAAACTTGCTGACAGACTGCGTGAACTGAAACTGCCAGTTGGGCGTTTAAAAACTGGTACACCTGCCCGTATTGATGCCCGAACAGTTGATTTTAGTGTCATGACACCACAACCTGGCGACACCCCTTTACCCGTTATGAGTTATATGGGTAATGCTGACATGCACCCACAACAAATTAACTGTTATATCACCCACACAAATGAAAAAACGCACGATATTATTAGACAAAACTTAGACCGCTCACCCATGTTTTCTGGCAAAATTGAAGGGGTAGGACCGCGCTATTGCCCTTCTATTGAAGATAAAATACACCGTTTTGCCGATAAAGACAGCCACCAAATCTTTATTGAGCCAGAGGGTCTAACAACACATGAGTTATACCCTAATGGTATTTCTACCAGTTTACCGTTTGATGTACAGCTAGACTTCATACATAGTATGAAAGGGTTAGAAAACGCACATATAACGCGCCCAGGCTATGCCATTGAGTATGACTATTTTGACCCTCAAAGCCTAAAACCCACGTTAGAAACAAAATCAATCGACCGTTTGTATTTTGCAGGGCAAATCAATGGTACAACGGGATACGAGGAGGCAGGAGCACAGGGCTTATTAGCTGGTATAAATGCCGCACTTTCTACACAACAAAATGGCAAATATGATGTATGGACACCACGCCGTGATCAAGCGTATCTTGGCGTATTGGTTGATGACTTAATTACCAATGGTACAAAAGAGCCTTACCGCATGTTTACAAGCCGTGCAGAGTACCGCCTATTATTGCGTGAAGATAATGCCGATCAACGACTAACCGAAGTAGGGCGTGAGCTTGGTTTAATTGATGATAGCCGCTGGGATGCGTATTGCAAAAAAATGGACGCCGTTGCCACTGAGTCTGCACGTTTACAACAAATGTGGGCAACCCCACAAAATGAGCTTGGCAAAAAGTTTGTTGCGCACACCGGCGAGGTTTTATCTAAAGAGTCAACCGCTTATGACTTATTAAAACGCCCAAATATTACCTTTGATGATATTAAACACATCAGTGACTCAAGTGTTGATGAACAAGTTGGCGAGCAGATAGAAATCACCGTTAAGTATGCCGGTTACATTAGCCGTCAGCAAGATGAAATCGAACAAATGAAACGCCTAGAAAATACAGAGCTGCCATTAGATTTTGACTTTAGCGTGGTTTCTGGTTTATCTAACGAAATTGTGCAAAAACTTGAACAAGTAAAACCAGCAACACTTGGTCAGGCAAGTCGTATCAGCGGAGTCACACCCGCTGCAATACAATTACTTGCCATGACCATAAAAAAACAAAAAAAGGCAAAAAAACTATTAAACTAGTCTAATAAAGTCTCATCATAGCTATGCGAACTTAGCTTGGCATAGCTTTATAAACTCATCGGCAAATCTACGGGTTTCAGCATCGTCTCTTACCGCTATCCAACTGGTAAATCGTCCAAAATCTTCAATATCAATGGTTGTCAAATTTTGATAATGACCAGGTTCATAAGCCATTTCTGCAATAATACCAACGCCTAAACCAGCATCTACATAGGTGCTAATAACATCGGCATCTAAAGCCGCTAACACCACCTCTGGCTCAAGCCCTGACTGATTAAAAGTTGCATCAATGGTATCACGCCCAGTAAAACCCCCATGGTAAGTAATAATGGGGTAGCTTGCCAAGGTTGGTAAATCAATTTTATCTAGCTCTGCCAGCTCATGCTCTTTAGGTACAATAATTTGGTGCATCCAATCATAAAAACGTGTACAACGTAAATAATGATTTTGTAACAATGATTCGGTGGCAATGCCAATATCAGCTTGCCCACGCATCACCAACTGAGTAATAGTTTCAGGGTCTGCTTGTTGTAAAATCAAATTTACATTGGGGTATAAACTACGAAACTGCTTTACAATGGTAGGTAAAACATACCGAGCTTGCGTGTGAGTTGTAGCCACCGTTAGCGTACCAACATCTGGGCTAATATGGTCAAGCGTGATGTTTTCAATGGTTCTAATTTCTGCAAAAATTGTTTCAATATGGGGCAGTAAAGCTTTGCCCATTTCGGTTAAACCCGTTAATCTTTTGCCCTGCCTAACAAACACTTCTGTTTTTAGTTGGTTTTCTAAAGCTGCAATATGCTTAGACAAACTTGATTGACTCGTATGTAATACTTTAGCTGCTTGGCTTAAGTTATAGCCATTGACTACGGTATGCCATACAGTTTCGAGTTGTTTTAGTTGTATTTGCAAATGCCGCTGGTTAATCACCACATTAATCGCCATCTTCTTAACCTTCATTCAAAAACAGAGCCTATATTATAACAGGTAATATACTAAGATTTAATAATTCAATATAGGAATATGCTCATATAAATAAGATATAACACTCATGCTGATAAAAAAGTAAAAGAATGATATTTGTTATCGGTTTGCACTTCATTCGCGGTTCTAAAAAGTTATGTTATTTTTTTTACATTCTGTTAACATTTTATTATAGCTAAGTTTTAAGCTTTAACATCTCAAACGTTAACATCTCAAATTATTCAAAAGGTGACATTATGAAAGGCGATCAAAAAGTAATTGACTATTTAAACTTTTTATTAGGTGGTGAGCTGGCTGCACGTGACCAATATTTTATTCATGCAGAAATGTATCAAGAGTGGGAATATGGCAAGCTTTATGAGCACATGCACCACGAGATGCAGCATGAAACTGAACATGCTCAGGCAATTATCCGCCGTATTATGTTGCTAGGTGGTATCCCAAATATGACCGTAAGTGCAATCAATGTGGGTACGGATGTTAAAAGTATGCTGCAATCTGACTTAGATTTAGAATATGCAGTGCGTGAACATTTAAAAGAAGGCATTGCCATTTGTGAGCAAGCGCAAGATTACGTTACTCGTGACATGCTGGTAACACAACTTGAAGATACCGAAGAAGATCACGCTCATTGGTTAGAAAAACAATTACGCCTCATTGAAATGATTGGTCTACAAAACTATTTACAAAGCCAAACAGGCGATGCGGCTTAATTTCTTAAAAATATAAGGAGACAGCTATGAAAGGCCATCCAGAAGTTATCAAGGCTTTAAACCTTGTATTAGGTAAGTCACTTATTGCGATTAACCAATATTTTTTGCACGCACGCATTGTTAAAAATTGGGGTGTAGAAGAGTTAAACGACGTTTTTTACAAACAATCAATCCGTGAGATGAAATGGTCTGATAAAATCATTGAACGTGTTTTGTTGCTTGAAGGTTTGCCAAACCTACAAGAGCTTGGTAAGTTACTAATTGGTGAAGATGTTGCAGAAATCCTAGAATGCGACTTACGTCTAGAAAGCCAAAAACATGCGCTACTTATTGAAGCAATTAAAATCTGCGAAGACAATAAAGATTACGTATCTCGTGAATTGTTGGTTGAGCTAAAAGACGGCAATGAAGAATATGAAGACTGGCTAGAAACGCAGCAAGATTTAATTAATGATATGGGTATCCAAAACTATATCCAACAGCAAGCTTAAACCTTAACAAAACTAGATTAACAGCAAATAAAAGGTGATAGTAAAAAATTACTATCACCTTTTTTATTCTATTACATAGTATAGTTAGGTTTATAAACTAACAACCCCCTAAAAAACTTGTGGTACATAAACTTCACCTACCATAATACGGCGGGCTGAACGGCTCATTGACACTTTTTTGGCTTGCCACTTTTTACCCTTAATGCCATCATCTACTTGTTCAGACTTGCCACCAACCTTTAACGTACCAGAAGGATGCCCAAAGGTCACTTCACTAATTTCACTCCCGCCAGCTGCCTGATTAACCAATGTGCCTTGTGTGGTTGCGGCTGCAGCAATTGCCACCGCCGCTGTACCCATCATGGCATGGTGCAGTTGCCCCATACTCATGGCTCTCACCACTAAATCAATATCACTGGCTTTAACTGCCTTACCACTGGATGCTGTATAGTCTTTTGGAGTGCTTACCCATGCAATTTTAGGGGTATGCTGACGAGTCTTTGCCTCCTCAACATCGCTAATCAAACCCATTTTAATAGCACCATAAGCACGTATTTTTTCTAGCTTAGCTAATATGGTTTCATCACTATTAATATCAGGTTGTAGCTCAGTGCCTGTAAAGCCCAAATCTTCTGCTTTCATAAATATAGTTGGGATACCAGCATTGATAAATGTGGCTTCAAAGCTGCCAATATCCGGTACTTTAAAAGTATCTACCAAATTACCAGTGGGGAACATCTCGCCATCTACCGGATCAATAAACTCAATTTTAACCTCAGCTGCGGGGAAGGTAACACCATCCAACTCAAAATTGCCTGTTTCTTGTACTTGCCCATTGGTAATGGGGACATGGGCAATAATTGTTTTGCTAATGTTTTGTTGCCAAATACGCACCTCACAAATGCCATTTTCTGGGACTTTATCGGCATCCACATAACCAAAATTAATAGCACAAGCACCCACCGCAGCAGTTAAGTTACCGCAATTACCAGACCAATCAATCATTGGTTTGCCAATGTTAACTTGTCCAAATAAGTAATTAACATCATGCTCAGGCACATCTGATTTAGATAAAATAACCGACTTTGAAGTACTCGAACTCCCATTGCCCAACCCATCAATCTGTTTGCCGTACGGGTCTGGACTGCCAATAACACGCAATAGAAGGTTATCACGTGCTTCACCCGCAGTTTGGCAAGGTTCTGGCAAGTCCTCTAGCTTAAAAAATGTGCCTTTTGATGTACCACCACGCATATAAGTGGCTTTCACTGCAACTTGTGGCAAGTTAGATGAGTTCGTCATAATCGATTCCTTTCGTTTATTTAAATGTTGTATACAGCGTATACCTAACTAATACGCAAAGTTATTATAGCGTATCAGCAATTGCTTTAAATAAAGCAACGTGTTTTCTTTCTCCACCACGTTTACGGGTTTTAAAATGATGATTGGCTGATAAGGTAACAATAACTAAATTTTTATGGGGTTGAACATAAATATACTGATCATAAATGCCAGAACCAAAAAAGTCACCATCATCATGCACGGGTATCCACCATTGAAATCCATAACCTTGCTCACGTGTGGCGTTATCTCGTTTACCTGGCATTAGGTGTGGTGCATCCGGTGTTGTAGACATTTTAACCCATTCAGATGGTATCAGTTGTTGACCATTTAATTTGCCTTGATGCAGGTATAGCAAACCAATTTTGGCATAATCACGCATGGTCATATTCAGTCCACCCAGTGCCATTTCCATGCCTGTTTCATCAATAATCCATTCACCGTGGTCTTGCATGCCTAAAGGCTCCCACAGTTTTTGCTGATAATATTCTGTTAGCCCCATACCTGTTACTTTTGTTAGTAGCATGCCTAAAACTTGGGTATCAATACTCACGTATTGATTGTAGGTACCCTGTGGCTTTTCATTTTTTAGGGTTAATGCAAAATCTTCAAACGATTTACCAAAAGCAAAGGTTCTACCAAAACGATTAATATCGGAGTGAAAGTCTCCATAGTCTTCATTAAAGCCCACGCCAGAACTCATTTGTAAAAGATTTTTAATTTTTACATTATCGTATCCTGTGCCTTTAAACTGGGGTAGGTATTGAGTGATTGGCGCATCAAGTTCAAATAACCCATCATGATAGGCAATCCCTAAAAGGGCAGAAACAACCGATTTAGATAGGCTCCATCCAATGTGGGTGTCATCTGGTGTAAAGCCGAGTTTATATTCTTCTAATACCACTTTATCGTCTTTAATTATCATTATGCCTTCTAGGCGATTTTGCTCTAAAAACGCTTGGGTATTTATCTGTTCATTTTTAAAATTAAAGTGCGCGGGTAGGGTAAAGCTGGTATCGGCTTGTTCAATAACATAAGGTTGCGATGCAGGGGTTAAACGATTAACCGGATAATTTGCATCGGCATTTCTAAAATTATCGATAATGACATCTTCATCAAAAAAATGGATGGCTTTATAGACTCGTTTAATTGTATTTAGGTTAAATAACGCTACCACAACCAACAAAGCAATAATCGCAAATAACAATTTAATCAACTTTTTCATATCGCTACTTTTTATTACCTAAGTCTGCTAACGCCAATGAGCCAGACATGGCAACAAACACAATGCCAGAAAAAAAGTTAAGCACCTTGATACCTGTGTCGTTTAAAAATCTTGCTAACACTTTTTGACCCAGCACGTTGTAGGTATTCATGCAAAAAAATGACATAACTGCAAAAGTTGCCCCTAAAAACAACATGGTTAAAAGGTTGCTTTGCACGCTTTGCCCAGCGGTCATAAATTGTGGGAAGATAGCGGTAAAAAAGATAATGGCTTTTGGATTGGTGAGCGCTAGCATTAAGCCCTTTTTATAAAATGATAAATAGCTGTCATCCATTAATTCATCTTGCTCTTTAACTGCCTTTGGCTTGTTAGCTTGATGTTTATTGCCGTTAAACACAGATAACAGCATTTTACAACCAAGATAAAACAGTACCATTGCACCCAAAACCTTAACAATATTTAGCAAAATAAATGACTTAACAATTAATGAGCCCAAACCAAATGCAGAGATAGTTGCTAATATTGCCAAACCAGATGAGTTACCTAATAGTAGGGTAGCCGTTTTTTTAAGACCATGCACCGCACCATAATTAATTGCCAAAAATACGGCAGGACCAGGGCTGATAATATAAAAAAAGGCGATTGATACAAATATTAGATATTGGTGTAAATCCATAACAGCATCCTTGTTAAGCTTTAATTTTTAATGTATTTTTTACTATTTTTAAGCAACATATAACTGCCAAGATACACCAATTGAGACAATTACCCAAGCAAATTTTTGCATAAAGCTTAAGAGGCTTAGATACTTCTAACGATGTCTTTAACTAAACCAATTTTTTCTCTATATTGGTCATCCAATACATTCCAGATACTGTCTTGGTCTAGCACTCTAAAGTGTTGATTTGTATCTTGTAGATTATCATAGTCAGCAGCGTATTCTTGCGTATAGTAAACCTCTAGTGCTTTTCGATTCGCCTCTATGACTCGTAGCTCGTCACGAATGGCTTGTATTCTTAATAAATCTGCTTCACATTGATTTAATAAGTGTTCTTTTTCTGCTAGTTTGGTCATCATTTTTTCCTATCATTTGCTATGTGTTTCTTGATACTCATAATAGCTTACCAACTTTTAGCTCTATTTTTTACAAGTATTTTTATTCTATTGCATAAAACTAACCGCTTGTGAATTCAGTAACGGTAAGAGACTAATGCAGTAATGAATTTTAGCGATTCATTTGTCTACACGACCTTGTTATCTATAAGATCTGTCTGATAGTCGCTTTTTATGAGTTTGGTTGTTTTTACGATGTTTTGATATTTTTTGGTCTATCAAAAAATATATGGCAATGATAAAATCTTTTAAAGATAGCCCAATATCAACTCTCTTTTTTTAGTTGAGTTTAGGGTATTTTGTTTCAAAAGCACTTCATAGTTAGATAGTTAGCTTAGCCGCATAATAATTTGTTAAATCTCCTAAACTAGCCCATGCTAACAATTGAATTGAATAGATGTCGAAAATATTCAATACCTATATTGAATCAAAGGCTATCATAACTCTAACAATTTTTAAGGAGATATGATATGGCTTTACGAGCAAACTATTTCGAACTAGCATCCAAGGCAATGCAAATTTTGATAAATCAGGAAAACTATTTGCATGAGCAATTTAGTTTGTCAGAAACAATAACAATCCCAATTTGGGAATTGGTTAAATTGAGAGTTTCTCAGATGAATCAATGTGCTTTCTGCATTGATATGCACAGCAAAGATGCGTTGAGTCAGGGTGAAACTCAGGAGCGTATCATTGGCTTAAGTGCATGGCGTGACATGCCTCTATACTCAGAGACAGAACTGGTAGCACTGGACTGGGCAGAGCATTTGACCTTAGGTAAGCCAGTAGATGATGAAAGCTATCATAAAGTGGTAAAAGCACTAGGTGAACAAGCGGTAGTGGATTTGACCATTGCAATTAGTGCTATCAACAGCTGGAATCGAATTGCCAAAACTTTTACACCAGAGGTAGGTGGCTATAAACCACAATAAATCATTTAAACAGACATTCGACTTTCAACTGTCTCAGCCATTGGGGCAGTTGTCTGCGTTTGTACAGGGAATATGGTCAGCCTCTGTACCTCAACCAGAGCCGATAATGAAGCCACTGTATTCTGATGCTGGTAGTGGCATTATTTTTAATCTCGTTGGGGATGTTGTGATTGGCAATGAAACGCTGCCAGAAGGTGTCATCATGCTTCCGATAAGTCGGAAGGCAGAGAATATTGTTCTGGCATCCGGAGCACAAATGTCAGGTATTCGCTTCTATCCAGCCTTTGGCTATGGCATCTTGGGACAGCACTACGATAAACCAACATTATTATTGCCCGAGCAAGACCAACTATATAACCTCTACCAGATTTATAATGAACTCCGGATGCAAAAGGATAACGAAAAGAGAATTGAAACTTTGCACCTGTGGGCAGATAAAAATCTGGATTTTACCAAAGTAATTCCAGATTCTCTGGAAAAAGCACTTGAATGTATTGAGCAAGGTGAAGCACCGGGGCAGCTCAGTACAAATGTTGAATTGAGCCAACGGCAAATAGAGCGTATTTTTAAGCTCTGGCTAGGGATGACACCCAAACATTATCAGCGGATTTTAAGGATTAAAAAAACTATTTATTTTTTACGACTGCATAGAAATGCAAATTTGGCAGATGTTGCTCAACAATTTGGATTCAGTGACCAAGCTCATATGACACGTGAATTCCGCACGATTGCCTGTATTACACCAAGGCAAGTATAGCGATTTATTTGTCTTCCAACGATAAGCGATTTGAAGCCAGCTTCATAAAACTTAGCTCATTTCCCAACCCATTTAATCAATTTAGCTAATACAATCAGTCGGACAGTCAAAAGTGCTAAGTCTGTTGTGCAAAAAGTCACGCCCATTTTTCTTGCTATTACGGTCAGCGTTATATTCCGAGTACATAGGCAATTAATTTTAGGTGTTTTAGGAGAATTTTATGTTTCGAGTTATCTATGAATGGCGTGTGCCAGTTGATAAAATGGATGAGTTTCAAAACGTCTGGCGCTCGGCAACAGAATCCATTCATCATTCGGTTGAAGGTGCGCTTGGTAGTTTTATGCTACGCTCCTATGATACGCCTGAAAAGGTTCTAACCGTTGCTAAGTGGCACACTCATGAAGATTGGCAATCATTTTGGGGAAATCGTAACCCAGAAAAAATGCAGAAAATGCGTGAAATTGCTGAGCGTGTTTCGGTTGAAGCATTTTATGAAATAGAAGACAGAACTAAATAGCGATTATCTCGTATAACAAACTGTTCAAGAGAGCTTCGCAATACCTGACATTTGTAGTATGCATTACGTTCAGCATTGAAGGTTTATGTACTCAATATTATTATCAAACATAAAATAAACTAGATTTAACATAGTTTTCTCTTATATATTTTAAATTTTAAAATCAATTAGTTATGCAGTAATTAGCATAACCGACCATTAATAGAAAATGATATGTATATTCTTGTACAACGTATTCATTATCCTAGAAATCATGGTGTTTAATTCGTTCTAAACATTCTTTTCAGTATGTGTTTTCGATAGAAGTGTATTTGTGATAACCGCTCAAATCCATACACCTAACAAGATAAATTAACTAAGTGAGTTGCTTAAAGTAATCTTTTCACCACCATGGCATTGGCTATTTTAGCAAAGGACTTTCTGACTAATTTAAGCTCTTTTTTCTCTAACAAGTCAGTTTGCGTTTTGTGGTCTTTTAAAAAGTCTTCAACCACATCTTTGCTAAACAAGCCGAGCACTTTACCGATGTCTTTTTCTGTCACTTCACCGATTTTACTAATTGTGTGGAATGTTTATATTAATTAACAACCTCGATATCACACAATGAGCTCAAACCGCTGACTTTATCCTGACTTAAGGTGGGTACAGAAATAAATAAGCGATTTCTAGCCCTACTAACACCAACGTAATTTATTCTATGTTCTTCGTTACTTAAGTCAGGGTTATATAAAAACTCAATATCTTCCTCTTTAGTTAAAACTAATAAAACGTTATCGAACTCATCTCCTTTTGATTTATGAATAGTTTTATGCAAACTCAAATCATCAGGTATTGACACACAAAGCAATAAACTTTGAAAAGAGTTGTCTGCATAGAAAGTTTTAATTTTTCCAGGTCTAAAATTTTTAAGGTCAGAATTAATATTATTTCTTATAAATTCTGCGAACTCTAGAAGTGATGAATCTTTATATTCATTGAACTTTTCTAGTAGAATAGAAATGTACTTTAGAGCTTTTTTCTTACCTTCCAGTTTGTCATTTTTATAATTCAACTGTTCTTCAAATACTTTTATCGCATCTTTAAATTTATTTTCTTGTGCAAAGGCGATAGCTTTTATACAGGATGAAATCAACTTTCCTCTATCACCAGAATCTTTTAAAGAAAGTTTATCTAATAATTTACTATCAAGTCCTGAGTTACTTATTTCTGCTTTCATAGCATTTGAAGTGATGTTATTTCTTGATAAAGAATGGATAACTTCATCTGGAAAATGTGTTTTACACTTTCTTAAAGCTACAGACATATCGCCAATTAAAATTTTTGGTTTTTCAATTGAATCATTACGGTGAGGTGTTTGTGTAATATCTGTTCGGATTGAATTTAGTAGCTCAATAATTTCATTGCTACTCCTTCTATTTTGAGTCAGGGTGTATTCTTTTATGTTGGGAAGTGTAAATGATTCAAACTGTGTGTAGCTGGCTCCTTGAAACTCGTAAATTGACTGACAAGGGTCACCTATTACACCTGTGTGAATACCTGCTGAAGCAAGTGTTCTAAATATTTCTACTTGAATAGGGTTACTATCTTGAAACTCATCAATTACTAAATATGGAAACTTTGCTAATAACACATCAGATAAAAAAGGGTACTGCTTTAATAAATGAAAGCTAAAAAACAGCAAGTCATCATGAGAAACTTTTCCTTGTTTCCAGTATTCTTGTTTATATTCAAGTAAATTAGCCTCCAAATGTCTTAAACAAGTTTTATTCAAGTATTGTCTTTTAGAATCAACCGTTGCAAATGCTTTAGAGTTGTTGACTATAATATCAGTATCATTAGTTGAACTATTAAAACTATAGGAAGTCGAATCAAGCCAGTTTATTAAGGCGCTTTTATTTTGTGGTAATTTGATAAGTTGATTATATGTAAAGGGATGCTTTAATTTGTTCTTATTAGGGTGATTTTCTAACCAATTAATTATGTTCCGAAAACTCGTTTTAATATCGTCATGCCCGTTTACTTTAGCAAAATTTACATTGTATTGTTCTGCGATAAATGGCAGGTAAGGTTTAACAATGTGTTTGTATAAAAAGCTATGAATGGTAGATACTTCAACTTGTGTAGAAGATGTGCCTAGTCTTTTAAGTATTGTTTCTACAGCAGTATTGGTGTATGTAATACATGCAACTTTTCTATTTACTGATAATAAGTCAGAGTTATGTAAAATATTTTTAATATGATTGACCAACCAATAGGTTTTCCCTGCACCAGGTCCAGCAGAAACCTTGAAGTGGCTGTTAACCTCTGGTAAGTAATAATCTGAGTTAATATCCATGTTTAACAAAGCTCCTCAATCGCATCTTTGATGTATTGAGGAATAGAAATGTTAATGAATTCATCTGTTCCTTTTTTAGAGAAATTCTCAGCTAATACATAAGATAGTTCTAATGCATTTTCACCTTTACCAATAGAATTTAAATATCGTGATGCTATTATAGATTTTTTCTTATCATCATCATTTAACGTTGAGTTCTGATTAATAGACTCTATGATTCTTGTGTTCTCCTCACTATCACCTAATTTATTTAATAAGTCTTCTACGGTTGAAGTATTATCTTCATAGAGTGTCATTAATTCTTCTAAGTTGTTTTTGTTACTCATTGATTCGGTTAGAAATAATTGGCAAGAAGGGTTACACATTAGTAGTTCATACTCTAAAGTTTTACCATTACTTCTGTCAGAACTGAAAACAGTGATATTCTGATGAGAATCTTTAGGGTATTTATCAGAAAAAGGATTATTCTGGTATTCATATTTATTTAAGTCTTGTTGAAACTCGTATGGGTAACACTTTTTGAACTTACCATTAGGTTTTTCTTTTCTCGTAGGGTCTCTATCTGTTATGCATACTATCTTTTTATGAATAGTATGTTCTTTTGTACTATCAAATAAATATAAGAAATGTTCAAAATAACGACCGCCAACATTGATAACTGCAACGTGATTATCTTCTAAAGATTTGTCTATATACTTTCCTAAAACAGACATGAGTAGTTGTTCAGCAATACCTTCAACGAATAATACTTTCTGTGCAAATAACATGTCTGACTTTGTAGCATCTAAAAAACGTTGAACATATTTTTTATTTTTAGTTTCTGGAAATACTTTTTTAGGATAGCCAACTTGGGTTTGACCATTATCATTATGCAGACAAATTATTTGGTCTAGTGATAGAGCCGAAGTAATGTGAGTTGAATGAGTGGTTACAAAAACTTGTCGAACTTTTTTATCACTTTTATTTTCATTTAAAAACTTTAGAAATTTATACTGCATTGCAGGGTGAAGGTGGGCTTCGGGCTCTTCGATAGCAAGGGTGTTAAATACTTTGGCATTGTTATCTAAATATTTAATATTCGCATTCACTTGCATTTTGGCTAGTAAAAGAGACATAAAAATTAAGTTATTGTATCCAAGCCCATTATGCGTTGCAGGAATTGTTATACCTGACTCATACTCAACTATAAGCTTTAATACTGAGTACATTTCACTTTCAGCAATGCTTCCGGTAAAGCTTGGTTTTGCTTTATTAAACGAAGCACCCGTTTTAGTTGCATAAGAAAGAATTTCTTTTTTACCTTCTTTAATTCTTTTTGTTAGGTCTTCAATTAAAACATCAGCTTTTTGGGTGAACTGTTCTTTTTTGTTTTTAATTTCTTCAGCTTTTTGTTCAAATGTTTTGCTACCATCTTTTTTTATTTCATAATCCATAAAGAAGTCAAAAACTTCTCTTAAAAGAGTGTTTTGACCTGATAGCATATCTCTTTCAACATCTCTTATAGCATCTAAAAATTGAAAATCAAATTTTTGTAATGATTCAGAGTCAGCAGTTGCTTGGTTTGAAACGTCTCCGCCCCATATTTTATAAACATAAAACCTCAGAAAGTCCTGTTTAATAACTTTCCAAGCTTTATCAATAGTTTTTAATTTATCTTCAGCAGGTTCATCATTGCTTTCTGTAAATACAGATAATGCCTCAATATATGAATTATGTTTTTTTTCAGGAAGAAAAAATTCATATGTCAGTAAAGCTTCATATGAGTTCTCAAGTTTAGTAAGCCAGTTAGCTATTGTAACTAAATCATCAGGGGTTTCTTCTTCACCTTTTGCAATCGTAACTGAAATAGTAATTTTCGGTGGGCTGCTTTTTAATTCGTCTAGTGAGATGTTCTTGTGAAAATCATCGATACTTAGTCGTTTTGATTTAGTCGTATCAATTACTAATGATAAAGCTTGAATCAGGTTAGTTTTACCAGCATTGTTATGACCGATAATTACATTCATGCCATCATTAAAAATGATTTCTTGGTCTTTGAAGTTTCGATAGTTACTGATTTTTATTTTTGATAAATACATAGCAATCTTAATTTCACGTCAAAAAGTATTTACTTTAATAGCAATACAAAAGTTAATTAATCACTGAGTTCTATTTTATATAGTGTATTAAAACACCTTATCATATCTACTTTAGCATAGCATGATGTAATTTTGGCAAACTAAACACCGCGTGTTTCTTAGCCCTGATAGTAGTTGAAATGTATTTTATGTACAGAGGGCTTAGCGGGCTAAGACTGGACGACTTATCGCGCTAGCAGGAAGACGGCTAGGCTTGAAAGCCAACTTGTTATCGGTGAATGCGACATTGAAGCAGATATCAAGTTTCCACCTCATTTAATCCATCCAATATAACATAAAAAAAGACAAACACCATTAAGCATTTGCCTTTCATACTATTACTATATAATCATAAATTTAAACACACTCAACAAAGTATTTTATCAAGCCGACTTCTCAATAAACTCTTTTGCAAAGCGTTGCAACATACCACCAGCATTATACATCAGCACTTCATCAGCCGTATCAAGGCGACAAATAACCTTTGCTTTATCCACTGTACCGTCTTGACGATGGATAACCAAAGTCATTTCACCTCTTGGTGATACCTCACCTTCCACGTCATAAACTTCGGTACCGTCTAAATTTAAGCTATTGCGGTTTGTGCCGGCTGCAAATTGTAATGGCAACGCACCCATGCCCACAAGGTTGGTACGGTGAATACGCTCAAAATCTTCTGCCACGATGGCTTCTACACCAGCCAGACGCACACCTTTTGCTGCCCAGTCACGGCTAGAGCCTTGACCATAGCCATCACCAGCGATGATGATAAGCGGTTGTTTACGCTCCATATAGGTTTCGATGGCTTCCCACATACGCATCACGTTGCCTTCTGGTTCAACACGAGCCAGCGAGCCTTGCACGACGTTGCCTTGCTCATCACGCACCATTTCATTAAGCAATTTAGGGTTGGCAAAGGTGGCACGTTGGGCGGTTAAGTGGTCACCACGGTGGGTGGCATACGAATTATAATCAACTTCTGGCAAGCCCATTTTATCAAGGTAGGCACCAGCAGCACTTTCTTTTAAAATCGCATTGGATGGCGACAAGTGGTCGGTAGTGATGTTATCACCCAGTACGGCTAGCGGTCGCATGCCTTTTAGCTGATTTTTGGCTGCCATTGCCCCTTCCCAATACGGCGGACGGCGGATATAAGTACTCATTTCACGCCAGTTATATAGAGGTTCTGCCTTGGCAAGGTCTTTTTTCGCTTCATCGAACATCGGGATGTAAACGGCATTGAATTGCTCTGGTTTAACCGCAGATTTAACAATGGCATCAATTTCAGCATCATCTGGCCAGATGTCTTTTAGGTACACATCATTGCCATCTTGGTCTTGCCCTAATGGGTCTTTTTCGATGTCAAATTTGATATTACCAGTAATTGCATAGGCAATCACCAATGGCGGTGAGGCAAGAAACGCCTGCTTGGCATACGGGTGAATACGACCGTCAAAGTTACGGTTGCCTGATAAAACAGCAGCTGTATATAAGTCACGGTCGATGATTTCTTGTTGAATCTCTGGTCGCAACGCACCCGACATACCGTTACAGGTTGTACAGGCAAATGCCACCACATCAAAGCCAAGTTTCTGTAGTTCTGGCAACAGTCCTGCTTCTTCAAGATACATTTTTACCGTTTTAGAACCTGGGGCAAGCGACGATTTCACCCAAGGTTGGCGTACCAGACCTTTGGCGTTGGCATTGCGAGCCATTAAGCCGGCAGAAATGATATTGCGTGGGTTTGAGGTATTAGTACAGCTGGTAATGGCAGCGATAATCACCGCACCATCTGGCATGGTACCGTCTTCTGGATTGGCAGGTGCTTGAGGTATGGCTTCTCCCTCAGCGTGTGCAATGCCTTTTTTGACCAAGTCTGCCGTACCAACACGAGCATGCGGACGGCTAGGACCTGCAATATTACGAGTGACACTGGATAAGTCAAAGGTTAACACTCGCTCATACTCGACCGCTTTCATGCCATCTGCCCACAAACCGACTTCTTTGGCATATTGCTCCACCAATTTAACTTGGTCGTCACTACGCCCAGTCAAACGTAAATAGTCGATGGTCTGTTCGTCAATATAGAACATCACCGCCGTTGCTCCATACTCTGGGGTCATATTAGAGATAGAAGCACGGTCACCAACGGATAGGGTTTTTACGCCTTCGCCAAAGCATTCCACATAAGCCGAAACCACGCCTTCTTCACGCAAAAACTCGGTAATCGCTAATACCAAATCGGTGCCAGTAATGCCTGCCTGTAATTCGCCAGTAATCTCAAGACCAACGATGTCTGGCAGACGCATATATGATGGATTGCCCAGCATGACGCTTTCGGCTTCCAAACCGCCGACACCCACCGAAATCACCCCCAAGGCATCAACCATCGGCGTATGACTGTCCGTGCCTACTAGCGTATCAGGAAAGGCGATTTTATGCCCAGCGGTATCGGCACACACCTGTACAACTGGTGACATCTTCTCAAGATTAATCTGGTGCATGATACCGTTACCCGGTGGCACGACATTCACATTATCAAAGGCTTCTTGACACCAATTAATAAAGTGAAAGCGGTCATCGTTTCGGCGGTCTTCTACGGCACGGTTATTTTCAAAGGCATTTTCTTCATAGCCTGGATGTTCTACCGCTAGTGAATGGTCAACGATACACTGAGTCGGCACAATTGGGTTTACTTTTGAGGGGTCACCACCTGCCAAAGCAATGGCATCACGCAAGCCTGCCAAATCAACAAAAGCTGTTTGCCCCAAGATATCATGACAGACCACACGGGCAGGAAACCACGGAAAATCAACGTCTTGCTTACGGAAAATATGCTGTTCTAAGGCGGTTTTTAAATCTTCAGGTGGGCAACGACGCACTAAATTTTCTGCCAATACTTTTGATGAAAATGGCAGTTTGTCATAGCTACCCGCTTCAATTTCTTCAACCGCTTTTTTGGTATCAAAGTAATGCACATCGGTATTGGGCAATGCGGTAATATAGTCAGCATTCATTTCGACAGGTAGGGTTTGGGTGGTTTTAAATATCTGGGTCATAAAACTTCCTTGATATGGGTTACAAATTTAATAAATTGTGTGCTGGCACTGGTGATGTGCTGGCAATGATAGTTCAGTTAATCATCTTTAATCTAAGCTTAAACCTAGCCTCAATGAAACTAAAATCAATACGCCTCCAAAAGCATCAAAGTATTTAATGTTCTTTTCTAAGAAGATATTAAAAATACAAGGCACTGACGTGTATTTGTTTTTTAGTTTCTATTTAGTTCCTCAATTATGGTTTTTATCTGATGACTTTTATTTAACGGGGGTGGATTTCTCCAAAACCATAAAAACCCCGTGTCTAAACACAGGGTTTCCAATTTTAAAGTGACAGAGTGGTTATTGCAGCGATTGGATTTTTATCGAACCCACAAGCTCATAAACTCATTCACAGGCGTTGCTGAGAATGTATCATGGTCGTTGCACAAATCGAGCAACTGCTGGGATACTTTCTCCGACAACTTGCCACGGATACTGTATTCAAACTTATCTTTTAGTACTGGGATACCTTCCTCACGGCGACGACGATGACCAATTGGGTAATCCACAGTTACTTTTTCGGTGCTTGTCCCATCTTTAAAGAACACCTGCACACTATTGCCAATCGCACGTTTATCAGGGTCAAAGTACTCTTTGGTAAAGGTCTTGTTCTCTGCCACGCTCATCATGTCACGCAACTGGTCAATACGAGGGTCACTCGCCACGCTATCTTCATAGTCGGCAGCAGTTAAGCGACCAAAAATAAGCGGTACTGCTACCATATATTGCAAGCAATGGTCACGGTCAGCAGGGTTGGCTAAAGGTCCAGACTTATCAATGATGCGGTAGCCAGCCTCTTGGGTTTCCAGCTCAATCCGCTCAATGTCGTCCAAACGGTCTTTCACCTCATTGTGCAATGCCATGGCACACTCAACGGCTGTCTGCGCATGAAACTCGGCAGGGAAGGAAATCTTAAACAACACATTTTCCATCACATAACTGCCATAATCTCGGGTAAACTCAAATGGCTTACCGCCAAACAACACATCATAGTAGCCCCAGTTTTTTGCGGTTAATGCAGATGGATAGCCCATCTCACCGGTTTGAGCAATCAATGCCAAACGTACCGCACGACTGGTAGCATCACCTGCCGCCCAACTCTTACGAGAGCCAGTATTGGGTGCATGGCGATAGGTACGTAACGCACCACCATCAATCCACGCATTCGACACCGCATTGATGGTTTCTTCACGGCTTAGCCCCAGTAGCTTACTGACCACTGCGGTTGACGCAATTCGTACCAGTAGCACATGGTCAAGACCCACTTGGTTAAAGCTATTTTCTAACGCAATCACACCTTGAATCTCATGAGCCATGATGGAGGCTGTCAATACTTCCTTCATGGTCAGTGGTGCTTTGCCTTTGGCGATATTTCTACGGCTAACATAGTCGGCAACTGCCAAAATACCGCCTAAATTATCTGAGGGGTGTCCCCATTCAGCTGCCAGCCAAGTATCATTAAAGTCTAACCAACGAATCAAGGCTCCAATATTAAATGCCGCCATCACAGGGTCAAGCTCATAAGACGTACCCGGTACACGTGCACCGCCAGCCATACTTGCTTCAGGCACTACAGGACCTAACATCTTCACACAAGCAGGGTAGTCCAACGCCTGCATCGCACAGCCCAAACTATCCATCACACAATATCGAGCCGTGGTATACGCCTCTTCACTGCTGATTTGATAATCATGAACATAGTCCGTTATCTTTTGTAAAACATCGTCAAACTCTGGTCTTTCCGTGGTTTTAATGCCAATAGACATGGTTACAACTCCTAACAGGTCAAGCAAATAATGCAGTCCATTTTGGTAACAATACATCTCTGCTCAATGGTTTTATGAATGCAGTCAAACTGCGAGGAAAACAGTCTTTCGACCGTTGATTGACAAATGTTCGATTGGTTACTTGTCAGTAAATCTATCAAACGAAGTGTCATTGCCTGAGACTCTCATCATCATAAGAGTGCCAGTATCCCTCATGGCTACATCCAAATAAAACACAATTTGACTTTTACAGTCGCCATCATGTTAGGCGTGGCTAATGGGCATCTTGTCTGTGGCTTTTGCCACTGTCTTTATATAAAGTTATATAACTTTATATAATTAAAATCCCTTAATATATATAACTTAAGCACCTTAATTAATATTTATAATATCTAAATTGTGATAATTCTGTATAGATATTCTTATATCAGTAGCAGTGTTATCATCAAAAAAAGAGCCAAAACGAGCGGGGAAGGAGGAAACCGCCCGTCTCGGCAAGAAGGTAAGGTCAATCAGTTGACCTTAAAAACTTTTTAACGTTTAAAAATTTATGTTGTGCCTGCGACTCAATAAATTTTCTCGATTCATCCCACAGTACAGTAAGGAAAAACATAAGTATTATTTGCGGTCACTCATAGGTACAAAAGCTTGGTCGTCAGGACCCGTATAGTTAGCACTTGGGCGAATGATTTTACCATCAGCACGCTGTTCTAATACATGAGCTGCCCAACCTGTGGTACGAGAGATAACAAACAATGGGGTAAACATGGCTGTCGGCACACCAAGTTTTTGATAACTAACCGCTGAGAACCAATCAAGATTTGGGAACATCTTTTTGTTATCCCACATCACGCTTTCTAAACGTTCTGCAATGTCAAACAGCTTCATATCGCCAGACTCTTTTGATAAATCACGAGCCACTTCTTTAATCACTACATTTCGTGGGTCAGAGATGGTATAAACTGGATGACCAAAACCAATCACAATTTCCTTTTTAGCCAAACGCGCTAAAATGTCCGCTTCGGCCTCATCGGCATTGCGATAGCGTGACTGGATGTCGTATGCCACTTCGTTAGCACCACCGTGTTTAGGTCCTTTTAACGCGCCAATAGAACCAGAAATCGCTGAATACATATCCGAGCCCGTACCTGTAATCACACGAGAAGTAAAGGTTGACGCATTGAACTCATGCTCTGCATAAAGAATAAGCGAGATGTGCATCGCTTTCACATGTGATTCGCTTGGACGTTCACCATGAAGTAGATGTAGGAAATGACCACCAACGCTATCCTCTTCACTGTCTAATTCAATAGCTTTACCATTGTGGCTAAAATGATACCAATAAAGCAGCATACTACCTAGGCTGGCTATCAGTTTATCGGCAATATCACGAGCCTCAGAAGTTGGGTGACTTTCACGCTCAGGCAAGGTACATCCCATTGCCGATACACCTGTACGCATTACATCCATTGGATGAGCATTGGCAGGTAGGCTCTCTAATACTGCCAATACATTAACAGGCAAGTTACGCATGGTCTGTAACTTAGCTTTATATGCTGTTAGTTCATGTTGATTTGGCAAGTGACCGTGAATAAGCAAATGAGCCACTTCTTCAAACTCACATTCCTTTGCTAGGTCTAAAATGTCATAACCACGGTAGCTTAAATCATTACCAGATTTCCCAACGGTACAAAGTGCTGTATTACCTGCTGCCACACCTGATAAGGCAACTGATTTTTTTGGTTTAAATGCGGGTTTCTTTTCAGTTTCTGTAGACATACTTAAATCCTTTTATTAAATTGTTACTGGTTAAACTGCTATCGCTTATTAGGTTACAGTTTTTAATTGCTATATAACAAAATTAAAACATTAACTTTAGATAATTAAAAACGATAATCAAAACTGCCGTTAAAACTATTTTTTATCTGCAAATAGTTTGTCTAAGGTTTGTTCAAACTCATGATAGTTTAAGAAATCATATAGCTCCATACGAGTTTGCATGCTATCAACCGTCGCTGCTTGGGTACCATCTTTTAATAAGTGTTGATAAACATTTAAAGCCGCTTTGTTCATTGCCCTAAATGCCGATAATGGATATAACACCATTTCTACACCAACGCTATAAAGTTGCTCAGTGGTGTAAAGGTCGGTTTGACCAAACTCTGTCATGTTTGCCAATACAGGGATATCCAGCACATCTGTAAACTTGTGATACATCTCAATATCTGTCAACGCTTCAGCAAAAATCATGTCAGCACCTGCTTCTTGAAACGCAACAGCACGTTCAACGGCAGCATCTAAGCCTTCTACTGATAGCGCATCGGTACGTGCCATAACAACAAAATTAGAATCTACTTTTGCATCGAGGGCTGCCTTTAGGCGGTCAACCATTTCTACAGTGCTGACAATTTCTTTATTTGGGCGATGTCCACAACGTTTTTGCGCTACCTGATCTTCAATATGCACGGCAGCAACACCGGCTTTTTCCATTTTTTTAATGGTTTGAGCAATGTTAAATGCACCACCCCAACCAGTGTCTATATCAACGAGTAGGGGAGTGTCTACCGCATTGGTGATACGGCTGGCATCTTCTAATACATTATCAAGGCTGGTCATGCCAAGGTCAGGCAAACCATAAGACGCATTTGCAACACCAGCACCAGAAAGATACAATGCTTTGTGACCAACTTGTGTTGCCATCATGGCAGTGTAGGCATTAATAGTTCCAACGATTTGAAGCGGCTGATTATTTGATTTTTGTTGTTCAATTGCTTGACGAAAGCGAAGACCTGCAGAATTTGACATTTTATCTCCTTATTATGTCTTACCATTAATGCAATAAAATGATTAATGACTTTATATGTCCTGTTTTGATTATAGTCATAATCTATAAAAATTTCATTACTATACTAGTCAAAAGGCATACGCTATAGTTAATCTAAGGTTAATAATTAGTAAAATATAGATTAACCTATTTGAAAATAAAATTTAAAAATTCATAATTCTAATAAATTCTTTGAGATACTATTTAGTTTTGATAAAAATAAAATATAACGATTATTATTTAAATTTACACAAAAACAACAAAACTAATTTAGAGAACGCCCTGAATAATTGATTTTCCTAATATCATATATCTTATAAATAACACTCAAAAACTGCTCAACAGCAGGATGGTAAAGGTCTGCTAAGGTGTGCAGATAAATGGGAGTCGTTGCATTTTTTTGTTGTATCGGTTTGTAAACAATTTTGTCTGTTCTTTCTGTTTTAAGGCTTTCTGGTACCAGCGTAACCCCTTCAAAGGCTGCAACGAGACCTAATGCTATTTGCAAATCACGCACTTGTGCTGTTTTATGGGGTTTGAGTCCCACCTCATTAAATATATGAAGTAGGGGCTCTGTTACACCATTTTTAGTTGTTTTAGGCAAATAAGTCTGATGGTATAAAATTAATGTTTCTGAAATTAAATCATTGAGTTGGATAACTTCTTTATTTGCCAATCTGTGTTTAATGGGTAATGCCGCAACATAAGGCTCATTACGTAACAATACTTGTTGCGTCTGTTTATTATTGAATGCAAAACGTCCCAAACCAACATCAATATCGCCTGACTTTAAAGCATCAATTTGTTGATAAGAGCTAATGTCTTTTAGTTGCACTTCTAAATCAGGATACTGTTGTTTTAATAGCTCAATCACATCAGGTAATAAACCATATAAAACAGATGGCACAAAACCAATCGTTAGAGTTGGGGAGGGCTTCCCCATTTTTTTGGTTAACGCGGTTAAAGTATCAAGCTCGTTAAGTAACGTTTTTAGGTTTTTATAAAAAAAATCGCCAACATTGGTTAACTGCAAAGGACGATGGTATCTATCAATCAGCTCAACTTGCAGCTCATCCTCTAACTGTTTTATTAAACGGCTTAAAGTAGGCTGAGAGATACCTGTTTGTTCGGCTGCTTCACTAAAGCTGCCATGATTAGCCACCGCAATAAAAGATTGATACTGTTTTAAAGTCATTTTGTCCCTTTTCGTCATTCTTTGTAGTTAGTATGTATTTTTTAGTTAGTATATCTTAAAGTAAGAAAAAAGTCGTATTTACAATCAGCAAAAAAAAGACCGCTATTGCAGTCTTTTTTATACATAACTATCAACAACATTGAGTGTTAGCTAAGCATATTTGCTTTAAATAGAATAAACACAACACTAAACACACTTAAAAATGCTAAACCCAACCATGAAAGCAGCATCAAACCAGCAGAAACCTTACCCGTTTTACGTACCAATGAAAAGTTTAACCAGCCAAAAATAGGCGCAGATAAAAATGCAGCAATCATTGCAAAATCTAACATGTCCTTTAATTGAGCAGAAAACTTAAAGATAATGGTTAAAGCAATTAGTACAACTAACGTAATCCAACCAGAAATATAACCTCTAGTCAACGTTGGTTTGTTTGCAAATAAGCGGTGTGACTCAGCCGCAACACGACCATAGCCGTCAATAACCGCAATGGTAGAACCATAAATACAAGTAAACGCAATAAAAGCAACCAATGGTTTTGCCCAATCACCCATAGTAGCTGCATACACAGATACCAATTGAGGTACAAATTTAAAGCCTGTTGCACCAATTTCTTGACCGGTACCGTGTAATACCAATACACCCAGTGTTAAAAACACAATTGCTAACAGCGCGGTGCCGATATAGCCAACATTAAAATCAAGCATTGCCGTTTGTTTAGATACGGGTTCCTGATGTTGTTTTGCCGAAATCCACATAGAGTTAATGGCAGATACATCAATTGGTGCTGGCATCCAACCCATTAAAATAATAATAAAAGGTAGGGCAGTTAATTGCCATGCTGAAGGTGCAACAAAATCTGGCTGAACTTGTGAGCCATTACCTGCGGCGATAGCAACCGCTACAACCGTACAAACTGTTAAAGAGATAACAATTACCTTTGTTATTCTGTCTAACGTTTTGTAATGACCAACAATCACAACTAACCAACTAACTGCTAACAATATACCTGTTAATACAGGCAACGATAGACTAATAGAGGGTACTAATGTTTTCAAAATAACAGAGCTTAACATACCAAGTGCGCTAATATTAACACCGGCACTAAATACTATTAAAATAAAAAAGATGGTTAAATAAAACTTACTTTTTTTAGCATATCCTTCAACCAAACTATGACCCGTATCATGTGTATAATCAACACTGTATTTGAAAAAAGGATATTTAAATAAGTTAACCAGCAAGATAATAACAACCAATTGCCAACCATAAATTGCACCAGCTTTAGTAGATGCAATTAAATGCGAGCCACCAATAGCTGTTGATGCCATGAGCAAACCAGGACCAAAAGACTTTAAACTAAATCCTGACGTTTTTTGTACTTGAGACATAACAAGTATTCCTTAAAATAACCACAAAAATAATGAATTGTATAAAAATAATTTATATAAAACCTATAAAATAGAAAATTTAGAAAAAGTATTATAATGATTTAGCATAACTTAGCAATTGTATTTACGATACTCTTAAGTAGCTATATTCAATCGCTTACTAAAGAACCAATTAATTTGGTCGATGGTTGCTGATATTAAGAGATATTAGCGATAATGTCATTGTCCATGAGCTTACAAAACCTATTATAAAACTGGAATATACTTGCCAAAGTAGCCAGCGTAGGCTGAAAGTTTCACAAGGGCTGGAGGGGATAATTTAGCAACTCTTCCGATATATTATTTTTTAAATTTCCTTTGTATATAGTTTTCGTTTTATAATCTGCTGGACTATAAGCCCAGCCTACGCTCGCTATACGGTGGCTCAAAAAATTATGCCATGAATGTACACAATGGTAATATTTATAAAGTTTATGAGTTGTCATTTGATTCTAAAGGGCTTCCTCTTCAGGAAAAACATGTCAATTAAAAAGCACTTTTGCCTAATGTTGGGGCTGCTGGCGGTATAGGTAGGATTACATATGCACAACACGCCTCTCCTAATAGAGCAGAATTGACGGATAGTGCTCTGAGGGGCAATAGTACAAACTACTCAGGAAATATTAAAATAGTACAAGGTACGGTTAGTATTGCTGACACCGATAAATATGGCAGAGTCGTATCCTCTGCCGTTGGAATTGAGATTAGCGGGTCTACTTTAGCAAAAGTTGGCGGCATTGCTACAGGTGGCTCTAAGGGCAAGCTTGCATCAACTAAAAACTGGGGTTTTGAATATAATCAAGCCAGTGGTTGGTTTGTAGCTAAATAGGCACATTTAAATAGGTCTTAATAAATTGAAAAAGTTTTTTGAATATCTAATAATATTTATAAATATCGCTGGTGCAGCTTATATTTTTTACTCATTAACAATCCCTGAGCCAGATGAGCTGAAACAAGCAAGAGCTGGCGTAAAGGCAAACCTTGATTGGTTTGAGTCTCAAGGTTTGCTAATAAAAAATTTTTTAGCAGAGCCTGACAGCGTTTACACACCAGGCTATCCAAATTCATATAATTTTTATAGTGGCGAGTATTATGATTATAATTTTAATAAAGAGAAGCTAAATAAATTAGTTAAATTGTTTAAAGAGGATGCTTGGGAAGAATTAAATATAAAAGAAGAGCCTATTGAAGGAACCTATGGTATGGCTTCCCTACCCATAACTGAGAATTCAATTGTATTATGCAAAAATAATACAGGTATTGTGTTTTATTTGTTTGATGTTAAGGATAAAGTTGTTTTTATGGATGGCGTTAGCCCTAACACATTTATTGAAATTGCATATGATCGGTTTTTTCCATGTTATGGAAGAAGTGAGCAAGCCAAATAGCTTGCTTTTCAAGCTAGCAAAGCTGGGGCTTTTGCCCAGCACATTGTTATGTTAAAAAAAACGATACAATGAATGAAGCTGTTAAACATAAAATCTAACCATACATAACACCATGCGAAATACATAAAGTCTGTGTTTTGGTTTAATTGATTTTCAAGTTCAGCAACTCTGGCTTTTAGTCTTTTGTTATCATTTACAAAAGCTTGTCTTGTTTTTTTGTTAACATAGAGTTGCTTTTCTTTACTATTAAAGCCAAGCGGTTGTATTTGTTAAAAATATATTTTTTAATCAATTTTTTTCTGTCAGGTGTACTCAGTGTACTTAATCCGCCATTGATATAAGCTTTATTTAACAATCGTTTATGCGAGCTACTGTTTGAAATAGGGGAGTGCTCATAACCTTCTACAAGCATAATCTGTCATTCTTTTTCTATTACTTCATCTAGTTTTTTTCCTCTTACCATCATTTTTGACTCTGAATTAAAAACGACAGATAAAGAAGTAAAACTGATTTTAAAAACCGATTACTAAGCAGATTCAAAAAACTCAACTACAAGAAAGCATTGTATGGTAAAAGAAGGTAAATTCTTGCATTATTGTTACCATAGCTGAGGTGAGTTTTGAGTAATAATTGACTTAGCACTTCAAATCGTATTTTTAAGGATTAATACATTTTTTGAACTTCCTAAAAATACATTAGTTATGTGGATTTTTAAATGGTATGGATTTCTGTTTTCCATCTAATACAAACATATTATTTAGTTGCTTTAAATCTTAGCTAGTCTAGTTTAAAGAAGTATTTTTTTAAATCATAATATTTGTGTTAATACATAAAGTAATATCATGCTTAAGAATATCATTTTTAAAACAATATCTAAGAAATTTTCAGTTCTAGTTCCAAATTCACCAACAGCTTTTGGTAAGAAAAATTATATGAACATCCATGAGTAGTGGGTAAGATAAGCATAAAAGTGCATACACATATTATTTAACATAATATATATTATACGAAAACTAACCAACGGGTTTGGGCACGCAAAAAGTATATATACATTAAACAAACAATATCAACTTGCTAACATATAGCCACAAATCAATAATTAACTTATACTGATAACAATCGTTATATTTGTAGATAACATACACAGGAGCTCGTCATGAAATTTTCAACCACAATATTTGCATTAACAGCAACAGCTTGTTTAATAAACATCGCAAATGCCCAAACCTTACAACAAGAAAAAAATGGCAAGTTGCAAGTTGGCGTTAATGCGCATTATAGCGATACTGGCTATAAAGATTATGACAACAATATAACTGTGGTACCAACCTTTTTTTACGACAATAACACCATTTATGCACGTGGCAACCAACTTGGCTACAACTTTATTAAAAATAGTAATAATGAGTTGTCTGTTTTTGCACAATATGGTGGCGGCAGCTATGACCCAGATAATGCCGAAGGAAATTTTAAAAAGCTAGAAAAACGTGATGCCAGCGTTTTTGCTGGTGCCAGTTACATGAGCATTACCCCTTATGGTGCGTTTCGTGGTCAAGCTATGAGCGATGTTATGGATAAAAGTGGCGGCACAATTGGCAAATTAGAATATTTAGCCAAATTAAATAAAGGCAACTTAACAATTTATCCATCTTTAGGCGTTCAATGGCAAAATGATGACTTTAACGACTATTATTATGGCGTAAGTAAAAAAGAAGCCGCCAAAACAGGCATTAATCAATACTCAGCTGATAGCAGCTTTCATCCCTATACTGGCTTGCGTGTAAACTATGACATCAATCAAGATTGGGGCTTGTTTTTTAACCAAAAAGTGGCATACAACCCAGATGAGGTTTATGACAGCCCAATGGTAGATAGCCGTGTAAGCGCATCAACCACCATAGGTATGTTGTATGCGTTTTAAGCACCCTACTACATTAAAATAATTTAATTTAAAAAATAAAACCTCAATCAAAACTGATTGAGGTTTTTTAATCGAATATAGCTATTTTAAAGCTTAATCGACAGCTGGGCTGTGTTCTTCGATTAGTGGCTGTAACTCGCCTGATTCATACATTTCTAAAATAATATCAGAGCCACCCATCAACTCGCCATTAATCCACAATTGTGGGAAGGTTGGCCAATTGGCAATGCTTGGCAATGTTGCACGAATTTCTGGATTTTCTAAAATGTTAACAAAAGCAAAAGGACGACCAACCTTGGTCAATACTTCCACGGCACGAGCAGAAAAACCGCATTGCGGAAACTGTGGTGTGCCTTTCATATAAAGCAGTACTTTATGCTCTTTAATTTGGTCACGAATGGTTTGCTCAACATTTTGTGTTGTATTGTTTTGTTCGCTCATTTTTTTCTCCAACGATTAAAATAAAAAATATCAAAGCTTGTGTAAATTTGCATGTAGATTAGATATAGGGATTAACTTTATGATTGCAAGCCAATCACTTAAATTATAAATACCAGTTAGGTTAACTATGCTTTAGTTAGTAGCACAACTGCAGAAACCATAATCCCCTCTTGCCTACCCGTGAATCCCAGTTTTTCTGTCGTTGTTGCTTTAACGCTGATATTTGCTATATCTGTTTGTAAGTCATTAGCAATGTTTTCTCGCATTGCTTGTCTAAGTGGTAAAATTTTAGGACGCTCACACATAATGGTAATATCTGCATTGCCTAGTATATAGCCATTACTTTTAATTAAGGCATAAACATCACGCAATAAATAGCGAGAATCTAAACCAGCATTCGCTTCATCTGTATCAGGAAAGTGCTGCCCAATGTCACCCATTGCCATCGCACCCAGTAAAGCATCTGCCAAAGCGTGCAATACCACATCACCATCAGAATGTGCTTTTAAACTGTACTTATGGGGTACTTGCAAACCTGCCAAAGTAACAAATTGATTTTGTGTGCCATTATCATAAAAGGCATGAACATCAATACCCTGCCCTATTTTTATCATACATTATCCAAAAAGTTAAAATTATTTAAACCTATAAAACAGTTGTTATTTTTTAGTTAAGCCTTATCATATCATAGTATTAAGCACTATCTTACTCAAACCCGATTTAATAATTTTATTAGCGATTTTACTTTTATGAGCAACCACAATACTCAGCCAAACACACAAATCATATCCGCATACCAGGCACTTAAGCTGTCAGACATCCCAAATCCGAGTAAAGTCAGGGTCATTGTTGGCATGTCTGGTGGTGTGGACTCCTCTGTTTCTGCTGTTTTGTTAAAACAAGCCGGATTCAAGGTTGAAGGCTTGTTTATGAAAAACTGGGAAGAAGATGATGGCACAGAATATTGCACCGCCATGGATGACCTTGCTGATGCACAAGCCGTTGCAGATAAAATCGGGATGAAATTACATACTGCAAATTTTGCTATGGAATATTGGGACAATGTTTTTGAGCACTTTTTAGCAGAATATAAAGCAGGTCGCACCCCTAACCCTGATATTTTATGCAATAAAGAAATTAAGTTTAAAGCATTTTTAGATTATGCACTCACATTAGGCGCAGACTATATTGCAACGGGGCACTATACAAGAAGAAGCACCAACTATAAAAACCAAAATAACACCATGGTTGCTCATTTAATGCGTGGTTTAGATGGTAATAAAGACCAAAGCTACTTTTTGCATGCCGTTGGTGGCGACAAAATTGCTAAAACATTATTCCCTGTTGGTGAGCTAGAAAAACCTGCTGTACGCAAAATTGCGGAAGAATATGATTTAATAACGGCTAAAAAGAAAGACTCTACAGGCATATGTTTTATTGGAGAAAGACGATTTAAAGACTTTTTGCAACAATATTTACCCGCCCAAAAAGGGGATATTTACACCGATGATGGCATTAAAATAGGCACACATGATGGTTTGATGTATTACACCCTAGGGCAACGTGGTGGTATCGGTATTGGCGGTGTAAAAAATCGACCAGAAGAACCTTGGTTTGTACTTGCAAAAGATTTAAACAAAAATAGACTGATTGTTGGACAAGGTCACGAACATAAAATGTTGATGAGCAATGAGCTAACAGCTTACAAGCTTGACTGGGTAGAATGCACCGCCCCACCCCAACTGTTTAGCAAACAAGGCTTAAAGTGCATGGCAAAAACACGCTACCGCCAGCCAGACCAAGAGTGCACAGTATTTGCAACTAATGACGATGGCACACAAATTAAAGTTGTTTTTGATACCGCACAACGCGCGGTCACCCCAGGTCAATCTGTTGTATTTTATATTGATGAGGTTTGCTTAGGTGGTGGCGTTATTCAAACTATCAACGCACCGCGCTAATGGCTTATTAATTACTAAGCTTATATAAGTTATAAACTGCTGGCATATTTTATTATATGCCAGTTTTTTTTATGGTTAAACGCTCACAAATTGCTCAAAACAAACCGCCTATTTCTGTTACAATATTGATGAAATTTGTTTCCCGTTGTTTATCCCAATTTAAATAAATTAAGGTACTAAATTATGAGTTTTTCTGCTTTAACTGCACTCTCTCCTATCGACGGTCGTTATTCTTCAAAAGCGGACAGCTTACGTGAACATTTATCAGAATATGGTTTGATAAAGGCACGTGTCACTGTCGAAATTCGTTGGTTACAATCATTAGCTGATAACGCAGATATTAAAGAGCTTGACGCTTTTGATGATGAAACAAATGCCTTTTTAGATAACATTGTTAATAATTTTAGTGAGGCTGATGCGCAAGCAGTTAAGGATATTGAAAGCACCACTAACCACGATGTTAAAGCAGTTGAATACTTTATTAAAGATAAGTTCCGTGGTAATGAAAAATTGGTAGATAGCCTTGAGTTCATCCATTTTGCTTGTACTTCAGAAGACATCAACAACCTAAGCTATGCGTTAATGTTAAAAGACAGTCGTGAGGTAGTTTTAGCCAAACTTAATCAAGTTAATGACAGCATTATTGCCCTTGCTAAAACACACGCAGATCAACCTATGTTATCTCGTACACATGGTCAAACAGCCAGTCCAACCACTTTAGGCAAAGAGATGGCAAACGTCGCTTATCGTCTTGCTCGTCAAATTAAGCAGTTTGAAGCCGTTGAACTTTTAGGAAAAATTAATGGCGCTGTTGGTAACTACAATGCGCATTTATCTGCTTACCCAGATATTGACTGGCAAGCACATGCACAAGACTTTATTACCAAACGCCTTGGTTTAACATTTAACCCATATACCACCCAAATAGAACCGCACGATTATATTGCAGAAGCATTTGATGCCATACGCCGATACAATACTGTGCTGATTGATTTTAACCGAGATGTTTGGCAGTACATTAGCCTTGGTTATTTTAAACAAAAGCTAAAAGAAGGTGAAGTTGGCTCATCAACCATGCCACACAAAGTTAACCCGATTGATTTTGAAAACTCAGAAGGCAACTTAGGTGTTGCAAATGCTATGCTGGCTCATTTAGGTGAAAAACTGCCAATCAGTCGCATGCAACGTGATTTATCGGACTCTACTGTGTTACGTAATATTGGCGTGGGTCTTGCGCAAAGTATGATTGCTTATGACGCATGTTTAAAAGGGGTTAGTAAACTAGAGGTTAACCCAACTCGCCTAGCAGAAGACTTAGACAATGCTCAAGAAGTGCTTGCAGAACCGATTCAAACCGTTATGCGTCGTTATCGTGTAGAAAACCCATATGAAAAACTTAAAGCATTAACTCGTGGTAATGCCATGACACGTGAAGCAATGCTAAACTTTGTAGAAAGTGATGAGCTCAGTGCTGTTAGTGAAGAAGATAAAGTACGCCTACGCAACCTAACACCGGCAACCTATATTGGTAATGCAGCAGAACAAGCTAAAGCGATTGAAGCATTAATTGCTAAACTATAAATCAATATAATTAGTATCATTTTAAAAAAATACAGCGCCATGTTGCATGCCAACATGGCGTTTTTATTGCAAATAACAAGTCATCGTTTTAATACGCTATAGTTAATCACCATTAAGGTTTATAATACCCTTTAATATTAATTGATAAGTATATAGTTCCATAAAAAATTGAAATAAAATTGAGATAAATATGCATATTCCCTATTGTTTACCTAACAACATAAGCCCAAAAGATTTTTTAGAAAACTATTGGCAAAAAAAACCATTACTCATTAAAAATGGACTACCGCAACTCATAGATATATTCGAACCAGAAGATATTTTGGGGCTTGCACTAGAAGATGAGGTTTCATCTCGCCTAATTACACAAACACCAAAACAAAACATTAAAGAACCTGTGTTAGAAAGCCATTTTAACTGGACATTAAAAAATAGCCCCTTAACAGAAGCTGACTTTAGTCACCTGCCACCATTATGGACAACGCTTGTACAAAACCTTGAGCAATGGTCACCCGACCTTGCTAGCTTGTGGCAAGCATTTGATTTTATCCCACAATGGCAAAGAGACGATATTATGGTTTCTTATGCACCCGTGGGTGGCTCTGTCGGTAAACATTATGATGATTACGATGTGTTTTTAGCACAAGGTTATGGTCACAGACGTTGGCAATTGGGTAAGTATTGTGATGAAAATACCGAATTTGTTGCCAATCAACCGATTAGAATTTTTGATGACATGGGTGACATTATTTTTGATGAAGTGTTAGAACCTGGTGATGTGCTTTATGTGCCTCCCAAACTATCACATTTTGGCGTTGCACAAGATGATTGCTTAACTTTTTCTTTTGGGTTTAGACGACCCAATATCATGCAAATTTTAGATAGCCTTGCAGATGTTGCCACCAGTGAACCAAGTATTTTTACACCCATGTTACTTGAACAAAACTTACAGCCTTCTGGAGCGTTAAAAAAGGACAGTATCAATCATATTAAATCTCAACTAATTGAATTACTAAACTCCCCTATTGGAGATGATCTATTAACACAATCGGTGGCAGAATCCGTTAGTAAACGACAATATGATATTTTAATACCGGAAGAAACCTTAAATGCAGATGATGTGATGGCACAACTGCAAGCTGGCGCAACATTAAAAATTGATTATAACAGCCGTTTAATCTATTCAACAACAAATGACATCATCACCATATACGCCAATGGGCAAGAGTTAACTGATTTATCAGCAAATCAAATAAGCCTACTACAACAATTAGCAGATGGCTGTTGTTTAGGCTATCAACAACTTAATGACATGGATAAACTAACCATTATGGAATGGCTAGAAAATGGCTGGGTATGGTTGGATTTTTAGAAAACTCACTAAAACTAAAGCATAAGCTACATTAATTAACCTTTAATAACCAAAAAAAACCGATGTATCATCATACATCGGTTTTTTGCTCAAAACATGCTGGATATTACACCAAGAAGAAATAAGCCCATAAGCCAACAATAACCATAGAGATAATGTTTAAAACAATACCAATACGTAACATTTCTCGTTGCTTAATTAAGCCTGTACCAAAAACAATGGCATTTGGTGGTGTTGCAACTGGCAACATAAATGCACACGATGCACCAATACCAATAATCAGTACAAGAACTTCTTGCGGTAAGCCCATTTCAGTTGCAATTGCTGCAAATACAGGTACTAGCAAAGCTGCAGACGCCGTGTTTGAAGCAAACTCGGTTAAGAAGATGATAAAGCCAGCAATTACTAGCATGACCAATAACACTGGTGAAGTTGACAACATGTTTGCAACAGATTCACCCAATACTTTGGAAGCACCAGAAACTTTTAGAATATTTGACAGTGCAATACCACCACCAAAAAGCATTAATACGCCCCAGTCAGTATTATCCGATACATGTCTCCATTTAGCCAGTCCTAAACCAACCACAGCAACAATAGCACTAAGTGCAATCACCGTATTAAATTTAGCGATACCACCTAAATACCCACTAATTTGCTTAGAGAAAATCCATAAAAAGGCAGTTGTAATAAATACAATCATAGTTAAAATACGGCTGCGTGTCCAAGGGATATTATCTGAAGGAGATGCTGTAATTTTTTGACCTAAATTTGGCTTAAGTATGACATACATAGCACCCAATAGTATTGGCATTAATACCAGCATAACTGGGATACCAAACTTCATCCATTCAGCAAAATCAATACCGAGTGCTTCGGCAGCAATACCGTTAGGAGGCGAACCAATAATAGTACCTAAGCCACCTAAACTAGCAGAATAAGCAATACCTAATAATACAAATACAAAAGTACCTCTATCATTTTCTTTGTCAATTTGAGTCAATAAACCTAAACCTAAAGGTAACATCATCGCCGCTGTTGCAGTATTAGAAATCCACATAGATAAAAAGGCTGTTACTGCAAAAACTAAAAAAACAGCATTCCCTAACTTACCACCAGACATGCTAATAAGCTTAAGTGCAATTTTTTTATCTAGCTTTTGCACGTGTAGAGCGGCCGCCAAAGCAAAACCACCCAAAAATAAAAAGATTAAATGGTTGGCAAAGTTTTTAAGTGACGTAGGTGCATCAATTTCTGGTATGCCCAAAAAAGCACTGATAACAACCACTAATATTGCTGTAATGGTAACGTGCATGGCTTCTGTTAGCCATAACGCACCAATAAAAAATAACAATGCCAAACCTTTATTTGCATTAATATCAAAAGGCAGCACTTGATATAGTATCAAGCTAATAATAGCGAAAATTGATGTTAAAACTAATCCCTTAACTGTACCTTGAGGAAAGGTAAACTCCTGTAGATCGTCACTTTCATGTACTAAACGATCTTGTGCTGGTTGTTGTGTCATTCAGACCTCCAAAAACTTGTATGACAAGAAATACTTTAGACTGCTTGATATCAGTCAGACATTGCCTATGTCTGATAGATGGTGCCATAGGCAACTATAAAAATGTCAGCGGTCATTCCACATTTTGAGTGAAACTTCTTAAAGATAATGCTGAAATAAATAAAGCATAAAAGTTCTATCGTTATTGCTAAATAAAAATTACAGAATAGTTACAAATTTTCATAAAAAAGCAACTTAGCAATTCTAGTGGCAAACACTTATTTTTTCAAGGGATTTTGTTAATTGTAAAACCTATTGGAATAAAAAAAGCGAACACTCATTTGAGTATTCGCTTTTTGGAATATTTTAATGCTTATTTATAAATCAAAACATCAACTTCAACACGTCTGTTTGGTTGTAGACAATTTATCTCTTGCTGGCGTGGCAAGTGAGCCGAACATTGTTTAATAGGATATTGTTCGCCTGCGCCACTGGCTGACATCGCTGCGGCATTGACACCTTGATTAGACAAATAAGCCAACACCGTATTTGCACGGTTTTGTGATAAAGTCATATTATACTTTTCACTGCCTTTATGGTCTGTATGACCTGTTAAATGCAAACGTACTTCACCTTGTAAACCATATTCACGAATTTTATCTGCTAATCTGTCGAGCTCTTCACGCCCACCTGGCAACATATTATGTGAATCTGACTTATCAAATTTAAATAAGGCATCAGCATCTAAGACGATTTTTTCATGAATGACTTCAGAATTTGGTGCTTTAGCCACTAAGTACTTAGCACAATCGGTTGGTAGCCAATAAAACTCTTGTCCTTTAAAATTTTCATCAAAAATGACTTTATATTGACAAATCTGCACACTGTCATCATCTTTATAAAACTTCATAATGTAGTCCCACTCATGCGAATATTGAGCTTCGCTAAAGTGAGGACGACCAATGAGCTGATAAAGTTCGTCCTTTGCAATACCTGGTTTAATTTTAGTCATGTTCTCAATATTTGGGAACTGCCCTTCTAATTGCCACGCATCATTAAGCTCAGGAAACACAAGATTACTTGGATCAACTGTTCCTTGTGCTGTAATACCCTCACTAAGTGAGTTAGTACAACCTGCCAATGCAAAAGCACCAGCAATCACACTTATTAATGGCACTCTGGTTAATTTAGTTTTCATGCTAAGTCCTATTAAATTAATTTAGTTCTTTTTTATATAATTAAAAACAGAAATATTAATAATACTGCATATAAATCTGGTTAATCTTTCGTTAACAAGATTTAATGTAACACATAAAAGTCATACATCCATACATAATTTGCATCTATTTTTATACTGCCAGCCAATTATACTTTGTATTATTAAGGAGACTAAACTTTTTAAGTGTTAAACATCGCTTAATATAACTAATGATTATCATTAATAAATTTAGTACAACATTACTAAAAACTTTTCTTAACCATCTATATTGCTAATTAAGACTCGCTCATTTCCATTTGCATAAGTTGTTCGCTAATAGCAACGGTATTAAAGCCTGCGTCAACAAAAAGAATTTCACCAGTAATACCCGAAGCCCAAGGAGATAATAGGAATAAAGCGGCATTTCCCACTTCCATTTGGCTAACATTACGCTGCAATGGTGCAATCTTTTCATTAATGTCTAACATTTTTCTAAATGATTTAATGCCACTGGCTGCAAGTGTCCTGATAGGGCCTGCTGAAATGGCATTTACACGAATACCTTCACCACCCATAGATGCCGCAAGGTAACGGACACTTGCTTCCAAACTCGCTTTTGCCATGCCCATAACATTATAGTTGGGTAATACCGAAATACTCCCTTCATAAGTGAGGGTTAACAAAGAACCTTGACGCTGGGTTAACAAATCACGTGATGCTTTTGCTAAGGCAACAAAGCTATAAGCAGAAATATCATGTGCAATTTGGCTACCCTCTCTGGTCGTAACTTCTGCAAAATTACCATCTAGTTGGTCTGCCGGTGCAAAACCAATTGCATGCACAACACCATCAATACCGGCTGCCTCACCATTTTTCTCATTACCCCAATGTTCACGAACCTTATCAAAACAATCATTAATGGACTCATCAGTTGCCACATCGCATTCTAATACTAAATCGGCATTAAACGCCGCAGCAGCCATATCCACTCGTTTTTTCATTTTATCATTTGGATACGTTAAAATTAGTGAGGCACCCTCACGGTGTAAGGCCTCAGCAATAGACCAGGCAATTGAAAGCTTACTTGCGATACCAGTTACAACAAATCTTTTACCTTGTAATAACATAATTACTCCTTATTAACTTAATATGTCTCTAATTTTTAGAGATTATACCTAACAGCAAGTTAAATGTACACTTGTAAACTAAACTTCCTTAAAATTGTAAATTACCCTATTTTTTCGTAAAATCACTTTACAAAATTTGTTTAAACGGTAAGCTATAGTTTTTTTAATTATTAAAATTTTATCATGACACAAATACCTCACCCTAATGCACATTTATATAGTCAACTTATTTCTTCAACTGGTGAAGATTTGTCACGCGAAGGCTTGGTGGACACACCAGAGCGTTCTGCCAAGGCATTTGAGTACTTAACACGTGGTTATAAACAGAGCCTTGAAGAGGTAGCTAACGGCGCTGTTTTCCCCACTGACAATGATGAACTCGTATTAGTACAAAATATTGAGTTTTATTCATTATGTGAACATCATATTCTACCTTTTTATGGTGTTGCTCATGTTGGCTATTTACCAGATGGCAAAGTACTGGGTTTATCAAAAGTTGCCAGAATTATTGACATGTTTGCTCGTCGCTTACAAATACAGGAAAACTTGACACAAGAAGTTGCAAATGCAATTGAGGAAATGACAGGTTGCCGTGGCGTTGCGGTAGTGATGGATGCTGCTCATATGTGTATGATGATGCGTGGTGTTAGTAAGCAACAGTCAACCACTCGCAGTTTAGCGATGCTAGGTGAGTTTAAAACAAATGAAGCGGCAAGAGCAGAGTTTTTAGCCGCTGTACCAAAACGTGTAACGCAGTTTGGTTAACAAACAACCCAAAGCAGTTATACCATAAAACAGGCCAGCTTAACTTTAAGCTGGCTTGCTAGTTTATACAATTCATGCGATGATAAATGCTAAATTTTCTAACGTATTTAAACAGCTAGCAACATAACCATTATGTCTAATTTAGAAAAACCCCTACCAACAACAGAAGCAAACCAAGGTACTGACACAAATAATAAAACCAGTGCCAATACAACTGCACGTCAATGGCAGGTTTTGTCGCAATTACAACGCACTAAATGGATAGGTACTGTACAGATTTTAGAAAACCTTAAATTGTTGGGCATTAATGTCAACATACGCACAATACAAAGAGACTTAAATTCGTTAGCTAAAAGATTTCCTCTAGAAAAAAACAATGCTAACCCGCAAGGCTGGCGATGGAAAAATAATGCCCCACAAGAAAGCTTCCCTAACATGAACTTATCACAAGCCGTTGCTTTTGGCATGGTACAGGCTAACTTGTCACAATTATTACCTCCTTCTATTTTACAAGAACTTACCCCATGGTTTAACCTTGCCAGAAAACAATTAACAGATAACAAAGCAAGCCAAACATGGGTAGATCGTGTCCGTATTGAACCCGCTACACAGCCTTTGATTGCACCAGACATAGATAGCAAAGTAAAAGACTACATTTATCAGTCTGTATTTACCAAAAAACGTATTTTAGCCAGCTATAAAGGTCGAGATAAAACAACCGCTATAGAATACCAGCTTAATCCACTGGCAATTATCCAGCGTGGCGTCATTTTATATTTGCTTGCTACCAAAGTAGAAGATCAAGAAAATGTGATTCGCTCATTTGCTTTACACCGGTTTTATAAAGTAGAAATTTTAAAAGAAAACGCAACAACCCCTGTTGGGTTTGATTTAAACAAGCACCTACAAAGTGGTGCAATGGGCTTTAATGACCCGATTTTAAGCCAATTGCCTGGCAAAGGTAAAAATACTAAAATATCTTTACGACTCAACGCTCAGGCCGCTAAACATTTAACCGAAAGCAAGCTGAGTCAAGATCAACAAGTATCTTATAATGAAGATGAAACCATGACCATAAATGCAACCGTTAATCTCACCTCACAACTGGTTTGGTGGCTAAGAGGTTTTGGCGATGATTTAAAATCTATTGAACCAGAAATCTTAAGTCAAGTTGTGTTTAACCAAGCAATAGAAAATCAATAACGCCAATAGCCGATACAAAGAAGAAACCAATAATGCCAACATATCATTCAAATAAAAGCCCTTTAATGAGTCTAAAGTCTATGGGGCTTAGCAATACTTTATATTTCTCAATGGAGTTCACTTACACCAAGGTTCAAAAAAAAGGGCTTATTAACAAGTTTAAAAAGCAGACGCATCCAATGGATATAGATATTGCTTGTTTGTTATTTGACAGTGAGCATGAATGCGTAGAAAAGATTTGGTATAAAAATTTAAGAGACCATTCTGAAGCGATTCGTCATAAAGGTGATGACTTACACGGGCACCGCCCAGATAAGCCCATTGACAATCTAGACTTAAAAAAAGATTTAGAGCAAATTGAGCTCCGTTTAGACAAGCTAGCAAGTGATATTCAACAAATTGTATTCATTGTTTCTTCATATACGGGTGATGCATTAGCTAAAGTTGAAAATGGGAAAGTTAATTTAGATGATGAAAATGCAAATCAAGCAATGACCACTCTATTTGCAAACTTACCAAATAATTGCCATACCTTGTGGGCAGCAACCATTAAAAAAGTAAATGATGATTGGTTTTTTGAAGAAACAAAAAAACCAATAGACAGTTTTGATCCAAAAAGCTTACAAAGCGTTGCTAAAGAAATGAGTACCAAACTCACATAAGTTATTTTTGGGGATAACCAATTTAAATTTAAAGTTAGATTAATACGCTTAAGCCCTAGTAGGTTGCGCGACTTTGGTACTAATATTAATGCAACGATTCACCACAATGAGGACAAAAGTTTTTCTTTTTTTCAACGGCTCTTTCTCGTTTTTCTAGCCGTTGTTCTCGAATAACTTGCAGTAAAATATCTTGTGCAGCTTCTTTTGCCAAGCCCAGCTCACATCGGATCGCCTCAACACGGGCTTGGTTCTGTACTAAATCGACATCTTCATCCAGCAAAAGCTCTCTAAAGTTTTGTTCCATTTCTTCACGACGTTGCGCTAATTCATTGGCTAAACCGGATGCTAAAATACCAGCTGGCAATGCCGCTAAACCAACACCCAAAATTGTAATAACCGCACCTAAAATTTTACCTGCTGTAGTAATTGGGATGACATCACCATAACCGACCGTTGTTAAGGTAACAACAGCCCACCACATGGCTTTGGGTATGGATTCAAACTGTTCTGGTTGGGCGTGATTTTCCACCACATAAATGCCACTTGAAGCAAGCACAATCATAATAAATAAGATAAAAATAACGGCTTGAAATGAGCCTCTTTCTTTACTTAATACGGTAAGCAAGATACGCATGGAGGCAAAGTAACGGGTTAGCTTAAGCAGTCTAAAGAGACGTAAAATACGTAAAAACCTTAAGTCAATAACAACAAAGAAGTTTAAGATACTTGGTAAAATTGCCAATAAATCAATAATCGCACTTGGACTTTTTGCCCACTCCCACCTTTGCCCCCAACTGGGCTTGCTTGGTCTTTCTTCAATCACTGACCAAATACGTAACAAATACTCAATGCTAAAAACAATTAAAGAAAAGTCTTCAAACACATCAAAATAAATTTGATTGGGGTAATACCAAACATCTACTGATTCTGCAATAACTGCAATGACATTCGTGATAATAAGAAATATTAAGAAATAGTCAATATATCGACTAAAGAAAGAATCATACTGATTGTTTTGTAAAACATTGTATACAAAATGCCTAGCATGTTTAATAGGACGAATACTACTCATAGCAAAAATCCAAAGACTGCTTAATTTGCTTTGCTAAATTTTAAAATTTATCTTCTATGAGTGTAAAGATAGCACATTCACATTTTATTGCCTATAGCTTAATGTGTAATACCAATATAAATGCTTAATATTTATATGGCATTTTAGGCAACCTGTTATTTAAAAGATTTTAAGCTGATATAGCCAATGACTGATTTATCTTGCTCAACTTGTTTGTCTTTTAAAGGGGTAATTTTTAATGCGCCATGCGATAACAAGCCATTAACATCATAAATATCATCAACATCTACTTGCATTTTATCATCCACATGAGAGGTCGCAATTGCTTGACTGCCCTCCTCTACACAGGTATAACTTTGATAAAACTGACTTTGTTTCGCTTTTTTAACAGCTTCTGCTTGCGTGTTAGCAACCACTAACAACTTGTGATGAAACTCCTCAAACTCATTTGGTAAATAGCCACCAAGGTTAATAAAAAACAGCTTAAGCCCATTGTCATCGGTTGATTTTTGTTTTTGCCATTCAATTTTATATCCATCAACCACTGTAACTGGTCGATAAGCGTCAAAATGCCACTTACCTGCCACTTCTGCCCAATGTCTATTAACCGCAGGAATCAACTCACTAATTTGATTAGCCATGCCAAAAAAGATGTCATGCTGCTCAATCAATCTACCTTGTGGTTTAGCACCAATTTTTATCATAAACAGTGTCGGTTTTGTCATGGCTAATTCTCTCTTTATCGCTCTAACGGTTAATTATTTTAATAGCTTATTTTAAATGAATACTTTGTTCAATTTTTGAAATCACTTCTGGTATTTTATCCATTGCTTTACTTACAGCTACCTCACTGGCTTCAGTTAAACCCAGTTTTTCTGCCAATGTTGGTTTTTTATGCGCATGCAGGGCATAAACGTTTTTGTGTTCCATTAATTCTAATAAATAGCTATCCGATGTTTTAATTTCATCAACCAAACCCAATTGAATGGCATCTTCACCATACCAATGCTCACCTGTTGCAACCTTTTTAATATCAAGGCTTGGACGATACGTATTAACAAAGTCTTTAAATAGTTGATGGGTTTGCTCAATTTCTTCCTGAAATTTTGCTTTGTCAGCATCGGTATTTTCACCCAATACAGTAACCGTGCGTTTAAAATCTCCTGCTGTAAAAAGCTCATAATCTACATCATGATTTTTTAATAGCTTATTAAAATTTGGCATTTGTGCTACCACACCAATTGAACCAACCACCGCAAAAGGCGCAGAATAGATTTTATCGGCAACGCATGCCATCATGTAACCACCACTGGCAGCAACTTTATCGACACAAATGGTTAAGTTGATTCCTGCCTCTTTTAAGCGAGCCAACTGTGCTGCCGCTAACCCATAAGCATGCACAATACCGCCTGGAGATTCAAGGCGCAAAACAACTTCATCATCCTTTTTGGCAATGCTAATAAGGCTACTCACTTCTTCTCTTAATTGACGTATTGAACTGGCTTTCATATCACCATCAAAATCTAAAACAAAGGCTTTTAGTTTTTGAGTTTTATCTTTTTTTAATTTATTTTTAACTTTTTCTTTTGCTTTTTTTTCAATTAACTTTTTAAGCAATGAGAGCCCTTTTTGCTTATCATCTGCTTTCATTGATTTAAGCAAAGCTTCTCGGCGTTCTTTTTGATTTTGATTTAAATGAATGAGTTTTAATTCACTTGTTGTTTTAGATGAATGAAATAACATAATTTTCCTTTTTTTATAAAATTAATCAGTGTCTATAACAGACTTTATTTTGTTTTATATCTGTTCATCTCGGCTTATTTCAAGTATGGATGCCTGATAATCAAAATTATGGGGCTTAGTCACTATATTTTACATTCTTTTTATTGCTTTGATATTGTATCAAAAGCACATAAAAGGCATAATGGCGGTTTAAATTTTATTTTACTATTTTAACTAAAAGTTTCAATCAAGGTATAAATTATGCGAAGCGAATATTGTGGTGCTGTCACCGAGAAATTAATTGACCAAACCATTACTATCGTTGGCTGGGTTCACCGTCGTCGTGACCACGGTGGGGTTATCTTTTTAGATATGCGTGACCGTGAAGGTATTCTTCAAGTGGTTATTGATCCTGACACTCCAGAAGCTTTTGCTTTAGCCGATTCATCACGTTCTGAATATGTATTAAAAATTACAGGACGTGTGCGTGCGCGTTATGAAGGGACCGAAAACGCTAATATGGTGAGTGGCAAGATTGAGCTACTCGGAAAAGAGATCGAAGTATTGGCTACTGCAGAAACCCCGCCATTCCCTTTAAATGATGAAAACCTAACCGTTTCAGAAGATATTCGTCTTAAATACCGTTACTTAGACATGCGTCGTCCAGAAATGCAAGAACGTATGGTGTTTAGAGCAAAAGCAACTTCTACCATCCGTCGTTATCTTGATGATCATGGTTTTTTAGATGTAGAAACGCCAATTTTGACTCGTGCGACACCAGAAGGTGCTCGTGACTATTTAGTACCATCTCGTACTCGTCAAGGTAGTTTCTTTGCATTACCACAATCACCACAGCTATTTAAACAGTTATTGATGGTGTCTGGTTTTGACCGCTATTATCAAATAGCCAAGTGTTTCCGTGATGAGGATTTACGTGCTGATCGCCAACCAGAGTTTACTCAGGTGGATATTGAAACATCATTTTTATCTGATGAAGAAATCATGAACATCACAGAGGGTTTGATTCAAGATTTATTCAAAAAAATGTTGAATGTAGAGTTTGATACCTTCCCACGTATGACATATGCTGATGCAATGCGTGACTACGCTTCTGATAAGCCTGATTTACGAATCCCTCTTAAATTGGTAGACGTTGCAGACATACTACAAGATGTTGACTTTAAAGTATTCTCTGGTCCTGCCAAAGATCCTAAAGGCCGCGTTGCCGCTCTACGCATCCCTAATGGTAATAGCCTGACTCGTAAGCAAATCGATGCTTATACCAAGTATGTTGGTATTTACGGTGCTAAAGGCTTGGCATACATTAAAGTAAATGATGCAACTAAAATAAACAATGGTGTTGATCAAGAGTCTGGTTTACAGTCACCTATCATTAAAAATATCAGTGATGAAGCATTGCAAGAAATTATTAACCGCACCGGTGCGACAGATGGTGATTTAATATTCTTTGGTGCTGATAAAGCCAAAGTAGTTAACGATGCTATGGGTGCGTTACGTGTTAAAGTTGGTATTGATATGGATATGCTAACTTGTGAGTGGGCACCTCTATGGGTGGTTGACTTCCCTATGTTTGAAGAAGTAAGCGAGGGTCAATGGACATCAATGCATCACCCATTCACCATGCCAAAAGGCTCTGTGGATGAGCTTAAAAACAACCCAGAAACTGCTTTATCTGTTGCATATGACATGGTGCTAAATGGTACAGAAATTGGTGGTGGTAGCTTGCGTATTAATACAGTAGACATGCAAGAGGCCGTCTTTGAAGCACTGGGTATTAGCAAAGAAGAAGCAGATGAGAAATTTAGCTTCTTGATGGATGCGCTTAAGTTTGGTGCACCTCCTCACGGTGGTTTAGCATTTGGTCTTGACCGTTTAATCATGCTAATGGTTGGCGCGACTTCGATTCGTGATGTTATTGCCTTCCCTAAAACTAAAACTGCTGACTGCCCATTAACGGAGGCACCTGCAGAAGTTGATAGTAAGCAATTACGTGAGCTTGCTATTAGACTGCGTGAAAAACCTAAAGCTGAGTAATACCAGCAATTTTTAAAAAAGGCAGATTTCTATCTGCCTTTTTTTTATAAATATCATTTTGTATTTATAAAATGCTTGTATCACCATAGGAGTTCATCAAGCTTGTGTGTAATATTTATTATTACAAGAATATTATTTCCACATATTGATACTAATTTGTCACAAGTTTAGATAATGACTCAAACAATGCTATAATTACGTTATTTTCTATAAATTATAAAATTGTATGAATTGCTACAATATTTTTAAAATTATTCCATTATACTGGTTACGTGCTTTTGCTAGCTTCGTGGCAAATATTATGATGCTTATACCAAGTCTAAGTATCCATAACAGTATCAATCGTAATTTACTCCTTGCTTTTCCCAATCTTGATTCAAGACAACGGAAACAGCTACACAAAAAAATCATCAAAAACCAAGCACTAACAAGTGTAGAATCAATTAAGTCTTGGGCTATGCACCCAAACTGGTCCATTAAAAAAATCCATACGGTACATAACCAAGATATATTAATGCGTGGGCTTAACAACCCAAATGGTATGCTGGCAATTGTTCCTCATTTAGGTACATGGGAGATGATGAATGCTTGGTTAAATCAACATGGCTCACCTACTATTATGTACAAACCTGTCAAAGGAAAAAAATCCAATGAGTTTGTTTTAGCTGGTAGAGAACGATCAAACGCAACTTTAGTCCCTACAGACGCCAGTGGTGTAAAAGCTGTTTTTAAAACACTGAAGCAAGGTGGATTTAGCATTATATTGCCAGACCATACGCCGGATCCTTCAGGTGGTGTGGTTGTTCCGTTTTTTGGAATTGATGTATTAAGTAGTACACTTGCTTTAAAGCTAGCTAATAAAACAAATTGTGCTTTGGTTGGTTTAGCCTGTATTCGCCGTCATGATAATAAAGGTTTTGATATTTTTTGTTATGATTTAAATGATGAGTTGTTATACAACAAAGATATGATTATCGCTACAACAGCACTTAATGATGCAATGGAGAAGATGATTGAGCCACACAACCAGCATTATATGTGGGGATACCGCCGTTTTAAAAGAATCTATGATATTAAGAATGCATATAAGCTAGATTATAATCAATTCCTTGAGTTTGTTAACTCACGAAACATTACCAAGTAAAATTAGCATTTAGGACAACTAATGAAAAATATACAAGACGGTAAAAATCATACCGAAAAGCGATATGTTATCTGTATGAAATGGGGTACAAAATACCCAGCAGAATATGTCAATCGTTTGTATAACATGGTATCTCGCAATCTGACGTTAGACTTTCAAATGGTTTGCCTGACCGATGATGAAACAGGTATTGTACCTGAGGTTAAATGCTATCCCATTCCCGAACTAAGTCTAACCAGTAATCTACCTGAACGTGGCTGGAAAAAGCTCACAACTTTTAAGCCTGAATTATACGACTTAAAAGGTACGGCACTATTTTTAGATATTGATATTGTTATTACTGATAATATTGATTGTTTCTTTACGCATCAAGCCAAACATGATGACAGCGTGATGATTATCCGTGATTGGAAAAAACCTTGGAGAATGATTGGTAATAGTTCGGTATATCGATTCAGTATCGGTGAAAATAAATACCCTAACTTGCTTAGCAACTTTGAGCAAAACTTTGAAACCATTCGGGGCGAAGTTCGCCATGAGCAAGCTTACTTGTCCAATTATTTGCGAGAACACCATCATTTAGAATATTGGGATGAATCATGGTGTGTCAGTTTTAAATATCACTGTATCAAGCCGTTTCCGCTTAGTTTTGTGCAAGCCCCTAGCATACCAGATACCCCAAATAACCCTGCAAAAATCGTCATTTTTCATGGTGAGGTGAATCCACATGATGCCATTAAAGGTGGCGGTGGAAAATGGTATCGTAAGGTCTTACCAAGTCCTTGGATTGAAGAATATTGGAGATAACTGATATGAATAGTGTATTAATGCCATAGATAACTAATATGTTCTCTACTCATTATTAAGCACATAAAATCTCATTAGTGATTTGATTTATATAGTTGATAAATGAAAAAGCGGTAAAACAAAAACGAGTGAAGATGTATAAACAATACCTCAAGCAAGTTTAGCACCGTAAAAAATTCAGTTTGTCACTACATTACTATAAAATTATTACTATAAAATTTTAATCCAACATTTTATAAGGTATAACATGATTGACTTAACAGATGCTGAATGTATTGGCTCTGGCAGTGAGCGTGCTGTTTATATACACCCAAACGACCCAGATAAATTGATTAAAATCATTCATCAAGGTAGAAAGAATTTACAAACCAAACGTGAAACGAAGGCTTATAAGCGACTAACAAAAAGATTGCCCGATACAAACGATGCTTGGAAACATCTACCGAAATATTATGGTGAATGTTCAACTAATATCGGAGAAGGACAAGTAGTAGAAGCGATTAGAGATTATGATGGTAGTATTTCTCAAACCTTACAAGTCTATCTCGAAAAGAACTCAGTAGCTTCTTATCGAAACGAACTTAATGTACTTAAGCAGTACTTGTTAGATAACATTGTTATTATTAATCATGATATATCGTCTTTGCTTAATATAGTAGTAAAAAAAACAAATGAAAAAGAGAATATTTTGGTTTTGGTTGATGCTTTAGGAGATCATACAGCCATTAAAATATTAAATATAATTCCTTCTTTAGCAAGACAAAAAATCAATCGTAGATGGGCTAAGCTTGAAAATAGCTTAAAAGAATTTGATTAGCTTCAGTAAATAAGGATTTATATGAGTAGCTTATTAAACTATCACAGATTAGTTCCTAGTTCTGACCTACAAAAAGTCATTAAAGATACGAATCAAACCGTACATATCCTTGCGTCTGGCAGTTCAATTACTCAGGTAAATATGATAAAGATATGTCAGCAACCTAGCATATTTGTCAATGGTAGTATCCAATTGTTTGCTGATTATCAATTTAATCAACCTGTTGCATATGTAATCAGTGACCATCGATTTATCGAACACAACGTTAGTTTGATGATGCAATATTACAATGGTCAATGTCCACTATTTATCACACAATCTGTACTTGAAAATTTACAAAAATTTGCATCTGATTATTTAACTGCCATTTCTGATAACATTCATTTAATTCACAATTTCCAAAAACCTATTAATAGAAACAAAACAAATTTCTTTGAAAAAATAAGAAAAAAACTCAGTCATCCTAACGTAAATAACCAATTTATTAAGCTAAAACAACCCAATAGTTCAAAAAAACTAATTGGTGTCAGTACAGATATTCGTCATGGATTTGTAGAGGCAGGAACAGTAGTATTTGTTGCAACCCAGTTGGCATATACAATGGGATTTAAATCCATTTACATCCATGGCATGGATTTGCTCAACACCCATCAACCAAGATTTTATGAAAATCAAAAAGAGCAAGCGCCTTGTAAATTAGATAAAGCAGTGACAAACCGCATTGTACCTAGTTTTGATTTTTTGGCAGAAGTCTATCAACAACAAGATGTTAAGGTTTATAATGGTTCACCTATTTCAAAAGGGATTTTTGATAACTTAGTTTTTTCTGATATATTTTTAATAGATAAAGATATTGTTTAGCCGGCTTATAAAAAAGATAATAAACCAATATTTATTGATTAACCATATCTTAATGTTAAGCACAAAACCCCTTTACCTTTTAACAGCTAAACTCAAATAAGGAAAGTCATGAGCCATAACTTTGTCATTAGCTTAAAAAAAGCACAATCCAGACGACAACATATAAACGACGTATTTACTAAAGCTAATGTGAGTTTTGATTTTTTTGATGCAATAGAACCCTCTTTTGGTTTTTTAGATAAATTTGATTTATCGTTAGATTCAAAACAAAAAGTTCTTGAAGAAGGTGAAATTGCCTGTTTACTCAGCCATTTTAGCTTATGGCAACGTGCCATTGATGAAGGGTTTGACTTTATAACCATCTTTGAAGACGATATATACTTAGGTGAAAATGCAAACTCTTTTTTATCAAGCTATGACTGGATTCCAGATGAGTGTCATTTAATTAAATTAGAAGCTTTTAAACCATATCGCCCAATGTTACAAAATAAAATCCCGCTTGCTTATAACCGCAAGCTTGGCATTTTATTAGAAAGGCATTTGGGAGGTGCTGGATATATTATATCTAAAAAGCTGGCACAAGATTTAATTAACTACACGAAACATCAACAAGCCCTGCCAGCTTTAGATTATCTTCTATTTGACCCATTTTTTATCAATGAAGTGAGTGTTTTCAATAAGGTAAAAGCACCTTATCATATTCATCAATTACAGCCAGCACTTTGTGTTCAGGATATGAAGCTTTCTTTATTCACTAACGATAGAAAGCCTTCTTTTTCTAGTCAGATACATCGAGAAACTTTTTCCATCAATAAAAAACTCTATTCAGAAAATAAGTCTCTTAAATCTAAGCTTAAACAAGAATTACATAAAGCTTTGTATCGTAAAAAAGATAGCATAGACTGGGTTTGAAATTTTGATGGTTATCATAACTCACGTCTAAATTGAGTACATGTCTCTAATATTTTATAAGTGACATATGCCAAAAACTGCCCATAATCTCATTTAAGTCATTGTTGATGTCTTCATCAACGCCAGCGGCTGGCGTCAGAGTAATTTCACCAAAATAAATATTATTTTCTAAAATGTACCAGTCTACTCTCGCATACTCCAATACACCCAGAAGCTGCTTGCTTAGCTCAACTGCTTCAAGCACTTTTTTTTGCTCATGCGTTGAAAGTTGGTAATCACCAATTGAGCTGGTGGTCACATTATTAACAAAATAGCTTGATTGAACTTGACTGCTGCCCCTACCACTAACCGTTTCTAATGTATAATTAAATCCACCTTCTATGTCTCGAAATAAATGAATCTTATAGTCAACAGGAAGCATATTTCTACTACCAACAAATTGCTCCACTAAAAACTTACGGGGGATGTTTGCATAATGTCTTTCACCATGCCTTTTTGCAAAATCTCTTCTTGTCCATTTTTTAAATTTTTTCTTTGCTTCTTGGTAATCAGATTTTACTAACTTTTGAGGGACAACATAAACCATCCCTGAACCATGGTTTGGCTTAATTACAGTTCCTTTATATTGCTCTAAATTATCCAAAACCGTTTGATAATTATCAAAACAATCTATTAATGGAATTAAATATTCATCACCAATTTTTTCTTTTACATATTCTCGAACGGTATATTTATCGGCCAATTCTTGAAAAAATGGGGTGTCAGTTTTATATTTTATGCGGTTAATCAGCTTTTCACAAAATGTATTGGGGCTATCAATATCTGGGAGCGTGCCAAAATGTTCTTTATAACTCTGAATGGCTTTTCTTTCATATTTTGGTTTTAAAAATAGCATATGCGTGTATCATTCCTAGAATCAGCATTAATAGATTAAATATGTTTATTTTCTTTAATATCGTTAATCAGCTCAATGTATTGTTTGGCAATATTTTTTGGCAAGAACTGCTCATCAAAGTCAACATGAAATCTTTCTGGATTTATTGTACATTCAGCCATTTTTCTTGCTAATACCTCAACATTCTCACTCTCAACCAAGTTAGTGTCAGGTAAAATTTCTCTGGGTCCTGATGGGCAATCTGTACTAATAACGGGCGTATTAACTGCAATGGATTCGACAATTACTCTGCCAAATCCTTCAAAACGTGAGGATAATACCATAAATCGAGCATGCTTAATGAATGGATAAGGGTTTTTGTTAAATCCTGCAAAAATTACTTTTTTGTCAATATCTAGGTCAATTGCTAACTGTTTCATTTCTTCCATTAGTTTGCCTTGACCGACCAACACCAAAGGAATGACTTCAAGAGGTTTACTATCAATGTATTGACGATACGCCTTTAATAATAAATCATGCGCTTTTTGTGTTTTAAAACTACCAACATGAACCATATAATTACTATCGCTAATGCCGAGCTCTTTAAAATCAATGTCTTGATTTGCCATTTGCATGATATTTGTAATATCAAAGGGATTATAAATGGTGTGAGTCTCTATCTCCTTACCCAAAACAGCATTCATATCTTCTTTAACACCTTTTGAAATACAAACACAAGGGTGAGATTGATACACTTTTACTAAGTCTTTAATAGTTGCCAGACGATTTGACTGCGTTTTTAATTGGTATTCTTGAGTGATTGTATTACGAATCACGTGAAGAAGATTTGGTAATTTGCTAAAGCTCATCACTCGGTCAGGGCGTTCAAGATTAGACAATACAATATCAGGAGTGCCTTTACCTTGCATAATCTTTTGTAAAATATAGTCATCAATTTTTTTAGCAAATAATGAATATTTTAAATCAGTTGGTATGAGCTTGTATGGTTTAAATTTGACAAGATGATACTGTAAATTAGGATTTAAGTCATACTCTACTAAAGGCTTAAATCGCAATACATGAACATCATAGCCTAACTCAAAAAAACCTTGACCCAAGGTTAAAACAGAACGCTCAGCGCCACCACCCTGTAAACAGTTGATAATAAGTACGGCGTTTTTTTTCTTTTTCATATATAAATTTGCTTTATTAATTAACAGACACCCTAATTCTGGTCTCAACTTGAATTAAAATACTACTGGGTAACATCTTTTGTTAAGGATTGATTATCAAACGGTATAATGACCCCATTTTTTTTAATATACTTTTCTCTTCTTTTTAAACGCCAGTACTCTGGTTTTAATTGACTGAGTAAGCGTTTAAATTCTCTACTGACTTTATTTTTGGCAACCTTTCGTCTTCTTTTTTTCCGTTCTTCTTCAAGAGAACTGTGTAACGTAATCATGTTGGTATTTCTATTTAATACATCTTCTTGGATTGCTAGACCTGGTATAGTCTGGTATATCTTATAAGTTTTTACTGCATCATCAAACAAAATATGATCAACAGGTTTTTTAATAGATTCTTTTGAAAGTCGCTGACACAACTCTTTAGCCATTTCATTTGTAATAACATAACCAGCAGTACCCCAATGTTCTGATGCTAATTCCTTCAATTTACAAATGCCTTCTATAATGTCACAATCATTATCAACTAATACGGGCATTTGCATCGTTTCAAATTTTAGTATGTCACATTGCTCCATAATTTTATCAAGATTGTCTAACATTGTGTGGGTTTTACGACTCAAGATGACATCATCTTCAGCAATAATCATATAAGGTATATTTTTATCAAGCATTTTTTGCCATAGCAAATAGTGACTCATAAAACAGCCCTGCTCTCCTTGAGTAAGGCTGTTTTCTTTAAATTTAATAGGATATTGGTTCAGAATGTCTGATAAATTTTGTTTATTCACTGCATCAAAAAATTGAAATAATATATCTAAAGAGTTAAACATCTTTTCAATGTGTGTTCTGCGTTGTATGTCTGACTTTAAACTGACTATGTAAAATGTGTGCATAATGATATTTTAAAAAGTGTTAAGGTAATAAAAGTTTTTGTTGACTGAAATATGAAAAATAAGAATCTTGCTCTGCTTCACCTATCTTATGAGTAAGTTTATGAATATTGCTCTTAGTAAGTATGGAGTCAAAATCTTCTTTAATAAATCTCTCTTTTAATCTTTTATTAAATAAATGTGGTGTATCATTCGTTAAATGATACAAGTCATTCCAATTCCTTTGTAATTCATTACTAGCATCAATCATATTTCTGAAAGTTAAATGAAATGTAAAATAATCAATCAATTTATTCTCATTTTTCCAGTATTCAAACAATGATTCTTTAACATTTAGAAGAAAAGGGTGCTGTTTTTGTGAATGAATAAACCAACTTGAAATTAAATGAAGTCTATAATTAATACTATCTTGAGGAGAAGAGAAACAAAAAAACTCTGCATCTTCTATCTTTTTTTCTATTTGATCAGTGAGTAGTACTGTACCATCTATCCAAGTTCCTCCATATTTACATAATAAACATACTCTCACAATATCAGAAAAGTGAGTATGAGAAATAAGACTTCTATTATATTTATCAATTACATAATCAGGCAATTGAATATAGTCATAAATATTGTCAGCAGTTAGGACTTGAATATCCCTCTTTGGGCAATGCTTTTCGACACTTTGAAAACAATTTTTTATCAACTCTGGAGCGTTATCTTTGCCTTGTAACCAAAGCTGCCAAATTGGTAAATTCTGTTCAATTTTTCCATCAAATTTTATATAATCTGTACAAAGATATTGGTTCAAATAACTTTTATGTTGTAAACTTTTTTGATACATTTTTTGTTGTTTACGATGTTTTCTTCTTATACGATTAAGCTGTCTTAAATTAAGATATTTTAGATAATTATTCATCGTCATGTTCCTTTGAGTCAATCGACATATAATTATTAGAGAGTTTTTCTTTGATTTCAGTTGTAGACATACCAACCATTCTAGGAAAATAAAGGGCTTGACAATATTTTAATACATAGTCAAATCTCATTTTCCAGTCATTACCAATAATAAATATATCAATATAATGATTTTCAATGTCAGTAATTTTCTGTTGCCAACACTCTTCAAGGATTATTTTATCACCATGGCGAATAGAGTTAATTATAGGCACTATCTCTTCATAAGAATCAGTACATATTTTCCCTTTTCTCAGATTAAATTTAACCGTTGATACAGCAACAGTTAAATGATTACCTAATGCCTTTGCCCTTTCTAATAGATGGATATGACCATAATGTAGTAAGTCGAACGTACCATATGTCAGTACTTTTGTCATGAATTATTATCCAATAAATATAAAATTAAAAATAATACTCAGTTGCTAAATTTTGATCATCAAGTAACCTTTCAAAATCACGTGGACGATTATCATAACTATATTTTTTTGGTGTCATGAAGTCTGCTCCATACCTTTCAGTTAAGTGTTTTACTATGTCTGATGGGACATTAAATTTATTTCCTAAAAATTCAATCTCTGATAAAGAAAAATCAGTAAATTGACACTGACACACCCGTAACTGATTCCCATATTTCTCATAATGCCTTTTTCGACTTAAGCTTTGATCCATTTCAAACCAATGAACTATTTTTTTATCATTTTTATTCTTGAATACAAAAAAATCTATATTAACGCAATCTTTATAGCTTAGTGTTGCTTCACTTATAAAATCATTTAAATCTATGTTTGAACTATGGATCTTAAATATTTTTACTAACTTAAAGCCATCATAATTAGCAATAAAATTCAAAAAGTCCATAGAAAAACTCTGTTCATCAATCCCAAAATCAATATCATAATCATGTGTAATAATAGCACTATCTCTATAAGCACCTAATAGCGTACCAAAAGATAACCAAACATTAACCTTATTATGCTTATTATATTCCTCAAATGCAGACGATAATATTCGTAAAGCCTCTGGAGCATTACGATGAAATTTTTTGAACTTCATTTCTTTTGTTTTAGTACTTCTATAAGTTTTTCTTTTCTTCGAATTAAAAGGATACTTTAATAATGCCTTTAATTTGAATGATGTCACAAGTGCCTCCTATGAAGCATAAAATCTAAGTTCTATATAAATTATTTTAATAAGTGATTATACCCATTCGGATTATTTGATTGCCAACGCCAAGTATCTTCCATCATATCACTTAATCCAAGTTTTGCTGTCCATCCAAGCTCTGCCTTTGCAAGACTGGCATCGGCATAGAATTTAGCAATATCGCCAGCACGACGAGGAGCTATTTTATATTTAATGTCATGACCACAGGCATCTTCAAATGCTTTTACCATTTCTAATACGGAATATGGCTGACCTGTACCTAAATTCCATATCTTTAAAGCTGACTCGTTAGCGGTGTTAATTTTCATAATGGCGTTCATCGCATCCAAATGAGCCTCTGCCAAGTCCATCACATGGATATAGTCGCGCATCGCTGTACCATCAGGTGTATTATAATCATCACCAAATACATTTAAATAGGGCAGTTTGCCAATAGCAACTTGCGAGATATACGGTAATAAATTATTTGGTATTCCAGTCGGATTTTCTCCAATTTTACCACTCTGATGAGCACCAACAGGGTTAAAATAACGCAATATGGCAATCTTCCATTCATTATCAGAAGTTTGTAAATCCTTTAATATCTCTTCAATCATGAGTTTACTGCGTCCGTAAGGACTGGTAGGATGACCCGTTGGTAAGTTTTCATGATAGCAGTCAGTTTCAGGCTCTCCATAAACAGTTGCTGATGAACTAAATACAAAAGATTTAACTCCTGCATCATTCATTGCTTCCAGTAGAGTACAAGCGCCATGTACATTACACTGGTAGTAAGCAAGGGGTTTTTTTGTACTTTCTCCAACAGCTTTTAGCCCTGCAAAGTTAATGACAGATTCAATTAGATAATCAGAAAATAATTTGTCCAATAAAGCGCGATTACGAATATCTCCCTTAATAAAGACTGCTTTTTTACCCGTGATTTGGGCAATTCGTTCAAGTGATACAGTACTACTATTACTAAGATTATCAAGTACAACGACTTCAAAACCTGCTTGTAGTAAAACTAAGACTGTATGTGAACCGATATAACCACTTCCACCTGTTACTAAAATCATAGACTCACCTATACTTCTCTAATAGAGGCTATCGACTAAATAAGAAAACGATCTAAGCTAGATAATATTCTTGCCACTTTTCTTATAAATTTAATGATAAAATATAATTTGTATTTAATCCTAAAATTTTAGGCTATTATGACCAAAAAATCTATTATTTCATTCATAACTTTTTACCTCTTAATTTGGACAATCGCTCCAGTATTTCTAGCGTCTAGTGTGGCACTAGATGTCAGCGAAGGCATAAACTGGGGTAGTGAATGGCAATGGGGCTATTACAAGCATCCACCACTATCATCTTGGGTGCTGTATTCATTTTATGCCATGTTTGGTACTTGGGGTGTTTATTTAGTCAGCCAAATTTGTGTTGGTATTACTCTACTGTGCAACTACCAATTAGGCAAGTTAGCATGGTCAAAGGAAGTTGGCATTCTGGGCAGTATGTTGACCATGGGTGTGTTTTATTACACCTATCCTACCCTTGAATTTAACCACAATATTGCTCAGTTCCCTATATGGTCTGGTTTAGTACTGGCATTTTATTTAGCAATAACACAAAATAAATGGTCACATTGGCTTTGGGTTGCTGTGTTGGGTGGCATGGGTATGCTAACCAAATATAGTGTTATTTTTCTGCTATTACCCATGGCATTATACTTAATCCATCCTAAAAACTTACACCTGTTAAAGTCTGCTAAACCTTGGGCTTCAGCTATTATGATGTTAGCGATTTTTTCACCACACTTATATTGGCTAATCAATAATGACTGGCTACCCCTTAGTTATGCTCAAGGGCGAGGACACAACATCAGTTGGATGAAATCACACTTTAGCTGGGTAAGTTTTACGGCTTCACAACTGCTTGTACACATTCCATTAGTGATTATTGCTTTTTTTCAAAGAAAGAACCTATATCAACTCACATCCTACAAACAAAAGTTGACTAAAAATCAGCCATTAGTTTGGTATTTATGGTTGTCACCACTATTGGTTTTGTGGATTATCAGCCTAATATTTGGGGTTAAACTACGAGACATGTGGGGCATGCCAATGTGGGGATTGTCTGGTGTTCTTGTTGCCTCATTTGTGTTACCTAGCAAGCTTCACCAAGTGATTCCCAAAGTCACAAAAAGCGTTGGAGCGTGGTTATTATTAATTAGTGTTTTGATGATGACATACTTGGCATTTGGGCATCAACTTCGTGATAAACCCTCTCGTATGGACTGGAACGAAGAAGCCATTGCTGCACAAGCCAAACAAACTTGGCAAAGCTACAGTAACTGTGAATTAGATAGCCTAGCAGGTGATAGGTGGCTAACTGCCCTAGCCGCTCTGCACAATAAAGATGCCGATGGTAAAATGCCCTCACAAATTTTTGAAGGCGCAGCTAGTAAATCACCTTGGGTTAGTAAAGAAAGGCTTAAAGAACATGGTACTATGGTACTTTGGCAACAGGAAGCACCGTATAATGCGCAAGAAGGCAAAGTAACTAAATCGCCATCGCCTACGATTGAATTGATTGATAGTACCATGTTACCTATATTCACAACATATCATGGTCAATGGTCAATACCTTGGTCAAAGAATGCTGAGGCAGAACCGCTCATAATAAATTGGACTGCTCATGTACCGACACAATGTTTAATAAATACCAATAAAAGTAAATAAGTTATGCTAGATAGTCAAAAAACAACATCAGTATCCGATGCAACAAAGATTCCCTACTTATCCGTTGTGCTGCCAGCATATAATGATGCTGATGCATTAGCTCTGTTTTTACCAGAGGTGATTGATTTTTGCCATGCGCTTAGTAAAGATTGTGAAGTAATTGTCGTCGATGATGGTAGTACAGATGATATCCAATCGCTTATTGTTCGCTATATTACTGCTTGCAAAGAGGCTAACTATTCAATCAATATTGAACTTATTAAACTGTCAAGAAACTTTGGCAAAGAACCCGCATTAAGTGCTGGTCTTGCCCATTCAAGTGGTGAGCTTGTCGTCATGATGGACTCTGATGGACAACACCCTCTTGCAGTCTTAACTCAAATGCTTGAGATGATACATAAGCAAACTGATATTGATATGATTGCGGCTATTCAATCTAATCGACCAAATGAAAGTAAACTGGCAAAAACCTTAAAAGCTGGTTTTTATCACTTTATTCAAGATTCTCGTCGTTATCAATTGCGCCCAAATGCTGGCGACTTTCGATTAATGAACCGAAAAGTTGTGAATGCACTTTTATCATTACCAGAACGACAACGATTTATGAAAGGTTTATATGCATGGGTTGGCTTTAATACAGTGTATTTACCATTTACGGCTGCCCTACGCAATACTGGGAGTAGTAAGTTTAATTATTCTGGCTTATTTGAGCTTGCCCTAATTGGTATTACCTCATTTTCACAAAAACCCTTGCGCTGGATTTCACGCATGGGCATGTTGGTTTCTCTATTTGCCATTTGTTATGGTTTATTTATTGTTTTAGAAAAATTACTTTTAGGTAATAGTGTTGATGGATGGGCAACAGTTGCCGCAGGCATTATGTTTTCTGCTGGTATTCAACTAATTTGTTTAGGCGTTATTGGTGAGTATATTGGTCGACTGTATGAAGAAGTAAAACAGCGCCCGCTTTATTTAGTTGATTCACATATTACGAGTAATAACCTTGATAGCACTAAGCATTATGAAAACATTGATGAAAAAAAACCTAATAACAAAAATCTTAACATTACAGCTGAGTTAACTAACCCAAAAGATCTGGAAAACACCAAATGAGTGTAAAAAAACAAGCATTTTGGTTTTTAGCCGTGGGAGCTACAGCGGCCTTAGTCCATTTTTTAATCCTAGTAATTTGTGTACAGTATTTTAGTATTATGCCAGCCCGAGCTAATATTATTGCTTTCTTATTTGCATTTTTAGTCAGCTTTGGTGGACATTTTAGCCTTACCTTTAGTGATAGCACACAAAGGGCCCACTGGTTGTCTAGCTTTATTAAATGGTTTGTAAGTTCTATAGGTGGTTTTTTATTAAATCAAATGCTATTTATGATAGGACTCAACTGGTTTGGTAATCATTTATACGCTGTCATTTGGTTTATAGTCACCCTACTCGTTACTATTTTGACCTTTGCTTTGGGTAAGCTTTGGGCTTTTAAGGGTTAATTTATGAAAAAAATAATTATTAATGTAGATGATTTAGGGCTATCTGATTTTGTTAATCAAGCCGTTGTTGACTTAGCCTATAAAAAAAGAGTTACGGCTACCAGCTTTATGGTTGGTGGTGCAATTAGTGAAGAGCATAAAGCGGCACTTCATGAAATGAATATTGATGTTGGGCTTCATCTAGATTTTACGGGTATTTATGAATCATCACTCACCTCGAGTCTTAAATCTATATTGTTCAACACCTATACTCGGCAATTAGATAAGGCAAAAGTAATTAAAAGCATTAAACAACAATTTGATCTATTTGAAGATCAATTTGGTCATCCCCCTATTTTCGTTGATGGTCATCAACATGTTCATCAGTTTCCCATTATCCGTAATGCGTTAATTGATGAGATTATACGACGTTCAGATAATAATAAAATTTATGCTCGCATTACAAAACCTTTAGTTAATGACCTCAAATCTAATATCATATATATGCTAGGCGGTAATGCTTGGCAAACCATGTGCGATAACCACGCTATTACTACCAATAGCGGGTTTGCTGGTGTTTATGGGTTCGATAAAAACACTGACGAACTTAAAAACGTATGGAAACACTGGATTAAAGCATGTGACTCTAACATCAATAATACCAACTTAATTATGTGCCACCCTGCAAAACCTACAACAGACTTAAGTAAAAATTGGGATGACGAGATTAAAGTAGCAAGAGAAAACGAATATAACTTTTTAATGAGCGATGTGTTTGGTGATTTAATAAGCAGTTGCCAACTTGTTAGCTGGAAAGAGATTTAAATACCTTTAATTGATTAAACCAAAAATTGATTAAACCAAATCTTTTAAGCAAAAAAAACCTCACATCAGGGGGGATGTGAGGTGAAACTTGTATAATAAGTTGTACTTATATTGCCATAAATAATGGCGCAGCGGACGGGACTCGAACCCGCGACCCCCGGCGTGACAGGCCGGTATTCTAACCAACTGAACTACCGCTGCGTGTCTGGTAGTATTTACATACTTTAATTTGGTGGGTGATGACGGATTCGAACCGCCGACATTCTGCGTGTAAGGCAGACGCTCTACCAACTGAGCTAATCACCCTCAACAAAAACAGCACCTAATTAACAATGCCTTATCTCGTTGTGTGCAGCGTATTATATAGGTTTTATTATTTGTGTCAATTATTTTTTTTGAAAAAAAACAAAAAAAATTACGCTTTCAAGCAAGCTTTCTATAAGTTATTATTTACAAACAAATTCTTCAAACAACTAAAATCATGTCTTCTATTAAAGCACTTCAAAATAACTTAAAAAGATATTGGCAACTACCCTATCACAACAACACTAACCTTGCAGATAAGCTTTGGCAAGTGCAAAAATGGCAAAGAAACCGCATTTTTAAAACACATGCCAAACTGTTTGCCATGCCACAAAACAAAGATATGGCGAATTATTTTGTCAATGACTTATATGGCGGTGCTGATTTTCATATCATGGCAAAACAACTTGAAACGATTTTACCTAAAGCTAAACTATTTGAAAAACTCATACCAAAAAATGCATTAGAAACAGGCACGCTAGGCATTTATGCTGCTGTAGAAGCCATTGAATTAGACTTGCAACTAGCAGAATGGTTACAAACTAACCATTTAAATGTCAATCACGATAACATGCTCAACGCTTATCAAACCGTAAATGCAAAAAGTGCACGTAAACAACAAATCGAAACCATGAAGCACATGTGTTATCGTACTGATAAATATATTAATGCGTTTGTTTTGCAAAAGGCTTTTTCATTATCTAAAAATGCAGCCTATAGTCAAGGATTGCAACCTCTATATGATTTTGTAGATACTGGATTTGTTGCTATGAGACAACTCACCAGCATTGCAGATTTTATTGAGCCTTTTGCTAAAAAAGAGCTTGCTATTATTGAGCATGTTCATAGCAAAAATCATCATGGCAAAGTTGATCCTTTTAACTAGCATTTTATAAAGATTTTAATCAGCCTTTGTAGTATCATAGTAAACAATAAAATTGATTTTAACCCTCACTTTAAAGAGTCTATATCATGACAGAATCAAGCCTTAATAATGACAATTTTTCTCAAGCTTCTGACTTACCTAATGGCACACCTCAAGGTCAGCAAAATATACAAACAGATGCTGAAGAAACCACCCATTTTGGTTATAAAACCGTCAAAAAAAGTGAGAAAGAAGAAAAAGTTGCAGAGGTTTTTACTTCTGTAGCTAGCAAGTATGACATTATGAATGATTTGATGTCATTTGGTATTCACCGTTTATGGAAACGTTATGCTATCAGCCTAACCGGTGTGCGTTCTGGACAGCATGTTTTAGATATTGCTGGCGGTACAGGTGATTTATCAAAAGTATTTAGTAAAGAAGTAGGACGCACAGGTAAAGTTGTACTGTCAGATATTAACGCCGCCATGCTAGAAGTTGGTCGAGAACGACTTATTAATGCTGGGTGTAACAATGTTGATTTTGTACTAGCAAATGCAGAAACGCTAGAACCGTTTGAAGATAACTCTTTTGATTTAGTTACCATCAGTTTTGGTTTACGTAATGTAACTGATAAAGATGCAGCGCTTCGCTCAATGTATCGTGTACTTAAACCAGGTGGTCGATTACTGGTACTTGAGTTTTCAAAACCCAAATATGCGCCTTTATCAAAAGCCTATGACCTATATTCATTCAGTGCTTTGCCGATTATGGGCAAATTGGTAGCAAACGATAGTGAAAGTTATCAATACTTAGCAGAATCTATCCGTATGCATCCAGACCAAAACACCCTTAAGCAAATGATGGAAAATGCAGGCTTTAGTAACTGTGATTACCATAACTTAACCGGTGGTATTGTTGCCGTTCACCGTGGCTTTAAACGCTAATTTAGCGATTAACAAACCATAAAAAAGGATAACGCGATGATACTTGTACTGTTATTGGCTGGTGTAGAAAAACTGGTTAACTTTGCTATTAAATCAGATGAAATTACCAAAGCTGGATTGTTTCCACTTTCTGGCAAGTCACTACGCTTAAATATGGGTAAGCCACAACTCCACCTTGATATTTTGTTTCAAGATGAGCATATCCGATTTGAGCCAATAAAAAATGAGGATGTTTTTGAGGCTAAATTTAATGATGAGCGAGTACAAGCGCAATCAGACTATGCTCAACTTGGGCATAGCCGCCCAGATTGCACCTTAACCGTTGCAAACCCTGCCGAGCTACTCAACCTTATCCGCAACCCAGAAGGTAACTTACCCATCGAAGGCGATTATAAAGTGCTGATGCAGGTACGTGAATTGGTTGCTGGCTTTAGCCCAGATTTTGCAGCCCAATTAGAGCCATTTATTGGCGTTGCCCTGGCAAGTCAACTTTCTTTAGTTATTAGCCAACTAAAAGGCAATATTAGCCACACAGCAAAAAATACATTTGAAGAAGTTGCAGACTGGGCAAACGATGTGGCAGGCAATAGCAAGCCAGATCCTGATATGCAAGCCGAAGTGAATGACTTGTACCAGCAACTACTAAAACTACAAGCAGATGTAGCACGTGAGCAAGCAAAGTTAGATGCGATTAAGGAAGAACAAGTAAGATTACAAAATAAATGAAACAAGGACTAATTTTAGCATGAAGCTAGTAGATAAAATAACACATCATCTAACTTCTATCATCTTATATGGATCCTTTACATTATTCATCGCTTTTATTTGTTATGTAATTTATGTGGTTAGACTAACTCCATGCTCTGCCATTGGTTATCAACAAACCATTCTTTTATATGTTGATAATACAATTGTAGAAGAATTAAACCATTATGAAAAAAAGAGAAATAAACTTTTTAATGATTTAATTCAAATAAAATTGATGGAAGATAAAGACCTTGAATTAAACGCAGATAGCTTAGCAAGCCAACATGTATTATTCTCCAACGCTCTTTTTCATTACTCACAAAATCAATACCAACAAAATACAAATATATCTGAGCAACAATTGAATCAAATAGACAGTTTTTATCTACAAAAAATTAAGCAAGTTCAACCAACATTTATAAAACCCGCATACGAACCAATTGCCAATGATTATTATAAATTTCTAAGCAAACAGATAAAGCTTGATAAGGCTTACAAATATTTTTTATTTAATTATATCAATGGAAATTATGACAGTATTATGTTCAACAAGAACAATGATATTCTTGCAAAAAAATATTTTGCAAAACTGTTTGAATTAGACAACCCTAATACGACAAAAAATCTTATCAATGTCATTGATAACAATAGCCTTTATAGAAAAATATTTGAAACAGATAAACTTGTTTGCAAAGCTAATATCAACTACCCTAACAGTAACAACCTTTTAATAAGCTTCACCCCAAGTGCTAAAATGATAGGAAATATCCGCAGGGGGAATATCCGTTACAATACTTTTATTAATAAAATAACTCAAAATAATAAACCAATTAGCATAAAACAATATTGTCAAAACTTACTTAATTCTTATCAAAATTATAATTTTAAAGATTCATAGATTTGTTTTTTCAATTCCCTAATCATGGTATTATGAACCTATTAAATTATTGAGTTTTGGATTTTTTTTCTGAATGTTATTATCTCACCGAAAACGCTTATTTGAGCTTTGGCGCATTGCTGCCAAATACCGCCTTGACACTCACCTCCCTATTGAAGAAGCACCTCAGTTAAAAAAAATAGCAAGGCTAATAAAATCCCACCCCGCTGCCATTGGTAAAAAACCAAAAGAACTAGGCGTTAAATTGGCATTAGAAGAAATGGGTACCCTGTTTCTTAAACTGGGTCAATTATTGTCAACTCGCCGTGATTTAGTGCCTCCACAAGTTATTAGCCAACTAGAGCTGTTGCAAGATAAAGTCAAACCGTTTGATATAGATATTGCTATTGCTCAAATTGAAGATAGCAAAAAAGGGCTTGGTAAACCAGTGGCAGAGCTGTTTGCACGTTTTGATACCAAACCACTCGCCGCCGCGTCAATTGCTCAAGTGCATACCGCTGCACTACCAGATGGTCGTGAGGTTGTCGTTAAAGTAACACGTCCCGATATTAGAGAAACAATCATCCAAGATTTTGAGTTGCTTAGAGACTTGGCAAAATGGGCATCTGACCGTGTAGAGGCAGCAAGAGCGGTTCATATCATTGACATTGTTGAAGACTACCGACAAATCATGCTCAATGAGCTTGATTTAACTTTAGAAGCTGGCAACACCACTAAAATGCGTAATAACTTTATTGGCTCTAACATGATATATGTGCCAGAAGTGTATGAAGCCAATACCAATGTGATGGTAATGGAGCGCATTACCGGTGTTCCTATTTCTCATACCCACGTCTTTGATGAGCTAGGCTATGATAGAGCTCGCCTTGCCGAAAAAGGTTTGACCATCTTTTTTACGCAGGTATTTCGTGATAACTTCTTCCACGCTGACATGCATCCAGGCAATGTGTTTGTAGAAACCACAGCAAAAACAGACCCTCGTTATATCGGGCTTGATTGCGCCATCATGGGTGAGCTGTCAAAAGATGACCAGCTTGTCGTTGCCCGTATGCTGCTAGCAGTGATGAACAATAACTTTACAGGCTTGGTTGATATTGTGTATCGTGCAGGCTGGATACCACCTGATACCGATAAACATGCATTAATGCGTGACATGCGTCGCACCATTTCTCCCATGGTGCAAAAACCAATCAATGAAATAGATTTTGCTGGTGTGTTGATGCAAATACTTGACATTGCACGACGCCATCACATGAGTATCCCACCTCAGTTGATGCTATTGCTTAAAACCTTAGTACATGTTGAAGGGCTTGGACGTGATTTGTATCCAGATTTAGACATCTGGTCACTTGCAAAACCGATTTTAACCAGCTGGGTTAAAGAGCAATTAGACCCTATTCGCAATTTACAACACATCCGTCAACAACTCCCTGAGCTTTTATTATCATCAACCGATTTACCTAAACTCGTCGATAAAGGTCTACAAAGTTTGGCATCTGCTGGCTCCCGTCAAGAAATGCAGCTAAGAGAGATGCAACAACTAAGAGCGGATATGCTTAATGACAGACGCAACGATTGGATTGCACTCGCAGGGCTTGCCATTAGTATTGGGGTTGCCACCCAAGTTAACTGGTTTGCACCTATATTTTATTTTATTGCCATCTGCTTTGTTATTTGGCGCATTTTTAGATAGATGTGTCACTAAAACTACTTGTTAATGCTATGAACCGAATGAACACTATTTACAGTTAAAAATAAAAGCCCCAAAAACCAAAAGTTTTTGGGGCTTTTAAATTCATCAACTGACAGTTTTTTTAATATTCATGACTATAAGCAGCATCGTGAATGCGTTATACCTAACTTTTTAAAACGATTTATTCTAGTGTGGGATTTTAAGTTAAGCAACCAAACCAAAATACAAGGTTAATAAAAACGCTACAATTGCAAAAGCATAAAAGAATAAACGAACACCATTGCCAACATGAATATGCATGTCATGCAAAATATAATAAAAGCGGTGTACACCATGCCAAAGCAAGGTAAAAATAAGCCCAGCAAGCACAATAAACACAACTGGATGTGCTATAACACCATGCACATTATTAAAAAATGCTTCGCTACTGCCCAAAATACCCATCGGCAATAAAATACAAATCACCAAAATTAGGGGCGCTAGTGCCATTGCTGCCACTGTACCACCAGCTGAAAAAATACCCCAATAGATTGGCTTAAGATGTTTTGTACTCACAATATTACTCCCCTACTAAAATTAGATATAGCCACATTAGGCAAAATAGCTAACCAACGCAATTAAAACAAGCGTAATGGCAACTAAGGCAAACCAACTGCCCATCACTAATGTTTTTTCTGGCACAAACTTCTCGCCTTTTTGGATTGGCATAGCTTTTGGTACAGCATCAAACCATGTTTTACTATTGTACAGTGCTGCCACAATCACTATTAAATGGAAAATAACCATCAATGGATTTGATTGCCAAGCAACCCAAGATTGCCATTTTTCAAGGCTTGTCGCTAAATGCGCTAATCCACAAAATAAGTTGAGTGATTCTAAAGCAACTGGCACAGCAGTTAATTCACGCAACATATACATAGAAAAGAATTTGTTTTCTCTATACCAATTTGCAGGTTGCTGTTTTTGATACGGCTTACGAACTGAGTTAGACATAACGCCCCCTTATTTGCTACCAAATAGTGATTTTGCCCAATACGGAATTGCCGCGGCTTTACTTTGTTGTATTGCACCTGCTGGATCAACATGTTTTGGACAAACCTCAGAACAATAACCAACAAAGGTACAAGGCCAGATACCATCTGAATCATTAAGCACAGTGTATCTTTGTGCTGCGCCTTTATCACGGCTATCTAAGTTGTATCTGTGTGCTAAAGCCGATGCCGCTGGTCCTAAAAACTCGGCATTAAGCCCAATTTGAGGACAAGCCTGATAGCAAAGCAAGCAATTAATACACATACTATATTTTTTAAACTTAGCCAACTGCTTTGGTGATTGCAAGTTTTGCTGCTTTTTAACTTTTGTCGCTGGCTCTGTATGCGCAACAGGTTTTGCAGTTGCATCAACAATATAAGGACTAATAGATTCTAACTTTTTAATGAAAGGGTCGACATCAATCACCAAATCTTTTTCTACTGGCATTTGGTCTAATGCCCCAATTCGGATATTTGCATTATTTTTGCTATCGGCAATTTTAGCTTGTGCATAATCCCGCACAAAAGTCGAACAAGCTAATTTAGGCATACCATTAACAACCATGCCACAAGAGCCACAAACCTCCATACGACAAGACCATCTAAAGCTTAAGTCAGGTGCATAAAAGTCTTTAATGTGCAAAAGTGCATCTAAAATAGACATGTCTTGCGACCATTCTATTTCAAACGCTTGCCACCAAGGGCTATCGTCTTCATTAGGTCGATAGCGCATTACCTCGATTACTACTTTACTAATTGTATCCGTTGGGATATTGGTTTGGGTGGTCATAATAACTGCCTTAACCTAATAATTGTTAACTGTTTTTTGTTTATTTGTCTTTATTTAGCTGATTTATCACCCGCTGCACCATAGGCACGTTGTGCTGGTAATGATTTAGTAATGGTTACCGGTGCATAATCAATATCTGGAGCTTTATGGGCATTGTAATAAGCCAGCGAATGTCGTAAATAATTTTCATCATCTCGCTCAGGGTAGTCTAAACGCTGATGAGAGCCACGAGACTCTTTACGTGCAGCTGCGCTATAAATCATCGCTTCGGCAACATCTAACAAGAAGCCAAGCTCAATAACGCCCAACCAATCTGTATTAAATACTCGGCTATGATCAGTTACTTTGACATTTTTATAACGTTGTTTCAGTGCTGTAATCTTACTAATTGCCAGCTCACAATCTTCGGCACTACGATAAATACCAATGTGAGTATCCATTAATATTCCCATATCATTACGAATATCAGCAGGATTTTCTGTACCATCTGTTTTATGAAGAAGCTCAAGATATGGCATTAATTTAGATTCTGCTAATTTTGTAAAGTTATCACTATGGCTATGTTGCTTCTTAGCAAATTCTAACGCTTGCTCACCAGCGACTTTACCAAATACAGAAAGCTCTGATAAAGAGTTAGAACCAAGACGATTGGCGCCATGCAAACCAACTGAGGCACATTCACCTACGGCAAACAACCCTGCCATTGGTGTTTCGCACAGTCCATTGGTTTTAATGCCACCCATGGTGTAGTGTGCAGTAGGACGCACAGGAATAGGTGCATGAACCGGATCAACGCCCACAAACTTCATCGCTAGTGAACGAATAAATGGCAAGCGTTCGTTAATATACTCTTCACCAAGGTGACGTAAATCTAAGTTAACAACCGCACCACGGGCAGTTTCAATTGCATTCCCTTTTTTCCACTCATGATAAAAAGCTTGAGATAACCTATCACGAGGACCCAACTCCATATATTTATTTTTTGGTTCACCAATTGGGGTCTCTGGACCTAAACCGTAATCTTGTAAATAACGATACCCCTCTTTATTGGTAACAATCCCCCCCTCACCACGGCAGCCTTCTGTCATCAAAATACCTGAACCCGGTAAGCCAGTTGGATGATATTGTACAAACTCCATATCTTGCAAAGGGACACCCTGGCGGTACGCAAGTGCCATACCATCACCCGTAACAATGCCACCGTTTGTATTGTATTGATAAACACGCCCAGCACCACCTGTCGCAATAATCACACTTTTGGCTTTAAATGCTCTGGCGTTACCATTTTGCATATCAAATGCCAGAACCCCTTGAACTTGATTGTCTTCAATCAATAAATCAAGGGCAAAGTGCTCGTCATATCTAATAATACTGTCAAATTGGAGAGAGGTTTGAAAAAGGGTGTGTAAAATATGAAAGCCAGTTTTATCGGCAGCAAACCAAGTGCGAGGGATTTTCATGCCACCAAAACGGCGAACATTTGCGGTACCATCTGGATTCCGTGACCACGGGCAACCCCAGTGCTCTAGCTCTACCATTTCTTCTGTTGCATGTTCAACAAAATACTCAACCACATCTTGGTCACAAAGCCAGTCACCACCAGATACCGTATCATTAAAGTGATTATCTAAGCTGTCATCCTCACGCACAACCCCAGCAGCACCGCCTTCTGCTGCCACTGTATGGCTACGCATTGGATAAACTTTAGAAATAAGAGCGATTTTTGTAGATGGCGACTTTCGAGCAATCTCAATTGCTGCTCTAAGCCCTGCACCACCTGCACCAATAATTGCAACATCTGTTTCAATCATATCAATATTGGCTTGCAATTTGCTGGCTTGAATTGACATAGTTTTCCACCATTTTTTTTAGATGATTATGTGTTTTTTGTTGCAAGTATTATAAATTATTTTTTGGTTAAACCCACATTTAATATAATGATTTAATTATAACTATCATTTATTTTATAAATAAAAACTTTAAGGTTAAAAATACCTTAGTCATTGTATCTAATTAAATTGCGATATCGCTTTTTGTGTCAAAATTCGACCTTTTGCTGTTCGCAACACATATCCTTGTTGAATAAGATATGGTTCAATGACATCTTCAAGCGTCCCTCTATCTTCTGCCATCGCCGCTGCAATCGATTCTACACCTGCCGGTTTATTATCAAAACGTTCATATAGCATTTCAATGTACCGTCTGTCTAAATGGTCAAGCCCTCGTCTATCAACAGCCAGCATATCTAACGCACTAGAAGCTACATCGCCAGTTACCTCGCCATTTGCTTTAATCTCGGCATAATCACGCACACGCCTTAGTAAACGGTTTGCAATACGTGGTGTACCACGTGAGCGATGCGCAACTTCTTTTGCGCCCTCAGCAGTCATTTGAATGCCAAGTAACCGAGCAGAACGCTTAACAATGGTTGTTAAGTCTTCAATGCTATAAAACTCAAGCCGTTGCACAATACCAAACCTATCACGCAGTGGCGACGTTAATAGCCCGGCTCTGGTAGTTGCAGCAACCAAGGTAAATGGCGGTAAGTCTAATTTAATTGAACGAGCCGCAGGACCCTCCCCAATCATAATATCCAGCTGAAAATCTTCCATAGCTGGGTATAGGATTTCTTCAATCACTGGGCTTAGCCTGTGTATTTCATCAATAAAAAGCACATCGCCTTCTTCAAGGTTGGTTAGCATGGCAGCTAAATCTCCCGCACGCTCTAACACAGGTCCAGAAGTAGAACGAAGGTTACCGCCCATTTCTTTTGCGATGATGTTTGATAACGTGGTTTTACCAAGCCCTGGTGGTCCAAAGATAAGGGTGTGATCTAACGCTTCATTACGTTTGCGGGCTGCACCAATAAACACCGACATTTGCTCTTTAACAACGGGTTGTCCGATATATTCATCAAGTGAACTAGGGCGAATGTTTACATCCGCACTGTCACCTTTCATCTCATCTGGGGTTATTAATCTATTATTATTCATTAGGCTATTTTTTTATTTCAGTATTTACACGTGACTCTGTCGCAATCAACAATTTATTGCAATTGTTTTATGCCAATTGTTTTAAAGAGGCTTTTAACAAGGTTTGAATATCAACGGGTTCATCAAATGCTTGATTTGCCAGTTTAATGGCTTGTTGCGCTTCTTTTTCTTTATATCCAAGGCTCATCAACGCCGCTTCAACTTCTGCTAATATTTTCATTTCATGATTCATTGATGGCGCGTTTTCATTATCAACAACAATATCAGCATCCACCACTTCAATATTTTTAAGCTTATCTTTTAACTCTATCAACAATCTTTGCGCCGTTTTTTTGCCAATACCAGGCACTTTTACTAGTGCCGACTCATCTTGTTTATTAACACATGACTTTAATTGGGCAGAAGACATGCTTGATAACATCGCTAGCGCCATTTTTGCACCAACGCCATTAATTTTAATCAGTTGTTTAAATACATCACGTTCTTGATACTCAGTAAAACCATACAAAAGTTGAGCATCTTCCCTCACATGCAAGTGTGTCCAGATTTTAACAACGGTATCCATTTGTAGTTGGCAAAAAGCAGGTACAGGCAATTCTATTTCATAGCCGATGCCAGAATTTGTTAAAACAACCGCAACTGGTGCCGATAGGTGTAAAACTTTGCCTTCAATAAGTCCAATCATAAGTGTCCAAAACAAGTTAATTAAATTACAGTGTACAATAGTATTAGGTGGCTTGCTAGCAAATAAAAAACCTTGATAACTGCTTAAGTTATCAAGGTTAACTATTTTAATCATTTAAAATTGTTGATTTTCTTCAACGTTCTTTTCAATTTCGCCAGGTTCAAATGAGTCAGCTACTTCGCTTTGTTCCGCTTTTTGCTCACTGCCAGACTCTTGGGTGTTAAGTTGGGCTTGATTTGCTTCAGTGTTGTGAACTTCTGTATTTTTTTCATTTGTATGGGTTGACTCTACAGGTGCTTCTTCTGACTTTTGAGCACAGGCTGTTAAAGCAAATATGCCAGTTAAAATGCTAGCGATAAGTAGTTTGGTAGACATAAATAAACCTCTTAAAAAAATAAAGGCATACTCACAGAATGAGTATGCCCAACACTCTAAAGTGAGTATATATTAGTTGCTAGCAGCTTCTTTAACCGCGTCAGCACCTTCTTTAGCAGTGTCAACTACTGCTTCAGCGCCTTCTTTAGCTGTATCAACTACTGCTTCAGCACCTTCTTTAGTTGCTTCAGCTGCTTTTTCTACTACGTTTTTATCATCCGCAGCAGCTTCAGCTTCTTCTTTAGCATGCTCAGCATGTTCTTCAGCTTCTTCTGCTTTTTCAACAGCAGCTTCTGCTTCTTCTTTCGCTTCTTCAGCGTTTGCTTCTGCTTCTTTAGCTTCAGCATTTGCTTCTTCAGCAGCCGCAGCAGCTTCTTCAGCAGGCTTTTCTTCTGTTTTTTGTGCACATGCAGTTAAAGCAAATGTACCTGCTAGTAGGCTAGCAATAAGTAGTTTAGTAGACATAATAATCAACCTCTTTATTCGTTTTATTAACTTACTGGGTAATGTAAGCGGATAAAATTCTATAATGAGATGAACCGCTACGCAAGCATATTATTGTAATTTTTTACAAAAAATTTTTAAAATTGTAACTATTTATTATTACATTGATATGACAAAAGCGATAAATTACTGCAATTTACCACTTTTATTTACCTTAAAAAAGTTACAATGTTAACGCTTTTACTGCTGGCAGCTCTTTACCTTCAACAAACTCTAAGAAAGCACCACCACCCGTAGACATATAACTGACACCCTCTACAACATTATATTTATAGATTGCTGCTAGCGTATCACCACCACCAGCGATAGAAAAACCATCACTATTTTTTACAGCTTCTGAAACAATTTTGGTACCTTCACCAAATTTATCTACTTCAAACACACCAACAGGACCATTCCACAAAATAGTTTTTGCTGCATTAATGGCATCAGCCAATAAGTTTGCGCTGGTTGGTGCAATATCTAAAATCATATCATTGTCGCCAATCTCAGCTAATGATTTAACAGTCGCTGTACTCGATTCAAGCGATCCTAAAAAATCTTCAAAGTCAATTTGAGTTTTGTCTGCTACTACCACTTGTTCCGGCAGTAATACTTCTGTTTGCTGCATAATTTGTTTTGCTGTTTCTACCAAATCAGCTTCATACAATGAGGCACCAACCGAATGCCCTTTAGCCGCAATAAAGGTATTTGCAATACCGCCACCAACAATCAATTGATCACAAATTTGCGCCAATGACTTTAAAACATCCAGTTTTGTAGAAACTTTAGAGCCACCAACAATGGCAATCATTGGTTTTGCCGGTGCTTGCAATGCTTTACCTAAGGCATCTAACTCGGTGGCTAACAAAGGTCCTGCACAAACTGGCTTGCCTGCTAAACTGGCTGCTTTAATAACACCATGAGTAGAAGCCTGAGCACGGTGGGCAGTACCAAAAGCATCCATTACAAACACATCACAAAGGTTTGCATAAGCTTGCGAAAGTGCCTCATCGTCTTTTTTCTCACCTTTGTTAAAGCGTACATTTTCTAACAATACAACTTGACCTTCTTCCACTTCAACCTGACCATCAAGGTAGTCTTTTACCAATTTAACTTCTTGACCTAACGCATTCGTTAAATACTCTGCCACTGGTGCTAATGAGAATTTATCTTCGCTTTCACCTTCAGTTGGTCGACCAAGGTGCGAACAAACCAAAACGCCAGCGCCCTTTTGCAGTCCCAGCTTAATGGTTGGGATGCTTGCCTGAATACGCGCATCGTTTGATACGTTTCCATCTTTTACTGGCACATTTAAATCTTCACGAATTAATACAGTTTTACCTGTCAACTCTAATTCAGTCATTCGTAAAAAGCTCATAAAAAAACCTTATTTTTGATTGGCGATATTAAACAAAACACAGCAAAATTTAGAGTGCAATTGCACCCATTTATTTGCTGATATTCTAAAAGTGATTTTTAAGATTTTAGCATATTCTGGATATAGGTTGTAATGTTAATATGCCTATTGGTTTATGCTTTTTGATAGACCCTAACACACAAGTTGTATAAGATAAAACTAATCTCTTTTGTTTAGTTAGATAAGCTCAAGGAGGCAATATGACTGACGTAAGCGAACTCAAAAAGCAATTGCTCATGCTAAAACAAGAATATGCAAACCGAATTGATAAAATCGAAGATCATATTCATCATCCACAAGATGATTTAAATGAACATTGGGATGACCAAGCAGTTGCAATGCGCCAAAATGAGATGCGTAAACGCTTGTTGATTGAAGCAAAAGAAGAAATTGGCTATATCAACCATGCATTAGAATGCATAGAAACCGGTGACTATGGTCAATGCGAAGAATGTGGTGAAGATATTGACCCTAAACGCCTTGAAGCTGTTCCTTATGCAACCTTATGTATGCAACATGCCCCATAAAAACAATGTTAATATGACGATGGACAATCTATTGAGATTGTCCATCAATTTTGTATATAAATCACCATTTAATCACTTGAATTTTTATTTAAAAAATCCCATATAGTCTATATAGAGGACAATAATAAAATAAATAAACCTTTGATAAATAAGTAAAAAAAATAAATAGTCCTTGTTTTTTAAATTCCATATCCTTATATAAATATTAATACTAAAACATTATAAGGAAACGAATATGAGATTTGATAAATTCACCCAAAAGCTACAAAGTACCGTCCAATCTGCTCAAAGTTTGGCAGTCGGTCGTGATCATACCAATGTGGATGCATTGCACATTCTCGCTATACTATTAGAAGACGAAGCAAACCTGAGTACTTGTCAACAAGCAGGCGCTAGTATTCCTGCATTAAAAAATAGTGTGGCAAAAGCATTAGAAGGCTTGGCAAAAATCGGAACGCCGACCGGCGATGTTGGGCTTGCACCCAATGCCATAAAAATATTAAACCTTGCCGACCGTTTTGCCCAAAAGTCAGGCGATGAGTTTGTACCAACAGAATGGGTACTGCTAGCCCTTGCCGAACAAGGCGATACTAAAAAACTAATGGCAAACGCAGGCGTTGATAGTAAAAACCTGAAAACAGTTATTGAAGAAATACGAGGTGGTCAGGCTGTTACCAACCAAAATGCAGAAGACCAACGAGATGCATTAAATAAATATACGGTTAACTTAACTGAGCAAGCCGAACAAGGCAAACTTGACCCTGTGATTGGACGCGATGAAGAAATCCGCCGAACCATTCAGGTACTATCTCGCCGTACCAAAAACAACCCTGTACTGATTGGCGAGCCTGGGGTCGGTAAAACCGCAATTGTAGAAGGTTTGGCGCAAAAAATTGTTAATGGTGATGTCCCTGAAGGTCTGCGTAGTAAAGAAGTGTTATCGCTTGATTTAGGCGCTTTGATTGCCGGTGCAAAATATCGTGGCGAATTTGAAGAACGTTTAAAAGGCGTACTCAATGACCTTTCTAAACAAGAAGGTAATGTCATTTTATTTATTGATGAATTACACACCATGGTAGGCGCAGGAAAAACAGATGGCGCTATGGATGCAGGCAATATGCTTAAACCTGCCCTTGCCCGTGGCGAGCTGCATTGTGTGGGGGCAACAACTTTAGATGAATACCGCCAATACATCGAAAAAGATGCCGCACTAGAACGCCGTTTTCAAAAAGTGTTGGTTGATGAGCCAACAGTAGAAGATACCATCGCTATTTTGCGCGGTTTAAAAGAGCGTTACGAGTTGCATCACGGCGTAGATATCCAAGACAGTGCCATTATTGCTGCCGCTCGTATGAGCCATCGTTATATTACCGACCGTATGTTGCCAGACAAAGCCATTGATTTAGTGGATGAGGCTGCTAGCCGTTTACGTATGGAAATGGACAGCAAACCTGAAGCATTGGGCAAATTAGATAGCCGTTTGATTCAGTTAAAAATGCAACGTGAAAGTTTAAAGGGCGAAGATGATGATGGTGCAAAATCACAAGTTAAAATCTTAACAAATGAGATTGCCGAGCTAGAAAAAGAATATGCTGATCTTAATGAAGTATGGCAGGCAGAAAAGGCCCTGGTTAAAGGTTCTCAGCAATTAAAAGATGAACTGGATAAAGCCCGTATTGCTTATGAGAAGGCGAGCCGTGAAGGTGATTATGAAACCATGTCAAAATTGCAATACGAAACCATTCCACAACTGGAAAAACGTATTACTGACTCTGACTTAGCAGAACAACAGGCAAAAGATGGCAAATCAGAAACCAAACTGTTACGCAACAAGGTAACAGACAATGAAATTGCCGAAGTCGTTAGCATGGCAACGGGCATCCCTGTTAGTAAAATGTTACAAGGCGAACGTGAAAAAATGCTAAACATGGAAGACCGTTTGCATGAACGAGTCATTGGACAAGACGAAGCGGTTATCTCTGTTGCTAATGCTGTGCGCCGTAGCCGTGCTGGGCTTGCCGACCCCAACAAACCATTTGGCTCATTCTTGTTTTTGGGTCCTACTGGCGTGGGTAAAACCGAATTAACGAAGTCACTGGCTAACTTTTTATTCGACAGTGAAGACAATATTGTACGGATTGACATGAGTGAATTCATGGAAAAACACAGCGTTAGCCGTTTAGTGGGTGCGCCTCCTGGCTATGTTGGTTATGAAGAAGGGGGTATGCTGACTGAGGCTGTTCGTCGTAAGCCATACAGTGTGGTGCTTTTTGATGAAGTAGAAAAAGCGCACCCAGATGTGTTTAACATTTTACTGCAAGTGCTTGACGACGGACGTTTAACCGACTCGCACGGGCGTGTGGTCGATTTTAAAAATACCGTCATCATTATGACCAGTAATTTAGGCAGTCATGAAATTCAAGAAATGTCTGCTGATGACAGCCATTATGATGAAATTAAAGAAGCCGTTATGAGTGCAGTGGGTCAGCACTTCCGCCCTGAATTTGTCAACCGTATTGATGAGATTGTGGTATTCCACCCACTTGGTCAAGAACAAATGGCAGGCATTGCCGATATCCAACTTGCTCGTTTACGTGAGCGTTTAGCCGAGCGTGAATTAGGTTTAGAGTTAAGCGAAGACGCCATGAAGCAGCTGGTTAGTGTTGGCTATGACCCTGTTTATGGCGCAAGACCACTCAAACGTGCCATTCAGCAAGAGATTGAAAACCCATTGTCATTAAAGCTACTGGCGGGTGATTTTGTTGCTGGCGATATCATTAAAACCACTGTGAATGACAATGGAAAACTTAAATTTGACAAATTAAGGTTAAGTTAATTTCGTACCCCATTGCGTGCAATTAATTTTGTAGTAAGTGCAAGATAACTAACTTTGAGCGTCTACAAAAATATTACAAAATCCCTCGTAATTTTAATGATTGCGAGGGATTTTAGTTGTATATTAATGGTACTAACTTCATAAGGTTCATCACAATGCCTATGCTAGCCGACACACTAAAACAAGCCGTTTCACAAAATATTATCACCAAAGCGCAATTTAACCAGATAATGGCACTTTACGATGATAATACCTTAAACTTTGAGCATGACTTGAACCAACCAAAATTTAAAATGGCGCATTTGCTTTATTATTTTGGTGGGTTTATTGCCATTGCAGCTATGAGCTGGCTAATTACTCTAGGGTTTGAGCAATTTGGTGGGATTGGCATCATAGTAATTAGCGTGTGCTATGCCCTAATTGGTATGTTACTTGCAGACAGATTTAAACGGCAAAATTTAATGATACCCCACAGTATTTTGTTAGCTTTTGTGTTAGTACTGGTGCCTTTATTTGTATTTGGTTTGCAACAAACACTGGGGGTATGGAGTGAAGAGTACCAAAACTACCGAGACTATCATACTTGGATAAGCTGGCAGTGGATTTTTATGGAGCTAAGCACCCTTGCTGTTGGCGCAATCATGATGTGGCGATATAAACGGGCTTTTGTCATGTTCCCAATTGCAGTAACACTTTGGTATTTATCAATGGATGTCGCCCCATTTTTAAATGATGGGGTTCTTGATTGGGCGCTGCGCCGCACAGTTTCTATCTACTTCGGACTGGCAATTACCCTATTGGCATTATTTATCGATTTTAGGCAAATTGATAGAGAAGACAAAACCCAAGATTATAGCTTTTGGCTTTATATTATAGGCGCACTCACCTTTTGGTGTGCACTAACCTTTAATAGTACAAACAATGAGTGGTTAAGTTTTGGATACTTTGTAATTAACCTTGTTATGATGTTTTTTGGATTAGTCATCCAACGTCGTGTGTTTGTTGTTTTATCTGGATTAGGCAGTTGTGTGTACTTTAGCCACCTCGCTTGGGATGTGTTTGAAAACAGCATGTTATTCCCGCTTGTGCTTGCTTTTATCGGTTTTGCAATTATCTATTTAGGTGTACTTTGGCAACGCCATGAACATGCAATATCAAATAAACTACTCAATTTTTTACCAAAAAAATTACAACAAAAAATACAAGTTTTACAAAAAAATAATTAGCCATTTTTACAAAATGAGTGGATAAGTATAAGCCGTACTTATTATACGCATGTACAATACTACTTATTGCTCTACTAGAGCGACTTATCTGTAATTTAAAAGCAGGTGCATCAAAGCTTTTAATGGTTAATAACAAAACTTACGTATTAAAAAAAGAGCCAGTTTTAAACTGACTCTTTTTTAATAAACATACAAATCACTTATATTTAAGTATTAAATATAACGTCGGCTAGATAGACTATTTAAAATCGTTTCGGCATCTTTCCATCGTGTTGATGAATTGCCCGCACCCAATAACACCACCACAGCAGGTCGATTATTTATTCGAGTTTCCATCACCACACATTTTCCTGCTTCATTAATAAAACCCGTTTTAGAAATGCCAATTGGATACAAACCGTCACGAACCAAATAGCTGGTATTACGCGCTGCATAATGACGGTTGCCAGAAGCATAGTTGGCAACATGAAAGTCGTAGCTTGCTGTGGTAGAAAAACGGCGAATCAAATCATAATTACCAGCCGCTTTTACCATTTTTACCAAATCACTTGGTGAGGCAACATTGCGTTTATCCAAACCTGTTGGATCACCAAAAAAGGCAGAGTACATACCCAAAGATTCAGCTTTACGATTCATTGCCTTCATAAAAGCATTATAACCACCTGGGTAAGTGCGGGCTAAAGACTTAGCCGCTGGGTTTTCTGACTTCATTAAAGTCATTAATAGCATTTCTGCACGGTTTAGGCGGTCCCCTGATTTAAGACGAGAGCTTGCCTTTTTAGGACCAACAAAATCGCTAGGCACTAATTTTATCTCTTCATTCATATCTAAGCCAGCATCTAACACAACCATTGCTGTCATTAACTTAGTGATAGAAGCGATAGGACGGGCAATATCTGCATTTTTTTCATACAATGCTTGCCCCGTTTTAACATCAACCACCATTACCCCACGAGAACCAGTACTAATCGCTAGCTGATTGTATGTGTTAGGGTTGAAAGAATTATATGAGTTGTAATCGGTACCATAACTTGTGCTATTACCACTCATAATACTGCGTGCAACCGCCAAGCTATCACCTTGCGTTTTTTGACCATTAACGCTTAATTCTGCTTGAGCGGTACCGACCATACCCACACTGACTACTATGGTTAATAGTTTTTTCTGAAGTGCCATATCCCCATCCTTTTTTATTCATAGCAACAAAATAGTGCATTAAATAAATATTTTGCCTACTGACTAGGCAATAAATTACCGCATATAGGCTTATTTATCAAGGGCTGTATGGATTTTGCTATAAAAACTATACATTCATTAAAACTTTTGCAAAATTTATAGACGCACTATGTGAAATTTAATTCGTTAACTAAAACAAAAAATATGCTATATTTGAGAGGTATTTAAATTGGTTAAAAAGCATTATGATTAAAGTTTTAGTTGTTGATGACCACGATTTAGTGAGAATGGGCATTAGCCGAATGCTCTCAGATAGCCCAGACATAGAAGTAGTTGCAGAAGCAGATAGCGGTGACATGGCAATACAGCTTGCAAGACAGTTAGCACCAGATGTTATTTTATTGGATGTTAATATGCCAAATATTGGGGGTGTTGAAGCAACTAAACGTTTAAAACAACTAAATAACCAATTAAAAATATTAGCTGTAAGTAGCCTCACTCGCCAGCCCTACCCTTCTATGCTTCTAAAAGCGGGGGTTAATGGTTACATAACCAAAGGCACCCCATTAGATGAAATGATTAAAGCCATCAAAAAGGTGTATCAAGGTGGCAAGTACTTTAGTAGTGAGGTTGCTGAACAATTAGCAGAAGTACTGTTAACAGATAATGATGGCTCTCCTTTTGATTTGCTAAGCGAACGTGAAAAACAAGTCGCAATGATGGTAGTGAATTGCCAAAGTCCTCAGCAAATTGCTGACCAACTTTTTGTCAGTGTTAAAACCATTAATACCTACCGCTATCGTATTTTTGAAAAACTAAACGTCGATAGCGATGTTAAGCTAACCCATTTAGCGATGCGTCATGGTTTAATTCAACCTTAGTTTTACTGATTTAATTCACTTTTTAAAATACCGATATAGCCATCTATTACATCAAGTTAAATTATGACTGTTATTACATTTAAAACAGTCATCCTAAGCCTAAGATGGTTGCTATGCCAGTATTGTATACCTAATAAGAAATAACAAGTTCCTCAATACACACATACCATTCAAATACATACAATAAAGATACGCATAAAAAAAGCCTTCAAACTATTTTCCATCGTTTGAAGGCTTTTTTAGTCGTTTTATTAAAAGTCAGTTAAACCCTATTCACTTTCTTCAATCACTTCAGGTTCAATGAGTTGTTCTTCTTCGTTTAAAGTATCATTAGATATTTCAACCTCACTTTCAATAATACTGGTATCAACATCCGTTGCTTCTTCTAACTCAATATCTTGTTCTGTTGTCTCTTCATTCACCTTGTTAGCTTCTTGCATCATTTGATAAAACCCATAACCCATCTTACCAATTTGCGTACCGCCACCCTGCTCATAATGCTCTAACAACGCTTTATAATACACTCTAAGGTCTATGCTGTTTTCATTAGTTGGTGTTTGCACTTCTGACGGCAAGTTACTAAACAATTGCTCGCCGATTGGTCCATAATCAAATTGAGTTAATGCATCAACCATTACTGCGTCTTCTTCTGCCGTATCAGACATGTTAAGGCTATAATGCGACCATGCTATTTTATTCCTTCGGGTTAATCCGTAATACTCCTCATAGTCAATGATGTCTCCACTTTCAACGTCATTGAGCACATCAGTCGCACTTGGGTTTTCATAAGATTCTACTTCTTGATGCATCCCTTTCATAAATAGTTTTAAAATTGTTAAGCTATCAAACTTCATCTTTTTAAAGCTTTCAGGTTGGTCACTATTTATAATTAATTGAGGATGCTTTTGGATAATTGAATCATAAAAAGTTTTGGCAAAAACATAATAGTTTTTGTTCATGGTTTCTGAATCATGAATACGGCTAACAATTTTTCTGCTATTTGCCATAACACTCTTTTGATTCTCAGTTAAGTAATCAAACTTATTTAATAAATCTGTATTACTAATATAAGCAAACCCTTCTACTGGTTCTTGCTCATAGCTTGCTTTTTGCGCTTCTAAATATGCTGCTATTAAATCCTTACCAATGTTTTCGGGTAAAGTGCCATCATTAAGTGCCAGCTTTAACCATTTGTTATGCCACTTTGCACCCAACTTATCGTCTATATATTTAGCATTTGTACCTGCAAAGTTTGCCGCCCAAAAATAGATTTCACCTTTTTTTAGGTCGATATAAACAGGTTGGTTAACTCTGCCCAAAATATTGCGATGCTGATAATCAAACGCTGGTAAAACTGTTATCTTCCCTGCAAGTGGTTGATAAGTACCCGTAATGTTAATATCAGTTGGCTCAAGCAAATAAGCATTTAATAGCTGTGCTTCTTTTAAATCTTTAGCGGTATGTTGATCATCATATTCGGGCATATATTCCGTATCACTACCATTGTAATAATAGTCATCATACCAACTGTCATATTCTTCTTCACATAGCAAAAAACCTTGTTTGATATCTTCAAGATCTTGTGCATATTTATCATCAAAAACAGACTCGTCAGCAGCATCTACTTTTTTTAAAAGCGCCGCATAAGCCTTATCATGACTTTCGCTACAAAAATCTTTTTTATTGTTAACATTCTCTAGCTGCTCTGGTGATGCTTTTAGAAGTGACAATAGCTTTTTTGAGTTAGAAACTTCGACATCCATGTTATATCTAAAATTACTTCTGATTTGATTATGTAAGGCTTGCTGTAACTCTTCTTTCGCTTGTTCTGACTGCGCCAATGAGTTATCTAAAGAGCTTGCCGCTAAATTAGTATCTAAACCATTAGTCGTTTGACAAGCAGATAAAAAACTACTGGCTACAACCATAGAGGTACATAAACTAAGCAATTTTATTGGGTTTGTTTTTTTCATCATTGTTCTCAAAATATTATTAATTTTACTAACTATCTATAATCTATGTTTAAACAGGTTTAGTTAGTTGGTGTTGGTAATACTTCATTTTGTTCAAACTGTTTAAAAGCATCTGCGGTGTTTTTATAGTTTTCTTTGTTTGTCTCTTCTAAACTGGCGTCTTCTACAGCAGCTTCTGCCTCAACAGTTGAATCAACAGCCGACTCTACGGCTTCTTCGATATCCATACTCTCGGTAGCCTCTTCTACCAATGCTTCTGCTGCTAAGGCTTCTTCTGTTAATGAGTATTCGCTTTTGTTGTAGCCCCAACGTGCATATTTTGCTTCATCGTTGTAATGCTCCTCTAGCTGCATTTGATTAATCCATTCATTTCCATCAATTGCCGCTGGTGCGTTGGCAGAAAAGTTTTCGGTTAACAAAGGGTATAGCGGACTTTGTGCAGCCAATTTTTGGTTGTATCTGGTTTCTGTCAGATTATCCATTGTCATGCCATAAAACTCACTACCAATAGAAGACTTTGCCTGCATTGCAATCAACTGATCACTTGCATTTAAATAATAATATTGAGTCTGGTCAAAACTGATGGGTGCAATCGCTTCAATCGCTTGTATCAAGCCGCCAACATCTTTTGATTGAAAATCATTTTTTACAAGCAACCACTTATTTAGTATTTCGATTAATTTTGAATCATCATCATATTTTTGTGGGTTGTCATTAATATATTGCTCGACAGTATTACCCATGGATTTCATGACTTTGCCAACAAATGTTCCCGTTTGCTTACTACCCCAATTAACCTTAACCGCACGTTTGGCATTAATTGACTTGGCAAAGGTGTCATCGGTTATATCCAATGGCGTAAAGTCTTCGGTGTTCATTTCACTAAAGGCTAAGTTTACGCCTTTTAAAAAGGCATCAAATAACACATCTGTAGGAATTTCAGCTTTTATTTCTTCGGGCAAACTAAATTCTATGGTATGCGTTGTTTTCTCTTCTGGAAGGGGAGTATTTTCTGGTGATACCATCGCCATAATTGGTAATGCAGCAGAGGGATCTAAAGTGATACTTGCTTTGTTAAAATCAACTTTGTATGGCACTTGGATAGACAGCTCTCGAGTTGGCGAAGAAAAGTCATAACTTAATACACTTTTATATTCTCTTTGTGCAGGCTCATACTGCCCTACTGAATTAGTGCTTAGATATTGCATTGTATAAGTTTGCAGTGCTTCAACTTGTTCTGGGCTGCTATACATCGTCCCTAGAATCATGGAGCTAACAGAAGAAGGTCTCATCATATCAAAGATAGAGGTACTGGTGCTTTCTTCTTCAGCTTCTTCTTGCTCAGCCTTCATTTGTTGGTAGCTTTCATTTAATTCAGTTAATTTGTTAAGTAAAGTTTGTTTTAAGTCTGGTTCAAGGTTGTCATCATAGAGCTTTTGCTGGCGTGCATTATAAACTGCCTCTGCAATCTCCCAAGCCTCATCATCACTTAAGCTTTTATTATTTTTCAACTGTTCTTCATAAATTGCATCGATGGCATCGTATTCGTATTCATTATATTCATCGTCTGCATAGCCGTTTACTTTATTGTCTTCTTGATAAGCAAGCACTTCCATAATAGTTTGAGTAACACTTTGGCTGCCTTCATCAAGGCTACCTTTTTCAACAAAAGGTCTTACAAAAGTTTTATATTGAGAAACAGAAGAATGCGGTGTCGTTAAAAATTGGTCGACTGCCCTTAAAACCCGTTTATGTGCGATATCCGAAGTGCTTGGTGCCTCTGCACTATGATTAGCCAATTGACTCGGCAATGGTTTAATAGCCGCCGTTAATGGATACGCTTGTTTTGCCTTACTAAGATTGCCGTTAAAGCCAGACGTTGTTTGACACCCAGAAATCCCTGCAACAGCGGCACTTAAAAGGCAAATAGATAACATTTTTTTGTGCATGTTTTTTTGTAAAAAAGGCGCAACCTCAACCTTATGTATAGACATAAAAAATCCCTATCGTATAGTTTAATATATTGCAATAGTAGCACTATTTAATGAGCATCGCCAGTTAACGCAATACGATTAAAACAATAGGATATTGACCTGATTTATTTTTAATATTTAGCATGATTTTGGTATCATGCATCATAAAACATTTATAGTTAAATAAAATCTTGATAAGGCAAAACTATGCAAATCTATTTTGGGTTTATACCAACGGATGCACTTAACAAACAAATAGACACCAATATCCAAATTATGGGCAGCGATGCAGATGGTGACTACAACTTATATCGAGATGAGGTTACCAAGCAAATATCACATGAACTATTGGATAACCTGCTCACCAAAATGTTGGATTTAATTGCAGATAAAGCACGCCGCACCAAAATGCAAAAGCTAACAAATGCCATACATACTGCGATAGACACGCTACTTAAACATATATTGATTAACCTACCAAATGAAAAAGTTGTCGATACCTATTTTTTTATGAAAGATAAATGCTTATTTATTGATAACGATGGTAATAGACGAGTTGGCTTTCAATTAAGCAGTCAAGATGCAGAAGCTGTTAAGTTGGGATTGCAACATGCAACAAATTCGGCAGATCCACACCCGCACTTACAAACCGTCATGGATATTTTAATACGTGCAAACTTAGAGCATTTTGTTGTCGATTTTAGCAAGCACTTACACCTTGGTATGATAAAACGTAAAGCCATACCTATAGCTGAAGCTGCCGTTAACAAAGCCAGCCAAGCTGCTATCCATAAATTGCTGCCTTCTATGGATAATGAGGCTTGTTTAAGGCTAACTAACCACTTTGCCCAGTTTGTGGTGATAAAAGATGAGTGAATATCACAAGGATTACTCTAACTATGATGGTATATAATTTTTTGGCATGTTAAAATACACCAAAGTAAATACATGAGTTTTAAAATATGTCTCAAATTAGTAACCAAAAAATTGAAGAAACCTTACGCAACTCTGAGTGCTTAATTAGCTCAATTGAAGTTGCTGCTGCATACGAGCGTTTAGCCGCGCAGTTAAACCTACATTATGCAGGATTAAATCCAATTGTTATGGTGGTTATGAATGGTGGGCTTATCCCAGCAGGTCAATTGCTAACCCACCTTACCTTTTTCCATCGCATGCACTATATCCACGCCACTCGTTACCGTGATAATGCAGGCAGCGACGACTTGGTTTGGAAATTTAAACCAGATGTTAATATTACTGGTGAGCACATTCTGTTAATCGATGATATTTTTGATGAAGGTATTACCTTAAAAGCCGTGGTAGATGAGTTGAAAAAAGAATCACCTGCCTCTATCGACTGTTGTGTACTGTTAAACAAAATTCATGACAGAAAAGTTAAAGATTTTGATGTTGATTTTGTTGGCTTGGATGTAGAAGATAGATATGTTTATGGCTGTGGTATGGATTTTCATGGCTATTTACGTCACATGCCAGGTATTTATGCCATTAAAGAAGAAGCATTGAAATAATTTTTCTTTTTTTAAAAGCATTAAAAAAGCGGTGAGTATAAATTACTCACCGCTTTTTATTTATCACTTTATGTATATTAGATAGCCTGCTCTAATGCAGATAATGCCGCTTTAAGCATGGCAGAAATCGTACTTGCACAAGTACCAATACCAGAGTAGATATTGCCACCCACGTTTAACTGAATATAAGCAGCAGCATTGGCATTCGTTTTGTTTTCTGCATCGCCACTGATGGCATGTTCTGCATAGTTAGTAACATGTATTGGCTTATCCGTGTGCTTAGCCAAACCATCAATAAATGCAGATAAAGAACCATTTCCTGTACCATTGATTTCTAACAAATCACCATCCAACACAATTTGCCCATTAAAGCTAACAATAGACTCTTTATTATTAACGCTATAATCTTTAAGCTGTATACGATCTTGTTGCAAATAAGTTTGCTCAAAAATTTGTAAAATTTCATCTGTTTTCAATTCACGTGCAACCGATTCAGCTTGAGATTGAACAACCTTACTAAAGTCAATTTGTGTCCAACGTGGTAAGTTAAAGCCAAAGTCACGTTGTAAAATATAAGCAACACCACCTTTACCTGACTGACTATTAATACGCACCACATCTTGATAACCACGACCAATATGCGTAGGATCAATTGGCAAGTAAGCAACATCCCAAATGTTTTTAGTTTCTTCATGTGAAGCATTGTAATCAAGCGATTTTTTAATGGCATCTTGATGAGAACCACTAAATGCCGTAAACACAAGCTCACCAACATAAGGATGACGTGGGTGTACTGGTAACTGATTACATTCGCTAACAACCTGTACAATTTCACTGGCATTACTTAAGTCTAACTGTGGATCAACTCCTTGGCTGTACATGTTCATTGCCATCACAAAGATATCCATGTTGCCTGTGCGCTCGCCATTACCTAACAAGGTACCCTCAATACGGTCAGCACCTGCCATTAAGCCAAGCTCTGACGCTGCAACGCCGCAACCTCTGTCATTATGGGTGTGCAAACATACACAAATATGCTCACGCTGTTTTATATTACGGCAAAAATACTCTACTTGATCTGCAAAAACATTGGGCGTAGATGCCTCAACCGTTGCAGGCAAGTTAATAATAACTTCCTGTCCATTTTGTGGCTCCCAAACATCAATCACCGCTTGGCAAACTTCTACCGCATAATCTGGTTCTGTTTGGCTAAAGCTTTCTGGCGAATACTGGAAAACCCAATCAGTTTCTGGATAGTCTTTTGCCAACTCTTTTAACAGGGTTGCACCATCCATGGCAATTTGTTTGATTTCTTCTTTAGTTTTTTGATAAACCTTATCTCGCTGCACTCTAGAAGTTGAGTTATAAACATGAACGACTGCCCTTTTGGCACCTTTTAAGCTTTCAAAAGTACGGCGGATTAAATGCTCACGTGCCTGCACCAAAACCTGCAAGGTAACATCATCTGGCACGTGCCCTTCTTCAATCAATTTGCGAGTAAAGTCAAATTCAACCTGAGCAGCAGAAGGAAACCCAATTTCAATTTCTTTAAAACCAACAGAAACCAGCAATTTAAAAAACTGCATTTTTTGTTCAATCGTCATTGGGTCTATCAGTGCTTGGTTACCATCTCGCAAATCAACGCTTGCCCATCTTGGGGCTTGCTCAATTTGTTTATCAGGCCAAGTGCGATCCGTTAATTTTGGTGCAAAGGCAAATGGCTGATATTTATTATTATCGAATAATGGGTTTTGTGGCTTTACTGCTGTTTGGCTCATGATAAATCCTAAACGTTATAAAAAAATCATCAAAATTTGAGGATATTATAATAACAAAGTTTGAATAGTTGAAATAAGCAAAATAGTAAATTTTTAACAGATATTTTAGATATATTGGCTATTAAATGTTATATTATTAGTTAATATCACTATAAAGATGAGAAAAGTAATGAAAGCTGTTCAAAATGATGTTTTAGAACTTGATGAAATTGATAAAAAAATAGTCAGAGAGTTAGCAAATGATGCAAGGCTCAGTATTAGTGAGCTTGCCGAAAGGGTAAATCTATCCGCAACACCCTGCTCTAGGCGGCTAAAACAGCTAGAAGATTCTGGTGTGATTACTGGGTTTCATGCCCATACAAACCCTAAAAAGCTGGGCTATCGACTCTCGTTGTATATTGCGGTTAGTATGGATAAACACACTGCAGACCGTTTTGCACATTTTGAACAAAAAGTTAGAGAATTTGATGAAGTGCTTAGTTGTAGTATTGTCACTGGGCGTACAGAAGACTATTTGTTAAAAATTGCAGTACGCGATATGAGCCATTATGAAGAATTTTTGCTCCATCGCCTAAACCGCATTGAAGGTGTTGCACAAGTGCATACCAGTTTTGAGCTAAGAGAAGTGTTTAGACGCTCCGTTTTATAAAACAGCCAAACACAAAATTTAGCGATATGGGTTTGCTATTACTCTAAAACGCCTGTGGTTATCCTATCATTACCACCATAGTCTTTAATGGTTTTAACCTGTTTAAAGCCATTTGCATTAAAGATAGCCTGCACAGATTCTGCTTGATTGTGACCATGTTCAATCGCCAGCAAACCACCATTATGCAAATAGCTTGGCGCAAAACGGACAATATGTTCAATGTCTGCCAAACCTTTGTTATCAGCAACCAAGGCTGTAATCGGTTCTGCCTTTAATTTTGTAAGATGCGCATCTGAGGCATCAATATATGGCGGGTTAGAAACAATCACATGATACTTTTGCTCAGTTGATAATGCGTTATACCAACTAGAATGCACAAACTCAACATTACTTACGTTATTAAGTTGAGCATTTTTTTTAGCCACTGCCAATGCTTGGTTGCTTAAGTCTACCGCGGTTAGTTGCCAGTTACTACTAGTACTCTTAGCTTTAGCAAACTCATGCCCCAAACTAATGGCAATACAGCCTGTACCCGTTCCCAAATCAAGTAATTTAGCAGGACTTACAAATCTATGGGGTTTGATCCAGTCGAGTACAGTTTCTACCAATACCTCAGTATCTGGACGTGGTATCAAGGTGTGTTCATTCACCATAAATTCAAGCGACCAAAACGCTTGCTTGCCTATAAGCTGTGCAAGTGGTATGCCTGATTGCATTTTATCAATACCTGTATTAAATGCTATCAACTCTTCCTTTGTCAGCTCATAGGTGGCATCAGTAATCAAAAAGCTGTTTGGCTTAGCTAAAACCTCAAGCAGCCAATCTATTACCCAATGTTCTGGTAAATGGTAGCCACCATTTTTAATTGTTTGTTTTATTTGTTCTATCTTCATATCAATAATACCAAGCGATTAAAATACGCCTTGTATTATAGCTGAATACAAGGCGTAATATTTTTAAGAGCGCGTATAAAACCAAAGTAGACGTTAATGATTAACTTTCATTTGGTTGTTCGCCCGTGGTATCGTTTTCACCAATTTGTAAGTTTTTATCCACCAAGTAAACCAGCAATAAAATTGGCACCCCAATTAAACAACAAAAACTAAAGAAAAAAGGATAACCCATGTTATCAACAATTGTACCAGAGTAACCGCCTAAAACTTTAGGCAACAGGGTCATTAGCGATGAAAAGATAGCGTATTGAACCGCAGTAAACTTAATAGAAGTTAATGCCGATAAAAAGGCAATAAACACGGCACTGGCGAGACCTGCCGCTAAATTGTCGCCTATCACTGCAATATACATGGCGGTCACATTACCAGGGAAGTAAGTTAACATCACAAACAACAAGTTAGTAATACAAGCTAAAATCGCCCCTATCATCATAGTACGCATAATTGGCATACGCTGAGCAAGCAAACCACCTAAAAAACCACCCGCAATAGTTACCCAAACACCCACCAACTTAACAGCCGTTGCAATTTGTGTTTTACTAAATCCCATGTCTTGATAAAACACATTTGAGATAACGCCAGCAACAATATCAGAAATACGATACAGTCCGATTAATGCCAATAATAACAAAGCTTTTTTACCATATCTGTTAAAAAAGTCGGCAATTGGTTCAACCCAAGTTTGTTGGGCAACTTCTTTTTTCACTAATCCCAATTGCACCATAACCCAGCCAGCAAAAAAAGCAGCAACCAAACCAGAAAGCATGTGTACTATTTCAATCAAAAATTTATAAACAGCACCATCTACTTCTGGCAGTACTTTTCCAAAGTATATAAATGTTGATACAAAAGCAATAACCGAGATAAAGAACACAGCAACCAATCGAGCATAATCTGATGCTGGACGTTCAAGCTGTTTTTGCGCATTTTTTGGTTCATAGATAAATAGAGTAGTTAAAACCCCTATGCCCATCACGCCAGCCATTATCCAATAAGTATTTCGCCAAGCTTCATAACTATATGCTGTTTCTGTAGAACCAAAAAAATCTGCTAAATATAACGCACCTGCACCCGCGACAATCATGCCTATGCGATATCCAGTGGTATACATTGCAGACAATATTGGTTGTAAAGATGGCGGAGCAAGCTCAATACGGTAAGCATCAATGACAATATCTTGTGTGGCAGATGAAAACCCTAGCAAAACCGCACCCATTGCCATAACTGTAAGTACCGATTCACTGATGGGGTTAACACTTGCCATAATTAAAATAGCAGCAATTACCCCTATCTGAGCAACCAACATCCATGCTCTACGTCTACCAAATAATTTCGTCAAAATAGGTAATGGAACAGCATCAATTAACGGCGCCCAAATAAACTTGAATGAATAACCCAGTGCTGCCCAACTAAACATCGTTACCACACTGCGGTCAATGCCAGCCTCACGTAACCATAAAGATAAACTTGAGAAAATAAGTAAAATGGGTATACCAGCAGCAAAGCCTAAAAATAGCATAATAATGGCTCTGTGGTCTAAATAGGCTTTTAAAGATTCACCCCAAGATTTTTTAGGGGCAGTTTGGGTAGTTGATGACATAGCTACTCCGCTATTTTGTAGAAATTAAAACCATATGTTACTCGATTATCATAAATTTGACTAGCGACTGTTATATTATGCAAAATTGCAAGCTATCCTATTTATTTAAAACATAAAAAAACACCTAAATGCAGTGCATAGGTGTTTTATCATATGTATTTGATAATCTATTGAGTTAGACCGCAATGGCTAAACCTTCAACCTTGTTGGCATGATGCTCATCTAATAAATCTTGTACCATAGGCTCACAGCAACCACAACAATTGGCAACATCTAGGGTGTCTTTTAATGCGTTCATAGAATCAACGCCAGATGCCATTGCATTTTTAATTTGTTTGTCTTTTATGTCTTTACAAATACAAACGTACATTTTGTGACCTATATAAAAAATTCTTAAAATCTATTTAGAGTTTAATAGAATGATTAACTCCCGTTAATCTTTTTCTATATAATAGCGAGAATTGTTCGTATTTACAATACCTTTTATTAATTATTCTTTAAAAGAGCTGATTCCTAGTTGTTAATCAACTGTGTAGAACAAAAGTAACTAGTCTGTTTGATTAACTCGTTTCATCAGTTCTTCAGCCGTTTCGACACGTTCAGAATATCTATCCACTAAATACTCGGCATTATCACGAGTAAGCAAAGTAAACTTCATCAATTCTTCCATCACATCAACAATGCGTAAATAGTAGCCTGATGGCTTCATTCTATCGTTATCATCAAACTCATTCCAAGCTTTAGCAACGCTAGACTGGTTAGGTATGGTAATCATACGCATCCAACGCCCTAATACCCGCAACTGATTAACCGTGTTAAACGACTGTGAGCCACCGCAAACTTGCATAACCGCCAATGTTTTACCCTGTGTTGGGCGAACCGCCCCATCAGACAAAGGGATCCAATCAATTTGCGTTTTCATTACCCCTGTCATGGCACCATGACGCTCTGGAGAGCACCAAACCATGCCCTCACTCCATTTAACCAATTCACGCAGTTCTCTCACTTTTGGATGCAACTCATCAAGGGTTGCTGGCATGTGTGCAGGGTCATCACATAAAGGTAACCCACTGGGATTAAATATTTTAACCTCTGCCCCCATTGCCATTAAAATACGAGCAGACTCTTCTACTACCAATCGGCTAAACGACCGCTGACGCAATGAGCCATAAAGCAGTAGAATTTTTGCCCGATTGTCATTAGTTAATGATTTAAAACTATGAAGGCTTGGCGTTTGAAACAAAGCGTCATCGACGTTAGGCATCGATAAATCTTGCAGTGCTTGCCCGTTAATATCTGTTGTTTTTGTCATTTATTCCTATATTCCTTTTATATTTTTATACTTAATCTAACCATGCAAAACTAACCTATTAACTGTTTAAATGCTTTAATTTGCATATCTTTTGGCAAATCAGCAATCTTTAACAAATTATCTACCCTACTTTCAATGGTCGCGATCACTTGTATAAAGGCTTTCTCTGCTTGTGGGTTTGCCTCGCCATTTTCGGCAAGTTTTGATGGGTCAATTAACCCCCAATGCAATTTTGGCGTGTTACCTAGCCATAGTGGACATGCCTCTCCTGCTGCATTATCACAAACCGTCACGACCACATCAGGTTCAAAACTTTTTCCGTCGTATGTCAGCTCATTCCAAGATTTACTGTACAAGCCCTCGGTGTTATAACCTGCTTGATTAAGGTATTTGATACTCAGTGGATGTACCTGACCAACTGGCGAACTACCCGCACTCATCACTTTTATTTTATCGCCAGCTTTTTGCCGTGTGATTGCTTCTGACAACACACTACGGCAACGGTTGTGTGTGCAAATGTATAAAATGTTCATTATGTTTCCTTTTTGCTTACTTATTTTTATATAATTGCTAATTTCTAAAACTAACCCAGCAGATTTAACCAAAGTGCTAAAGCAACTAATGTTGCTGTTAACACCGGCAGTGTTAAAACCAGTCCCACTTTAAAATAATAACCCCAAGTTACCTGAATGTTTTTTGTAGCAAGCACATGCAGCCACAATAAAGTTGCTAACGAACCAATAGGCGTTATTTTAGGACCCAAGTCACAACCAATGACATTTGCAAATATCATTGCTTCTCTCACTAATCCACTCGTTTGTGTACTTTCAATAGCCAGTGCCTGTATAAGCACGGTTGGCATATTGTTCATTATAGAAGACAGTATTGCAGATAAAAATCCCGTACCAACTGTGGCAACCAATATCCCCTGCTCTGCAAAACTGTTGAGTAAAATAGTTAAGTAATCTGTCAGGCCTTGGTTTTTTAAGCCATAAACAACCAGATACATACCAAGTGAAAAAACAACAATTGCCCAAGGTGCATTTTTAATTACTGGCACAATTGATAACTTTTTACCCATATTTGCCACTAGTATTAATATCATCGTCCCCACGCCTGCAATGGCACTTATAGGCACGCCCATCGGTTCAAGCACAAAAAAGCCTACTAACAACAATGCCAACACCGCCCAACCAGTAATAAAGGTCGGCTTATCAACAATAGCAGACTGAGGGGATTCTAATTCTGCCAAATCATAATTTTTTGGGATATCTTGACGATAAAAAAAGTACAGCACCGCCAAAGAGACAAAAACAGACACCAAATTTACCGGAATCATAACCTCAGCATAGCGATTAAAACTCACATCAAAAAAATCTGCCGAAACAATATTGACCAAGTTTGATACCACCAAAGGTAAACTTGCTGTATCGGCTATAAAGCCTGCCGCCATAATAAACGCCAAAGTGGTCGCTGGGCTAAATCTTAAACTTGTTAAAATTGCTATCACAATTGGGGTCAAAATCAGTGCTGCGCCATCATTTGCAAAAAATGCCGATACCAATGCTCCCAATAACACAACATAAACAAACAGCTTGTTAGCATTGCCCCCTGCAAGCCTTGCCACATGTAAGGCAATCCAACGGAAAAACCCCGACTCATCTAACAATAAGCTAATGATAATAATGGCAATAAAAGCAAAGGTTGCATTCCAAACAATACCCCACACTATCGGAATATCAGACAATGAAACCATGCCAAAAAGTAGGGCTAAAATTGCCCCTACGGTTGCTGTCCAACCTATCCCCAACCCTTTTGGTTGCCAAATAACAAACAACAAAGTAACCAAAAACAAAATCATGGCGATTAACATATCGATACCTCTAATACGCACACATAATATCTAAGCATTGTTTAAATCAATGGACTTAAAGCAAGTGATAAATTTGTGCTAATATAAATGCATTAAGACTTAACATGCTTATATTTTAACAATATATTCAGGAATGTAAATATATGAATAGATTGATTGCAACTGATTTTTTTAAAGCTTTAGGCGATACGACCCGCCTAAAATTGGTTATCGCCTTACGTGATAAAACCGAAGATACCTCACAAACATGTAACAAAGATGACAGTTTAAATCCACAAAGCATGTGTGTTTGTGAGCTAACCGAATTACTTGAACAACCACAACCTACAATATCTCGTCACTTAAACCACCTAAAGCGAGTGGGCATTTTAACGAGTCAGCGTCGTGGTACTTGGATGTGGTATGGCATTAATCAAGACTTACCTAAGTGGTGTAAACAAGTTATAAATGAAGTAGAATTTATCGATGACTGAGCTTGCTACTAACAACCATCAACAGCCGCTACAAATTTTGTATCAAGACGAGCACTGTATTGCAATTAACAAACCTGCCGGTATGCTGGTACATCGTAGCTGGCTTGCAAAGCATGAAACCACTTTTGTATTACAAACCTTAAGAGACCAAATTGGGCAACTGGTTTATCCCGTTCATCGGCTAGATCGCCCTACCTCTGGCGTTTTACTATTTGCATTAAACAGTGAAAGTGCCAAACATTTTTCGCAAGCGTTTGAGCAACATCAGGTGCATAAAACTTATCTAGCCGTTGTGCGTGGTTATATGCCTACTGAGCAAGGTAGTATTGACTATCCGTTATCCGTCATCCGCGATAAAATTGCAGACAAACACAGTATTGCCAATACAGATACCAAACCAGACCAACCTGCACAAACGGACTGGCAGTTAATTGATAGTACCGAGCAACCTTTTGCTGCCCGCGCTCGTTATAAAACCTCTCGCTACAGCCTGATTAAACTATGCCCGACCACTGGGCGTAAACATCAACTACGCCGGCACTTAAAGCATATATTTCATCCAATTATTGGCGATACCAGTTATGGTGACCATCACCAAAACCGTGCCATACGAGCGCATATTGGCGTGTCACGATTGATGTTGCATGCACACACGTTAACTTTTACCAATATTGATGGCGAGCGAATAACTGCACAAGCTCAAGTTGATGAAGATTGGCAGAAAATGTTAGAGGATTTTAATTGGAAATATCATTTTTAATAAACAACTGTACACTCAACTAAATTCTAGGTATAATTGAAAAAATTTGTTACAATATATCTAACAAAACTACTCCTAATAACACAATTTAGTACTTCAGGCGATAACCCATGGATATTAAAAAAATACGTACCCTCATTGAGTTGATGGAAGAAAAAGAGCTCGTTACACTGGAAGTATGCTCAGGTGATGACAAAGTTAGTCTAACTCGTTACTACGAGCCCACTCCAACTGTTGTTGCAAGCCCTCAACCAAGTACAAACATGGTTAGCGAGGCTACAACCAGCAACGCCGTGCCACAACCAACAGGCAGTGTTGAAAGCTCGCCAATGGTTGGTGTGTTTTATTCTGCTCCTAGCCCAAATGACCCACCATTTGTGCAGGTTGGTCAAAAAGTGCAAGCGGGTGATACTTTAGGGATTATTGAAGCCATGAAGATTATGAACCCACTTGAAGCAACACAAAGTGGTGTGATTGAAGAGATACTAGTAAAAAATGGCGATGTTGTAGAGTTTGGGCAACCAGTTATCCGTTATAAGTCTTAATCAAATTCATATTATTTGATAGATTTTACAAAATAGGGATAACAAAAAATGATTAAAAAACTGTTAATTGCAAACCGTGGTGAAATTGCACTAAGAATTGTGCGTGCCTGTAAACAATTGGGTATTAAAACTGTTGGTGTCTACTCTACTGCTGATAAAGACTTAATGCACCTTAAGTTTGTAGATGAAGCGGTATGTATCGGCGCACCCAACGCCACCCAAAGTTACCTAGATATCAATGTTATTTTAACCGCTGCTGAGGTGGCTGGTGCTGATGCGATTCATCCAGGCTACGGGTTTTTATCCGAAAATGCCGAGTTTGCAGAACAAGTTGAAGAAGCCGGGCTTACTTTTATCGGTCCTCATGCCGATCATATCCGCTTAATGGGTAACAAAGTTTCTGCCATTAACGCAATGAAAAAAGCTGGCGTGCCCACTGTACCAGGTTCTGTAGGCGCAGTTACCCTCCATAATGCCGAAGAACAAGCCAAAGATATTGGATTTCCACTATTAGTTAAAGCCGCATCTGGCGGTGGTGGACGCGGTATGCGTTTAGTCGAACATTATGATGAGCTCATTAGTCAGGTACAGGCTGCCAAACAAGAAGCTGAGGTAAGCTTTGGTGATGACACGGTTTATATGGAGCGTTTTTTAAAGAAACCTCGCCATGTCGAAGTACAAGTGTTGGGCGATGGTAACGGTAATGCCATCCACTTATTTGATCGTGACTGCTCATTGCAGCGCCGTCATCAAAAAGTATTAGAAGAAGCACCAGCGCCAAGTATCCCTGATGATGCACGCACCCCGATTCTCGACGCTTGTGTGAGAGCTTGTGAACAAATAAAATATCGTGGTGCTGGCACGTTTGAGTTTTTATATGAAGATGGTGAGTTCTTTTTTATCGAAATGAACACGCGTGTACAGGTTGAACACCCAGTAACAGAAATGATTACTGGCATAGATATTATTGTAGAGCAACTAAAGATTGCTTCTGGTTATGGTTTATCTTATCGTCAAGATGAAATCACCGAAAATGGGCACGCTATTGAATGCCGTATCAACGCAGAAGATCCACAAACCTTTATGCCTTGCCCTGGAACTGTAGAACAATTTTTTGCACCAGGTGGTGCTGGTGTACGCTTTGACTCGCATCTTTATCAGGGTTATGCCATACCAACATTTTATGACTCTATGATTGGTAAACTCATTTGCCATGCCCCAACACGCAAACAAGCTTTAACCAAAGCGGTTCATGCGTTAGATGAGTTAATTATTAACGGTATTAAAACCAATATACCACTGCATCGTGACATCATTTTATCCGATGAACAATTTAATGAAGATGCACAAAATATCCACTATTTAGAAAATCATCTACTCAATACCGAGTCTTAATTACATCAAGTTTATATAACGCCATAAGAGCAATGCAAACATTGCTCTTTTTTGTGTTAATGTATGCACAACCGCTTTGCTTTATCATAAATGACTTTGTTTTGATTTAAGTAAAAAGGCGATTGTAGCTTACATTACTCACATTTAACTCACATTTGTTACTGAGCATGACTAACAACATTAATAAAAAATCTAATCCATCTTCTAAAAAATTGCATCCTAGAAGTTTGCATAAAAATAAGTATGACTTTAATCAGCTAATTAAAGTATTACCAGAGCTTGCAAAGCATACCAAACCAAATCCAGCTGGTGAAATAACGATTGATTTTAATAATAACGAATCTGTTGTTTTGTTAAACAAAGCATTGCTTAAATTACATTATGATATTAATTTTTGGGATATCCCAACGGGCTATTTGTGTCCACCAATCCCTAGCCGTGCCGACTATGTTCATCATCTTGCCGATTTAATATCTGACAATGATAAGATTAAAGTAGGCAAAACGGTAAACATTTTAGACATTGGTACTGGCGCAAATGCTATTTACCCCATTATCGGTGCGACAATCTATGGCTGGAAATTTACCGCATCGGATATTAATCCAATTTCTATTAAAACAGTCACTGCCATTAGTCAGCTCAACAAAAATCTCGCTGGGCTTATAAAACCAATTTTACAAAAAAATCCAAATGCTATTTTTGATGGTGTGATTGCCCCCACAGATTATTTTGCGGCAACCATGTGTAACCCACCCTTCCATGCAAGTGCTGAAGATGCAACTTTTGCAAATGTTAATAAACAAAAAAAACTAGCTAAAAACAAGACAAAAAAGTCTGGTATACACAATAAATCTGTTATTAAATCACAACTTAATTTTGGGGGCCAAAATGCAGAACTTTGGTGCGCTGGTGGCGAAATTAAATTTTTAACACAAATGATTAATGAAAGTGTTAAATACAAACGCCAAGTGGGCTGGTTTACAAGCTTAGTCTCTAAAAAAGCAAATGTTGCTGCCCTCAAAAAGCTATTACAAAAACGGCAAGCAAAAAATATTAAAATTATTACCATGCAACACGGTCAAAAACAAACCCGCATTATTGCATGGCAGTTTTAAGCATCCATACTACCACTCTATTTTTATTTGTGTGCCTACTGCAACTAAGTCCATAATTTCATCCATCTCATCATTGCTAACAGCAATGCAACCATCTGTCCAATCTCGTTGTTGGTTTATTTTGGTAAGGTGTGCTAATCCGTTCATTTGTCCATGAATCATGATTGCACCACCTGGGCTAACACCTAATTTTTTTGCAACCGCTTTATCTTGTGGATTTGGATAGCTAATATGAATGGAGCGATGAGCGATTGAATTTTCATTTTTATAATCCAAAAGGTAAGTGCCTTCGGGTGTTTTTTCGTCTCCTTCTTGTTGTTTATGCCCTTTTGGATTGTCACCAAGTGAGATATGATAGTATTTGACAACCTGATCTGATTCATCCAACAAAAACATTTTGCGTGCAGACTTATCTACAAATACCTGAGCTACCTTTTTTTCACTCATATTCTTAACAAGGCGGCCTTTGTAATAAATAGGGCTAACAACTGCCTTATCATCAATTTTATGCGTTTTATCCGCACTCAATTTATAACTTTTTAATGGCATTACCCAAAAAGCCGTAAAACCAGCCACACTGAGCAACAAACTATATTTTAAAAGTTTAGCGAACATAAAAAACCCTTATAAACTTAACCATAAGGGTAGCTTATAAGGGCATTGCATATTTTTAATGCAAATTTAATGAATTATCGATGGATTTTAAACTAAAGGTTGATTACTAACGATAATACCATTGTTGTCAGCATATAAATGCATACCAGAGTTTAAAGTTAAATCACCAAAACTAATTTCAATATCTGTTTGACCTTCGCCACGTCTTGTTGATTTACGAGGGATACAACCCAATGCTTTTACGCCAATGTTCATTTGTGCCATATCATCAACATCACGCACACAACCGTATACAACAACACCCGCCCAACCATTATTAATGGCTGATAAAGCAATCATATCGCCAAGTAAAGCACAGCGCATCGAGCCGCCACCATCAACAACCAACACTTTACCATTACCGTTAGCATCTTTACCATCAGAGTTTAACAGCTCTTTAACACGGCTGTTGTCTTCAAAACATTTAACGGTAACAATCTCACCACAAAACTTGTTATTACCACCATAATTATTAAAAAACTTTCCTTCAATATTTGGTAAGCAAACTTGGCATTCTGGATTTGCATCCAATAAATCACAAGTAATAAAGTTGTCTTTTGTCATTTCACTCATAATAATCATTCCTTAATTAAAGTTGCTGAGGTTTGGTGTCATGATTTTTTAATGCCAAAGCAGTCACAAAATTTAATGCTTAATTTTTGTCATTGCCAGCATTTGTTTATTTGTAATCACCACAGGCGTTTCACTTTCATAAATACGCTGCCTGTTAATTCTATGATAATGTTTGTGTGCAGTCATCGCAATGGCAATCGCAACCCGTTTGGCCGTTATTGGGTGGGCGCTTACTTTTTCAGAAACCAGAGGTGAGATTAACCTAAAAGCAGTTTGAGATATTTTTTCTATTGGACGACCTTTATGGCTGCCGAGTAACAATGACGGCCTAAAGATGTATAGTGTTTCAAAATCAAGCTGTTTGACATCTTCTTCTATTGTGCCTTTAACTTGATTATAAAAAAAACGACTCTGCGTGTTTGCACCCATCGCAGATAACAAGAAAAAGTGTTTAACCCCTTTTTGTTTACAAAAATTGGCAAATTGCAAATTATAGCCATGATCAATACGTTTAAACTCTTCTTCACTGCCTGCTTGTTTTTTTGTAGTACCAAGGCAGCTAAATGCATCTGTGTTTTCATCCATGTCAATACTAGACATAGTTTCTGCCAAATTAACAAAGTCATTAATTTGATAAACTCTCATACTCGAGCTAATAAACTCTGGAGGGCGACGAGTAATCACGGTCACCTTATCATAAAGGGAGGCAAGCTCTTTTATTAATTTTCTACCGACTAATCCTGTCGCACCAATAACAATGGCTTTTCTTTGCATAAAAATCCAAACTAAAAATATATACAATAATTTTACTACTATTGTAATAAAATAACACTTGGATAGCTACGAAATAACCTTTTCAAAAGATTTCAAATTGTGTCATTCTAATCGTTACACCCTTAAATATCTTTTAACACTGTTGTTATAGCTGTAAGTATTTGATATACTACTGCCTTTAATTTTATAGTCAAATAAATTCTTTGATATATCATGTGTTTATTTGAAACTAACTGTCACTGGTGTTTAATTATTCCCAGCATCAGGGCATCATCAATACCCTTTTTCGCTTTAAGTCTCAGAAAGCTGTAAAAAGTAAGTTTGATACTGTTTACTTATTATTAATTGCTTTATGGCAATTTAATTTAAATTTTATTTTTCTCAAGGAGATGCTCGTGGCAAACTCTGCACAAGCTCGTAAACGTGCCCGTCAAAACACCAAACGTCGTCAGCTAAAAGCTTCACAACGTTCTATGGTTCGTACTTACATCAAACGTACTATCGCTGCTATCGAAGCGAAAGACTACGCTTTAGCAACCGAAGCTTATAATAAAGCTGTACCAGTTATCGACCGTATGGCAGATAAAGGTGTAATGCACAAAAACAAAGCTGCTCGTCTTAAGAGCCGTTTAAACAAAGCAATTAAAGCGTTACAAGCTTAATTTTTAGCTTTGTAAAAAAAGACCTTAAACATTTTTTGTTTAAGGTCTTTTTTATGCCAGCAGTCTTTTTTTGCCCACTAAGTTGTTTATGGCAGCCAAGTTAGCCAGCAAAGTGTTTAGGCAATGTTGTATGGCAAAATCCTGCCTCTACATAAGCTGTAATTAAGTCGTTTATAGGACGTTCGTATAGTTTTCCACGCCATATAAAGTGAACCTTGGCATCTTTAATGGGTTTGTCATCAAACCATAAAAACACCCCTTCCATCATTTTAGGCCAATCATTCCAATCAATTTGAGGTACATCCATCATCACTGCAAGAAAAGCAGATAAAAGGGTGTCATGACTCACAGCCAATGTTAAATGACTTTGTTTGGGTTGATGTTGGTAAAACAATGAAATTAAATCTAATCCACCCTGATGCGCATTTTTAATACCTGCCATTTCTCCAGATAAGAACATGTTAATAAAGTTTAGCGCACCCACTTCTTTAAATACCTTACTGGTTAACTCTGGCTCTATAACCAAGCTACCTGGCTCAACTAGCAAAGATTGTGTTGTGATTTTTTTTGATAGTCCTGCACCCTCTTGCATGAGTTTTGCTGTTTCCATACAACGAGGAATCGGGCTTGATATGCTATCGGCATCTAACGAATAAGCTAAATGCGTTGCTAACCATTTACCCCAAGACTTTGCAAGTATTTTACCTTTGGGTGTCAGTGCAAGATTATAGCTAGCAAAACCATTACCATCAGATAATTGGCGTAAAGAATGTCGGGTAAATAAAATGAGTCGTTTATTTTTTGGTAACAGTTTAACAGAGGTCACCATACTTTCTGGCAGGTGGGCAGGGATAGGAAACTGATTTTGTGGATGAGCGTCAACAATGTCCATAACCGCCTCCGTTAAATTGTAAAATATCTATATGTGTGAAAAATAAGTCTAGTAGGTCAAGTAATAAGAATGGCAAATATAAATCATATTAAAACATATTATATTTATTTTAACTATACTTCAACTACCTTATCCCAAGCAAACTCAATACCCGTTGTTCTTGCTTCCCCTGGATAAGCTCTAGGATTAACAATCACCCGAGTGTTGCCAATTGTATAGTCAAATGCCTCATGTGTGTGCCCATGTACCCACAGCGAGGGTGACCAATCTTGCTTCATCCACTCACTAAAATCGGTCACAAACGCAGCATTGCTAGGAAAATCAGCATATTTTTCGGCAATTGATAATGGTGATACGCTGTGGTGTGTCATTACCACCACTTTTTTACCTTCGCTATGGGCATTTAATAAAGCTTGCTTTAGCCATGCGCGATGTTGTTTATGGATATCGATAGATAGCTGCGGCGTAAACATATCTTCCCCTGCTTTAATATCTCGATAATCTCTCATAAACTCTAATGCTTTATCAATAGTATCTTCCTTCACCTTATATTTATAATCTGTCCACATTGTGCAGCCAAGTATGGTTATTTCATCATTAGCTGTTTTAATATCAAGCGCTTCACACTGTAAAAACTTTAACCCTGTTTGCGTTTGTACCATAAAATTATCACACTTTGCTAAAGCTGTATCAAACGTTAATACATCTTCACCAAAATATTCATGATTTCCGGCAATCGTTACAACAGGTTTACCCAGTCTATTGGACTCTTGCGCAAGCCACTTGATACCCATATCAGAATTTGAGGTATCTCCTGCTACCAAAATAACATCAGCCTCTGTTTGAGGGATTTCTCCTATTGGATAACCTCGACGGCTATAGCTGTCAATGTGTAAGTCACTTAAGATTTGTAGTTTCATCTTTTGGCAATCACTATTTCAAACTGTCTAAAATAAGTTGCATTTTTTCGCTAGGATTATCTGCTGTGGTAATAGACCGACCAATTACCAAATAGTCACTTCCTTGCTCAACTGCCTGACGAGGTGTACAAATGCGCTGCTGATCATCGCTACTATCATCTGCCATACGAATACCTGGTGTCACTAATTTAAAGTCGCTACCCAACATCGCTTTTAAAACGGCTGCCTCTTGTGCAGAACAAACCACGCCATCTAACCCTGAGTTTTTGGTTAAGCTTGCCAAACGTGTCACTTGCTCATCTAATGTGCCATTAACGCCAGTTTGGTGTAACGCCGTCTCACCCATAGAAGTTAATACCGTTACCGCTATCAGCAGCGTATCATAACCACCATCTAGCAAACGTTGTTTACTAAGCGTCATGGCTTGCTCGCCTGCTGTTGCATGCACGTTAACCATCCACACGCCCATATCCGCTGCTGCTAAAACCGCTTGTGCCGTGGTGTTTGGAATATCATGAAACTTTAAATCCAAAAATACTTCAAAACCTCTACTGTGCAACTGTTTAATAATTTCTGGTCCACAGCGGGTAAACAGCTCTTTACCTACTTTGACTCGGCATAACCGAGGGTCTAAGGTGTCAGCAAGCATTAAAGCAGACTTCATATCTGCTTTATCGATAGCAACGACGATTGGAGATTGGGTTACAGATTTTGTACTCATATTGGTCATGTATGTTGTATATGTATTAAATTTTATTTAGTTAAATCAAACGTTGCCCAAATTGGGGCATGGTCAGATGGTTTTTCCATGCCACGTAGCTCATAACTAATACCAACGTCGATACATTTTTCTTTAATATCATCAGTACATAGAATATGGTCAATACGTAACCCACGTTTAGGCTCATCATTAAAACCTTTACTACGGTAATCAAACCAGCTAAATAACTCGTTGCTTGTTGGGTATTTATTACGGTAAGTATCCGTTAACCCAGTTGCTAATAGCTTACCATACCATTCTCGCTCTTCAGGCAAGAAGGAACACTTGCCAGTACGCAACCAACGTTTGGCATTTTGTTCACCAATACCAATGTCATAATCTTGTGGCGATATATTCATATCTCCCATTATAATAAGCGTACGACCTTCCGCTATTAACCCAGCAATATAACTGGTTAAATCGGCATAATATTTGCGCTTCATTGGAAATTTTGTTTCATGATGCATGCTCTCCCCTTGCGGAAAATAGCCATTTAGTACATCAACTTCAACACCATCAAACTCATAGCGAGCATGAATAAAACGTTTTTGGGCGTCTTCATCATCCGTTGGGAAACCTTTTTGTACAAAAATAGGTGCCTTTTTAGATAATAATGCCACACCATAATGCGCCTTTTGCCCAAAATACTCCACATGGTAGCCAATGCCTTCAACCGCAGCTAGAGGAAACTGCTCATCATGCACTTTTGTCTCTTGTAAACCCACAACATCAGGGTCTACAATTTGTTTGAGTGCTTCTAGTTGATGCTGCCTAGCGCGAATACCATTAATATTAAAGCTTACAAACTTGCTCATACCTATCCTTTTTATTTGTTTGATTGGGGCATATTAAATATTGTTTAAAATTATACCTTTTTTAGCTTGCGTTCGATAGGCTATAATCTTAACTTAACTCAAATGCACGATGGCTTTTTATGGAACTTTTATTTTCAAGTATTTATCAAACTTACATTAATCATACCGATGCTGGCGGTATTGTCTACCATGGTAATTTTTTAACTTTTTATGAAAATTGCAGACGTGACTGGTTTACCAAGCTTGGGTATGATGGGTATTTTTTTACCAGCGAAATTAAAAATGGTACAAGAGTGACTTACCACCCTGTTGTAAGCCAAGCAAACACAAAGTTTATCAAACCCATTTTAATTGATAGCAAAATTAAAGTAACCGTTGATGAAATTAAAATTAAACCCGCCAGCTTAATCTTTATGCAAAGTATTTATAACCAAAAAGATGATACTTTAATAAGCAAAGCCGAAATTACCATTGCTTGCGTTAAAAATGAAGTAAACGAACAAACTGGTGAAAAAAAACTAAGCCCAGCAAGAGTGCCAGAATCCTTAAAAGTGGTAATCAATAACTGGGCTAAAAATTGCCAAAACCATAAGTAGCAATATATGAACGCCCAAACCAAACCTATTTTAACTTTTAATAATCTATACTACCAAGGTGTGCTGACAGATGGTCAGCCGATTCAGCTACTAAAGCATTGCTCTGGTAATATTTTTAATGGCGATATGGTTTTATTAACTGGGCGTTCAGGCAGTGGCAAAACAATTTTACTGCGCATGTTGGCAGGGTTGCTCGCTGCAGAGTCTGGTAATATTTTATTTAACAACAAATCTTATAAAACATATACGGCTCAATTTTGGCGCTCGCAAATTGCCATGGTCTCTCAGCAACCAAAAATGATAAACGGCTCGGTACTTGATAACCTAAAACTGCCTTTTGAGTTTATCGAAAATAAGCAAAAAAATTTTGATACAAACTGGCATCAACAAAGTTTGGCATTTTTTGACAAAACCGAAAACTTTTTATATCAGTCTGCCAAGAAATTATCAGGTGGTGAGCAACAAATTGTCAATTTATTAAGGGTATTGCAACTTAACCCCACTATTTTATTGTTAGATGAACCAACGGCAGCATTAGATACAACAACCAGCCAAAAATTTATTCAGTTCATACAAAACTGGCAACAAAACCAACCAACTTGTGCCGTTGTTTGGATAACACATAATCAAGATCACATTGCAAGCATCCACAACACATTACATTGGATTATGAAAGATGGTGTACTTGAAACGCTAGGGGCTAACCCATGACCGCACAACAATATTTAAGCTGGCTTGATGTTGGCATAGCGGCATTGCTAATTTTAGTGGTTATTATACTGGCATATTTAATGAGACTTGGCATTGCTAAATCATTAATTTTTGCAAGTTTACGTACCCTTGTACAATTATCCACCATTGGTTTTTTACTGGTTTATATTTTTGCTAGCAACCACTGGTATTTAGTGTTATTAATTTTAGCATTAATGACACTAATTGCCGCCATTACGGCTAAAAAGCGGATTGAACAACCTTATAAAGGGCTAGATAAAGACATTCTCATTGCGGTTGCCACACCAACCACCTTGGTAACGGCATTTACTATTTTACTTATTTTGCAAATTAAACCTTGGTATACCCCGCAATATATCATCCCAATTTTGGGCTTAATTTTAGGTAATTCTCTCACTGCAATTTCATTATGTAGTAACCAATTAATAAACGCACTACATAATGAGCAAGCTACAATAGAAATGATGCAAAGTGTTGGTGCCAGTAATTGGGAGGCAACCCATCCTCTGATTAAAAATGCCATTAGCAATGGTATGATGCCAACAATTAACTCTATGATGGTGGTGGGTTTGGTAAGTTTACCTGGTATGATGACTGGTCAGATATTAGCAGGCGCAGACCCATCGCAAGCAGCAAAATATCAAATAATGACCATGTTTATCATTTGTGCTAGTTCAGCTTTAGGCTGCATGATTAGTAGTTGGCTGATTGTTAGCAATTTTTTTGATAATTGGGGCTGTTTTTTGCCGCCCAAACCAGTTGTTAAGCAAAAATAATAGATTGTTAGATTCTCTCTACTTTTATGTTTTATTACATAGTTGCCAACCAAAGCGACATAGCAAAACTAACAAATAATAGCCCCACTAACCCCTGCCCCAATAAAGCAAAAAACAAGTGATTTTTAAAATAAGATACCAATTGATGCCCTGCAAAAATTAATGTTGATAGATACAAAAAACTCACTACCTGTAGAGTAGCACCTAAAATGGTAAAACTAAGCATGGGGTTAGAATATGCAGGATCAACAAATTGCAAAAAATAAGATAAAAAGAATAAAATTGCTTTTGGGTTAGACAAACTCAACAAAAATGCTTTTAAAAATACATTTTCTTTTTCAACATTTTGTACTGTATTTACAGTATTGTTATTTAGCCTACCCTCTATATCGTTAATACTTTTTAAATCAAGCTGTTTGCTTGCCCGATACGTTTTATAGGCTGATTTTAATAGCATCACCCCTAAATACAACAAGTATAAACCGCCAATCCCTTTAAAAAGCATAAACAAGTTAGCACTTGACTTAAGTATCGTTGCCGCGCCAAGCACAGCGGCCATCATCAGCAAAGTGTCGCCTATTAAAATGGCAGCAACTGTTTTATAACCTTGTTTTACCCCCTGGGCACTACCCACAAACAAGCAATACATCGAGTTAGGTCCAGGTAACAAAATAATAGCAATCACCCCAAGCAAATATGCAAAATAGTCTGTGATGCCATAATATTCCATTAAATTAAGTTCCTTTACTTAGCTGATAGCCAGTTATAACAAACGGCAGCAATTAATACGATAAAGGCAGGTAAAAGTAGTGCCATATAGCCAATATTTAAATACAATAATGCCCCTATCACCCCGCCGCCACAAAAGCTATACCAAATAATTGCCTGAAAACCCAAAGTGAGTTTACTAATTTCTCTACCCGCTAACCAATTGCCTATCGCCGCCCCCATATCAGAGGTTAATCCTGTTAGATGGGTTGTTCGTATCACAGCACCACTATAGGTTGCAATCATGGCATTTTGTAGCCCACATGCCATGGCAGCGGCTAATTGCCCAAAATAATCATGATGATTAAATAAAAAAGAACTGAGTAACAATAGCCCAGCTTCTAAAAACAGGGCTCGTCCGTATCTTCTACCAAGCTTTAAAGATTTTTGCCCAATAATAAAACCACTTACAATGGCACCAAATAAAAAAGCCAACAAGGAGGCACAAATAAATGCCAATGTTTTAAAATCTGCTTGCGCCAGTGCAACTGAAAACATACTCACATTGCCGGTAACATGAGACACCGATAGTTTGGTAAAGCCCATCAGTGCGACCACATTAACACATCCAGCACTTAACGCTAATATGGCACCCCCAGCAAGTAGCCATTTAGGTATTTTAGTTATCATATTTTTTTACCTTTTAAGGTTTGCTATGTCATCCAACAACATTGCACTTAACCGTAAAATAAAACCGAGCAATAAATTTATTACTCGGCTATCAATACTTACCTTAACTTTATATAAAACTTATCTTAATTGTTTGCTTACATCGCAACAAGTTTTAATAATAAAACTGCCGTTAACACCCAAACAGCAATGCTAATTTGGTTAAACTTGCCTGTTACCGCTTTTGCAGCCGTGTAAGTAATAAAACCTAAAGTAATGCCATCGGCAATAGAATAAGTTAATGGCGTAAACAGTAAAACAACCGCAACGGGTGCAGCTTCTGTTAAATCATTCCAGTCGACATCCTGTAATGTAAATAACATTAATACAGAAACATAAAAAATCGCCCCTGCTGTTGCATAGGCAGGTATCATACCTGCTAAAGGTGCAAAAAATAATGCCAATAAAAACAGGACACCAACGGTAACTGCCATTAAGCCTGTACGACCACCTGAAGCAACGCCTGAGGCACTTTCAATATAACTGGTTGTTGAGGATGTTCCAAGTATGGCACCCGTTACTGTCGCGGTAGAATCTGCCAGTAACGCTCTGCCCATATTAGGTACTTGACCATTGTTATCCATTAACCCTGCTTTTTTAGTAATACCAACCAAACTACCGGTTGTATCAAACAAATCAACAAATAAAAACGCAAAGATAACGCTAATCATGCCCACATCAAGTGCCCCAGCAATATCCAACTGCATTAAAGTTGGCGCAATCGATGGTGGCATAGAAACAACACCGCCAAACTGACTATTGCCTGTTAGTAGACTGATTAACGTAATGCCTAAAATACCAATTGTAACCGCACCAGGCACACGCAAATGCACCAACCCAATGGTTACAATAAAGCCTAAAGTTGCCATCACAGCAGGAAAGCTGGTCATATCACCCAAAGATACCAAAGTTGCAGGATTATCGACAATAATGCCCGAACTCTGTAACGCAATAAACCCTAAAAATGCACCAATACCAGCAACAATACCATGCTTTAAAGTGTTAGGAATCGCATCAATAATCCATTGGCGCACTTTAAACAGGCTCAATAAAATAAATAAACAGCCAGATAAAAATACGGCACCCAGGGCTGTTTGCCAACTATGCCCCATACCAAGGACAACACCATACGTAAAAAAGGCATTTAACCCCATGCCGGGTGCTAATGCCACTGGCAATTTAGCAAAAATACCCATAATAAAGCAGCCAACAGCCGCTGCCAAGCAGGTAGCAACAAATACTGCGCCACTATCCATACCAGCTTCTGATAAAATATTTGGGTTAACAAAAATAATGTAAGCCATGGTTAAAAAGGTAGTCACCCCAGCCATTATTTCTGTTTTTATAGTCGTATTTTGACCATTAATACCAAAATAGTTTTTAATTGCATTCATAAATAAACAAATCCTGCATGCTTGGCATGCGCTGATGTAAGTTTCATACCCAAAATACGCATTCATGATAAAGCTTAATCACAAAAAAACATAAACTGGTACATTACAAGACGCTATATTTTAGTTAAAATTAAGTAACAATTCAACGTGTGGGTTTTGACTGCGTAGTGCTAACTTATTAATTTTTTGTAAATTGTTGCAAATAAACACGTTGCAATAAATAACCTTTAACCTATTTAAATAGTTATCTATTTTTTTTATTATAGAAACTATTTATTTAATTAAAATAATTTTTGGATTCATCATGCCAGAGTCACTCAATATTATTGAACTAATCAGCAGTGCAAGTTTGCTTGTGCAAGTTATTATGGGTATTTTATTTTTTACATCCATATTGGCTTGGGTATTGATATTTAGATTCTCTGCAAAGCTAAACGCTGCAAAAAATAGAGACAACCAATTTTTAGATTGGTTTTATTCTGGTGATGACATCCAAGAACTGTATGATGGTATTAAAGGGTTAAGAAACAGACAAGGGTTGGAAGCAATATTTGCTAATGGCTATAGCGAATATCAACAATTTTTACCCGCAAAGCCTGACAAAAGCCATTTAATAGAAGCAGTTGAAAAAAACCTACGTGTTAATTTGGGGCGTCAGCAACAAGCGTTAGAGTCAGGGTTATCAGCTTTGGCAAGTATTGGTTCAGTATCTCCTTATATCGGCTTGTTAGGCACTGTGTGGGGCATTATGAATGCTTTTTTAGGTTTGTCTCAGGCTGGGCAAGCAAACATTGCTTCTGTTGCGCCTGGTATTGCTGAGGCTTTAATTGCCACTGCCATGGGGTTATTTGCTGCTATACCAGCAGTTTTAGCATATAACCACTTTAGTGCTAAATCAGCCAACCTGTATGACGAGCGTACTTTATTTTGTGATGAACTGACAGGGCTTCTTTTGCAAGACAGCCATTACCAAAAACATCATACCAGCCAAAATTCAAATGAAGACATTATATTAGATTAAGCTACTAAAAAACTTATAGCGAATGAACTTAAATAGACAAGCATCTTAATTACTTAAAATAAGTTAAAGTTTTAAACATGAAACCAAGTGCCTACAGCCGAAGACCAAAGCAACTAAATGCTAATATGAACGTCGTACCCTATATTGATGTCATGTTGGTATTGTTAGTTATTTTTATGGTTGCCACCCCAATGATGAAAACAGGTGTGGATGTTGATTTACCTCAAGAGCAAACACAAAGTTTAGACACCAGCACACAAATGCCTGTTATTGTGAGTCTATCCAAAAATGGTGAATTATTTATTAATTATGATACAAAGAACCTAGCGGTAACCAATGACCAATTAATCGGCACTTTACAACAAATCCAAAACTCAGAACAAACTAAAGGAAACGGCATCCAGGTTATGGTTAATGCAGATCAAACCAATCAATACGGTGATATTATGGAGCTGATGGCTAACATTCAACAAGCTGGAGTACAAAAAGTTGGCTTATTAACAGGCAACACACCACAACCTAATAAACCATAAAAGCACACTGATACGACTAGGCAACTCATGCAATCAAACAAACCTCGTCTTGCCAATAAAAAAAAGCACTTATCTTTACCCATTGTATTGAGTGTTTTAGTACATGCCATTATTTTGTTTTTTATCTTTTTTACGCAAAAATTTCCTAACAAACATAAAGATGTTAGCGTTGAAACGGCTTTAGTCACGCCAGAACAGCTCTCTAACATGCAAAATAACCTCAAACAAAACCAGCCAATGGCGAATGATACTGATACCAATAACCCGCCTGTATTAGATAAACCACAAGATCCAGAATATATTGACTATGCAAGCAATCAGCCTGATCAAACCGCTAACGCAAATACAGACAACAACGGCATAACAAAAAAGTCAGCAAATATAGATGAGCCTTTTGAGGCAACGCCCACGGATGATCAACTTGAGGAGTTTTTTATTGAAGCAGGCAAAGATGATAAACCACAAGATGATGTTGTTATCAGTACAAACAATAATCAGCAAACTGCTAATCTTCAAAAAGATAAAAACGTAATAAAAAACAAGGATACACATCTAAAAACAACAACCCCTAGCCTTGCTGAAAAAAATAATAGCTCGGATAATACCACTAGCTTTAATCGGATAACTGCAAAAATTCAACGCTATTTAGATAAAGATAGCGCCAATAATGCAATCGGGAAAAGCATTACAATCCTTGTGGAAGTATACGAAAACGGCAACGTTAAAAACGTAAAAGCCGTTAAAGGGGATGAAGAACTTTTTAAAAAAGTAAACAGTGCTATTTATAGTGCAGAGCCGTTACCAATTGATGTAAATGATGCGAACACCTACCCCATTATTGAATTGACACTACATGGAATTAAATAACTTTTATTTAACATTGGATAAAATATGATGATTAACCGTACTCACAGGGCAATTGCAACTTCAATTTTGTTATTTACCAGCACCATGCAAATCGCAAAAGCTCAAGACAATGCCTTATATATTAAATCTACTGAGTTGGCTGAACAAATCGCACTTGTCCCTTTTTTAGGTCATCAACAAATTTCCACCATCGTTGCCGATGACTTAAATGCTACCAAACTTAAAACCACAAACAAAAACTTACCCGCTCGGGCAACCACAAAACAGGATGTTTTAAACAACCTAAACCTTTGGCAACAAGCCAACATTCCCTATGCTGTGGTAGGCAGTGCCAATGGCAATCGTATTGATTATGAGGTTATTAACACACAATCGGGCACCAGCATTGGTGGTCAACAAACCGAGATGCTTAACCAAACAAATACACGACAAACCGCCCATAAAATTGCCGACAATATTTATCAGCTAATTACAGGTAAACAAGGCGATTTTTCTGGAAAAATTGCCTTTATTGAGGAGACTGGCACAGGTGTGAATAAAGTATCTCGACTTAAAATCATGGATACAGATGGCAAAAACATGCAAACTATCGACCAAGTGACAGGGGCAATTTTTACGCCAACATGGCACCCAAATGGTGTTGATATTGCTTACGCAAAGCTACATAAAGATAGCAAGCCTGTTATTTATATGATGAATATAAATAGTCAAACCGCAAAACTGGTAACACCTTTTAATGGCACAAATTTAAATCCATCTTTTTCTCCCAACGGCAATAAAATGCTGTTTTCTTATTCAAACAATGCAAATGCCGATATTTATCAGCTATCTGCGCCATTCCACAACAAACAAAAACCAAAGCAAATTACTAACAGACCAAGTGATGAAGCACAACCAAGTTATAGCCCAGATGGTCATTCATTTGTGTTTGTTTCTGATAGAAACGGCAGTAACAACCCACGGGTTTATCGTTTTAATTTAAATAACCGTACTGATCAACAAGTTTCGCCCTCTTCAGGTTATGCATCTAACCCAAGTTATAGCCCAGACGGCTCTAAAATTGCATTTTTAAGTGGTACAAACGCGGTAATAATGCGTACAAATGGTAAAATAATCTCAAACTTAGGTAATACAGGGGTTGATGGCGCACCGAGTTTTTCTCCTAACAGCAGCCGGGTTGTTTATGCTGTTAAACATGGTTCAAACAGCAGTATCAACATTAAATCGTTAGAGGGTGGCAAAAGTTATAGCATATCAACTCAAGGCAAAGTTTTAAGCCCTGTTTGGTCAAACAATCGCCATAGAAAAAACAAATAAATCATTGATAGAAAAATGGTTTTTTTGCAAATAAAAACTGAGTGTATATCTGTTCACATTTTTTAAAAGATAAGCTATAATCAGCATAACAGGCTAATGGTCAATGACATTTTTTAATTTGCTCGTTTTTGTTTTTTTAAAGCTAGCAAAAATGTCAATACATGAGTTTGTTAACTTTGATGTCGACTTGTTATTTTAATTAAAAAAATCAAGGATTACTCTATGAGTGATGCAAAAAAATCAAACCCAAATATAAAACCCGAACTTGAGTCTCAATATAATCAAGCCCCTATCAACACAGTACCTGCTGTTGTTTTAATAGCCACGCCTATTTTAGCGTTATTTTTAGTACCTTGGTATTTATGGACACATTCTGTCGGGCTAGGTACTTGGGCAGTATTTGCATTTCTGATGGCTTGGACAGGAATGGGTATTACTGCTGGATACCATCGTTTATTTGCTCATAAAGCATACAAAGCACACCCTATCATACAAAACTTTTTGCTCATTGGGGGTACATTAGCCGTCGAAAGTAGCGTGTTTGACTGGTGCTCTGGACATCGCCGTCATCATAGGTTTGTTGATGATGAATACAAAGACCCTTATTCTGCCCGTCGTGGTTTTTGGTTTAGCCATATTGGATGGATGTTGCGTAACTACCCCAGCGGTCAGCATGACTTTAAAAACATCCCTGATTTAACCAAACAAAAGCTATTACGCCATCAACACAAACATTATGGCGCTTGGATTATTGTTACAAATACCGTCATATTATTAAGTTTTGGTTGGTTAGTTGGTGATATTTTAGGTGTATTTGTATTGGCTGGTTTATTACGTTTAGTATTAACCCATCACTTTACATTTTTTATTAACTCGCTTTGCCACATGTTTGGTACTCGCCCATATACCGATACCAACACAGCACGAGATAATTTTATCTTAGCAATATTTACTTGGGGTGAGGGCTACCACAATTATCATCACTTTTTTCAGTATGATTACCGTAATGGCGTTAAGTGGTGGCAATACGACCCAACCAAGTGGCTAATTTTAGTCTGCTCAAAACTTGGCTTGGCAAAAAACTTACGTAAAGTTGATGAAGCAACCATACGCCATGCACAAGTACAAATGCAGTTTAAAAAAGTAAATAGCAGATTAGAAAAACTCGGCATGCAAGGTTTTAATATCCATGCAGACTTTAAAGCATTTAAAGATAAAATCACTGCTGAATATGACTCTTTTAATGCAACCATTGCCGAGTGGCAAGCACTCAAAGCCAAAGTAGTAGAAATGAAAAAAACTGAGTTTGCTGAACGATTAAATGAAGTAGATGAACTCATGCGAGCCCAATTTCAGTCTATTGAGTCTAAAATTATGGAACATGGCAAATCATTAGACATGACTTTAAGACAGCTAAAGCAAATCTCCGTTTAAACAAACACTTTACCAACAAGGCGCTTTATTGATAAAGCGCCTTTTTTTATATGCTAATTGATAGGCATTATTCATGAATAATGTTATTATGCTAACAATTTTCTTTCAACTATCAATGAGCAAAACGGAATCATTATGACCAGTAAAGAACAAAACCAAAAGAATTTAGAGCAATCTGCACTACATTACCACGAGCATCCTGTACCTGGTAAAATTTCTGTAACACCTACCAAACAGCTTGCTAACCAGCGCGACTTGGCTTTAGCATACTCACCCGGTGTTGCCGTGCCTTGTATCGAAATTGAAAAAAACCCAAAAGCTGCTGCTAAATACACCGCACGCAATAATCTTGTTGGCGTAATTACCAATGGTACAGCTGTACTGGGTTTAGGTAATATTGGTCCTTTAGCATCAAAACCAGTTATGGAAGGTAAAGGCGTACTGTTTAAAAAGTTTGCTGGTATTGATGTTTTTGATATTGAAGTTGCTCAAAACGATCCAGATAAGTTTATTGAAGCCGTTGCTGCACTAGAGCCGACTTTTGGTGGTATTAACTTAGAAGATATTAAAGCACCAGAATGCTTTAAAATCGAGCAAGAGTTACGTGAACGCATGAACATCCCTGTGTTTCATGACGATCAACATGGTACAGCCATTATCGCAGCTGCTGGCTTATTAAACGCCTTGCAATTAAACGGTAAAAAAATCGAAGACATTAAAATTGTTTGTTCTGGTGCTGGTGCTGCTGCTATTTCTTGCCTAAAGCTTATCATTGCCTTAGGTGCAAAAAAAGAACACATTTTTGTTAGTGATTCACGTGGCATTATTACCACTTCTCGTGAAAACTTTGACAGTTTAGATGAGTCTAAAAAGTTTTTTGCACAAGATACAAATGATAATACCTTAGATAAGGTAATGGTTGATGCCGATATGTTCCTTGGCCTATCAATGGCAGGCATTGTTAGTCAAGACATGGTTAAATCAATGGCAAAAGACCCAATTATTTTTGCCCTTGCAAACCCAACGCCAGAAATTATGCCAGAAGAAGCACATGCCGTACGTGATGACGTTATCATGGCGACAGGGCGTTCTGACTATCCTAACCAAGTTAACAATGCTTTATGTTTCCCATATATTTTCCGTGGCGCATTAGATGTCGGTGCTACGACAGTAAATGAAGAAATGAAAATTGCTTGTGTTAAAGCCATCGCTGCACTAGCACATACCGAGTCTGCTCCAAGTGCTACCACTTATCTAAGCACACAAACCAAAAGCTTTGGTAAAGAGTATCTGATTCCAGGACCATTAGAATCTAATCTTATTTTAGAAATTGCTCCTGCTGTTGCAAAAGCAGCCATGGACTCTGGTGTTGCTACGCTACCTATTGCAGATTTTGATGACTATCGCCAACAACTTTCAGAGTTTATTTATAACTCTGCTTTTGTCATGAAGCCAATTTATGCAAAAGCAAAAAGTGAACCTAAGCGCATTGCCTACTCAGAAGGCGAAAACCCGAATGTACTACGTGCCGTTCAAGTTGTTGTTGATGAAAAACTTGCCAAACCAATTTTGGTGGGTCGTCCTGCCGTTATCCATGAAGAAATTGAAAGCTTGGGCTTAAGACTTGAAGAAGGCGTTGACTATGAGATTGTTGACCTAGTAAACGACCCTCGCTATGACGAATACTGGCAACATTATTATGAGCAAAACCAACGTCACGGTGTGAGCCAAGAGTTAGCACGTCGTGATACCCGAAGAAAGACAACGGTTATCGGCTCATTGTTAGTAGAGCGTGGTGATGCAGATGGTATGATTTGTGGTACTTTCGGCTCTTATGGGTTGCACCTACGTTACTTACGTAATGTAATTGGTAAAAAAGAAGGTGTCACTGACTTTTATGCGATGTCTGCTTTATTGATGCAGGACAAAAATGTATTTATTGCAGATCCTCATATTCATGCTGACCCATCACCAGAACAGCTAGCTGAAATGACACTATTGGCAGCAGAAGAAATGCGCCAATTTGGTATTACACCACGCGTTGCCCTAATATCGCATTCTAACTTTGGCAGTTCTGATAGAGCGAGCTCTAGTAAAATGCGCCGTGTTTATGAATTACTTTCTGAGATGAATGTAGATTTTGAATTTGATGGCGAAATGCAAGCTGACATTGCTTTAGATCAAGAGCTTCGTAACCATTACTTCCCATTTAGTACTTTAAAAGGGGCCGCTAACCTACTCATCATGCCAAATATGGAAGTAGCGAACATCTCATTTAATTTACTTAAAAAATCAGCAAACACTGGGGTGATTGGTCCTATCTTACTAGGCGCAGACAAACCAGCACATATTTTAACAACGGCTTCTACGGCACGCCGTATCGTTAATATGACAGCATTGGCAGTTGCACAAGCACAAGATACAACCAATTAAGTATTAACTACCCTATCAAAATAAAATTAAGCCAGTTTAACCAAAGTTAAACTGGCTTATTATTATAAAAAATCTGTACTAATAATGACTAACTACGATAAATAGCAAGAATATTATTTTCCCTATTGATCCAAATATTTTGTGCATTACCAGCTGTTTTATCACTGCTTTTTATTATCATGGCACGTAAATTGGTACCTTTGTTAGCATTTAATGTTTGTTCTATCTGTTTTAACACATCAAGATTATTCATCCCCAAACTTTGTGCCAGTGTACATTGTTTAATTTTAACCATACATTCTTTATACTGCCATAACCAACGACTCAATGTCTCTTGTTCTAATAATGTTTTGGCTGACAAATAGCTAGTTTCATCTTTATGATAGTATCTATTAATAACACGTTGCGGTATTGCCTTAAGCTCTATATCCACCCCTGCATTTTGGCTGCTAATAATTACCGCTACTTGGTTGTGAGAATGCGTAAAGCAAACAAATTTTTGTGTGCTAATTAATTGATATGGGTATTTAGATTCATCTAGCTTTTTACAAAGTGATAAATGCTCAACAAGCTCATCCAGCAGGTAACGCACCGCTTTTTTTTGGATTTGCGTTTTGTCTTCTACATTAATAATTTGATTTACAAATGCACTTGCAAGCCAAGTGTGCTGATTTAGCTGAAAAAATTTTATTTTTTTTAGTCTCATTAATTTAACAATTCTTTATTTTTACTTTTAACTTTCAATCATGCTTTATTTTTGCATGCCAGCTACGTACAATAGCTGTATTTTAGCCTATTAGAAAGAACAATTAAACTCACTCAAAGCAAGAAACAAAATGCCCAAACCAAAATTAACAGCCATTGATGCCAAGTACCTCAACAAACAAGCGCAACAATCAACCGATGCACATCAATTAGCAAACCTTGAACAAGAGTTAGCCAGTTCTGACCAAATACACGATTTAGAAAGTACGGTACTTAAGCTTAGTGATTATCTACAAGCGGTACAGATGGTTGTCAGTCATGCTTTTGACCACCATGTTTGGGTAAAGGCAGAAATTAGAAACCTATCTAGCAAAAGCGGGCATTATTATTTTGAGTTGGCAGAAAAAGATGACAATGGCAAAGTAATAGCAAGCTGTAGAGGCACACTATGGAAATTTAAAGCCGCACGCATATTAAAAAAGTTTGCACAAACAACCGGCAGTGAATTGACCCGTGATATCACAGTGCTGATTAAAGTGTGTGCAAATATGCACCCACAATATGGGTTTTCACTCAACATTGTTGATATCGACCCAAGTTATACCTTAGGTGACTTAGCACGCCAATATGCAGCAATCGTTGAGCGCCTAACAGGCGAAGGGCTAATCAATGCAAATAAACAAATCCCCCACCCTTTTGATATAAAAAATGTGATTGTTATTGCACCAGAAAATGCTGCTGGTTTAGGCGACTTTAAAGCCGAAGCAGATAAGCTTGCTAACAATGGCGCATGTTATTTTCACTACCATAATGCAACTTTTCAGGGCAATAATGCACCAAATGAAATGCGACTTGCTATTATAAAAGGGATTAATAAGTTTGAACAAACCCACCACTCATTGCCTGATTTATTAGTAATCATCCGTGGTGGCGGTGCTGTGGGTGACTTAGCCTATTTAAACGATTATGAGTTAGCAGCGCTTGTTGCAGAGCAACCCATCCCTGTGTGGGTTGGCATTGGTCACGAGCGTGATAAAACGATTTTGGATGAGGTTGCCCATACCAGTTTTGATACACCTTCTAAGGTCATTGGGGGTATTGCCGGCCATTTGTATTCAATCACACACAAAGCTGAACAATTAATGGACGATATTAAAAGTATCAGCCATCGCCAATTACAACAGGCAGAAAACCAAAATAAACTGTTAATGGCTAACATTAAATTAACCAGCCAAAAACAGCTATCGAATACTGAGCAAAGTGCCAAACATTACTATCAAAATTTGCGTAGACTTTCTGCACTACAACTACAAAATGCAGATGCACAAAATCGTCAATTGATGGATACCATTAAAAAATATCATTTACAAGCTTTGCAATATGCCCAAAAAGATACACAAAAATTGTTAGCACAAGTCAGCTATCAAGCGTTTCAACAGCTTGAGTTGGCACAAAAAAGCATAACACACTTGCGTGAGTTTATTTTGATACAGCACCCAATTAAAGTGGTTAACCGAGGGTTTGCGATTATTACCAACCATAACACACATAATGTAGTGACATCGGTTGATGAACTCGATATCAGCTCAAAAGTTGACATCCAACTGAAAGATGGCATTGCAAATGCAACCATTACTAACACCACAGTTAACACGAAAACCGAAGATTAATAAACCCCCATTTAAGGAGAACAATATGAGTAATAGCAATACGACAACACGCCGCCGTAAAAGAGCGACGCCAAAAAACTTTAAATCCGCTTATGATATGCTTAAAGCCAACGCAGCGATGTTACAACAGCAAGATGAGCCAGATATTGATAATTTAATGACCACGGTTGAAGAGTCAATTGCTGCTTATAAGGTATGCCAAGAGCGCATAGACGCAGTAAAAAAAGCATTGGATGAAACTTTTGCAGATAATGCCAAATAAGCAGCTGCAATGCTCACTCATTCATGAATACAACTAATTAATGATGAGTGAATCGTAAAATCCACATCACTAAAGGCTAATTATTATATTAGCCTTTTAATACAACTTGTGCCAAATGCATACCAAACCATTCTGCGGTTTTTATATCACCCTCTGGTGGCGTTTGCTCTGGAGGTGCATTGTCTGATTGTGTCATTAACCCTAAAAATGAGGACAAACGGTTTAAATCCGTTTCTGAATAACCCTTAGGCACCAATGGCAACCCTGTCCAGTTCATGCCATGTTGCATCGCAAATAAACAAATTTGTTGCAGTACAGAAAGCTTATCACCACTTAAACCGCCAGAATTGGCAAAGGCAGCTGCCCATTTGCCTTCCCAAGCACGTTCAAACCAGCGTTTAGAAGTAGAATCCATGAACTGTTTAAATTCAGCAGTAACACTGCCCAAGTAAACCGCACTGCCAAATACAATCATATTTGCATTATCAATATAATCCCAATCCAGCTCGTTAGTATCAATTGCCCGAGCCATTACACCCTCTTGCACAATACCAGAGACAATAGAATGTGCAACACGCCTTGTATGCCCATAATTGCTATGGTACACAACAGCAATGGTCGGAGAATTGATTGATTGTTGTTCAGAGTTTACATCAAGTTCAGTATTTGGGTTATTTTCTGTCATAGAAAGTATGTTTTACAAAATTTAAAAAGTTAGATTAACAACATTAAGCGGTAATAGCAAACCCAAAATGGTTAGCCTTTTTAAAAATCGCCTTGATAAGAGCATTGATATTACTGAAAAAAACTCAACTCATTTTTTAACAACCAGCATTGCCATTCTGCCAGTATTCGGCTGATTTAGGTGCGTTTTTCTTCTATATGAATAGTACTGCAACCCATCATAACTACAGTCAATATGTTGATTATGAACAACACACTGCAAACTTTGTAATTGCAGCCTTGCTAACAATTGAATATCTAACCATGCCTTGTCTTTATTGTTATGAGGCTTGCTAATTTTGTTGATTAACTGCGCATAGGTTATGCCAAAATTAAAGTGTTGCATGCTTTGGTTTACAAGTTGATGTAAAACATCCTGACTAACTTCATAATTTTTAACACCAATACAAGCACCTATCCACGCACTTATTTCTCCCCTGTTATCTGCAAATTCAGCAACTGTTTTGGCAATAATACCATTGGCTAAGCCCTTCCAACCTGCATGAATGGCCGCAATTTTACCTGTTGATTGTTGATGCAAAATGACTGGCACGCAATCTGCTGTCATAATTGCCAAGGCAACCCCAGATTGGGTCGTTGTTATGGCATCTGCACTGCATGGTTCTAAACACAGTGGCGTCTTTTGATTAACCTGTAAAACTTGGTTACCATGCACTTGCGAAAGCCAATGAATTTGTTGGATAGTAAATCTTTGATTTGATGTATCATTTTTAACAAACGTATTCATCATATCCATCAACTTGCATCGATTAATTAAAACTTTATTTGGTTCATCATTTACATGCAAACCAAGGTTAAAGCTGCCAAAACTATCTTTTTGCGGTTGGTTCATCGCTAAAGGTAACAGGCTATCGTAGGCAAAAGTTTGCAAAACAAGCAAATTATCTTGCTTAAATAAAACTTTACTATGGTTTGTTAACGCATCCATTGTCTGTCCGATTTTAACTGGGCTAAAAAAATAACATTAAACTTGATATATGACTAACTACAGAATAACAATATATAATTACGACACAATTACTGTGTGGCATCATTTAACATATTTATCAAACTTACCATATCTTCAGGTATGTCTGTTGTAACATTGATATCTTCTCCTGTCGTTGGGTGTACAAAACCCAATTCGTAAGCATGCAATGCCTGACGAGGAAACGCTTTAATTGCCTCACGTTGTTCATCCGTCAGCCCCGCTCTTAATTGTTGTCGACCACCGTACACCGCATCACCTATTAAGGGATAACCCAAACTACTTAAATGCACACGGATTTGATGCGTTCTGCCTGTTTCTAACCCGACAGAAACTAAGCTATAGTTTTGTTTTAATGGGGTTATTTCTAGCAAATGGGTTACTGCGTCTTTACCACCTGTTTGCATGACGGTCATTTTTGTACGTTGTGTTTTGTGCCTACCAATAGGCTGATTAATTAATCTGTGCCTTTGCAAGTCTTCTGCATCGCCAGCAACCACACATTTATAATGTCTGTAAACACTTTTATCTTTTAGTTGTTCCATTAGCTCTAATTGCGCTGTTTTATTTTTACCAACAATTAATAAGCCAGAGGTATCTTTATCAATCCGATGAACCAAACCTGCACGTGGCAAATGTTTTTGTTCAGGGTAATGAAATAACAATCCATTAACTAATGTGCCTGTCCAATTACCGGCACCAGGGTGCACCACCATACCAACCGGCTTATTTATTACCAATACATCATCATCTTCATAAACAACCTCAATATCAATGTCTTCTGGCAAATCTGCCCCATGCTGTTCTAGCGTGGCAGATAACTGTAAAACATCGTCAATTTTGACACGATATTTTGGTTTTTGGGCTTTTCCATTAATGGTAAGCTTACCCTCATTAATCCAATCTTGTAATTGTACGCGCGAAAAACCTTCAAAAACTTGGCTTGCAAGTTTATCTAGCCTGTGTCCGATTTGTTTATCAGTTGTTTGGTGCGTTAACTCAATTTGATTCATTTCAGTATGCTTATCAGAGGGACGATTGCTATCATTCATAAAAATAAAACTACTTTTTGTCAAAAATTTTATATATTGTAGCTTATATAGGCTAAGTTAGGTATATTGCATACAGGTTTCTGTAGCATTCTAATACCAATTGTCAACATTTCTCATCGCCATCAATGTTTGGTCATGCTACACTATGCAAGATTTGTTATATTTTTTGGAGTACATAATGCAAAAACAGACAAATAAATATTTAAAGATTTCTTCAGCAACTTTACTTGCAATGACAATGGGGTTAACAGGCTGCCAAACCGTTAAAAGCTTAACGGGTGGCAAAAAATCTACGGTTGTTGCCTCGGCAGAAAAACCTGCCAGTGCGTATTATAGCTCTGCACTTAAAAATATTGATGATCGCAATTTTAATGCTGCCATTGAATCATTAAAAAGTATTCGTGACTTTTATCCAAGAAGCCAATATGCCCCGAAAGCTTTGCTTGACATAATGTATGTGCACTATACAAAAAAAGACTATGTTGAAGCTGCAACTGCGGCAGAAGAATTTATCATTTTGTATCCTGCAGATCCACAAGTTGATTATGCGTATTATGTACGTGGGCTTGCACACATGCAAAGTACAACCAAAAAATTTAACTTAGTAAAGCCTAACCCAGCCAAAAGAGATACCGCTGCTTATCGCTTAGGGTTTAAAAACTTGCTTGAGTTTGTCAGCATGTATCCAAATAGCAAGTATGCTCCTGATGCCGCACAACATATGACTTACATCTATAACACCCTTGCTGAGCAAGAGCTGCAAGTTGCTCGCTGGTATATCAAGCGTAAAGCTTATTTAGCTGCTGCAAAACGTGCAAATTCAACTTTCCAGTACTTTCCACGTAGTGAATCTGTACCAGAGGCGATTGCAACGCTGGCTTATAGCAATGATAAACTTGGTTTAACTGATTTAGCAAACCAATACAAAACGCTATTACAAATCAATTATCCTGAGTGGCTAGATAGTAATGGCGACGTTAAGTTAAATAATACTAAAGCCTCTTTAATAAACCGTTTAACTTTTGGTAAGCTTGGTCGTGCTTCAGAAATAAACAACACACACTATAATGGTCGTTACAATGGTCAAACACGCACACAGCTTATCCAAAATGCTGCCCAGCTACGTTTGCCAGCAAACGCAAACTAAGCATTAAATCTTAACCGGCTTATTATGTATAATGAGTGTTGTGTTTTTGCATAACACTCATTTGTTTTTATATTAATTTTTTCTTTACTGCTTAATTATAAAATGAGTATACCAAACCACATCATTGACCAAATTAATAGCCAAGCTGATTTAGTTAGCATTATTGGCAAGCATACCACGCTTAAAAAAGTCGGTAATGAATATAAGGGCTGTTGTCCTTTTCATGGCGAAAAAACCCCCTCATTTTATGTCAACCCACAAAAAAACATTTATCATTGCTTTGGCTGTGGTGCAAGTGGCAATGCCATTGGCTTTTTAAAAGACTACGAAAACCTAACCTTTATAGAAGCGGTTAAAGAGTTGTCTAAACAAACTGGTATCGAAATACCAGAAGAAGACAATAGCAAGATTAGCTACAAAAAAACGGCAACACCACGCCCTAAAAAAACGCCATCGACAGCACAATCCAACAAAGTTAGCAAGGTTTCTACCATACCTAATCCCGTTACAACAACACCGGTAGAAAACTTAGCACCAATAACCACACCAACACACATACAAACAGAAACGCATCATGTTACTGGGCTTTTTTTTAATGACGATGATACTAACATTGATAGCCTAGATATTAATAGCTTAGATAATGAAATGAGCCATCAAGCAGCAAATGACTTTATGCTTGATTTGCCCAATCATGAGATGCCATCAAGCCTGCAAAATGCAGATAGCAGCAGTCAAGAACAAGATGGCAACCTTTATGACTTATTAGAAAATATCCATCAGTTTTATATCAACTGTCTGCATAACAACCCCATGGCTAAGCACTATTTTGAGTCACGTGGGTTAAGTAACCAAACCATAGAAACTTTTGGACTTGGCTATGCACCAAGAGGCTGGCAACACCTTGAAGAAGCTTTCCCTAACGATATAGAAGGCTTACGTTTACTTGGGCTTGTTAGAACCTCCGAAAAAGGTCGTGATTTTGATTTACTCCGTGACCGTGTCATTTTCGTTATCCGAGATAATCAAGGTCGTGTTATTGGTTTTGCAGGACGTGCATTAGACAATGACGTGAAACCAAAATATATTAACTCTTCAGACTCACCTGTATTTCATAAAAACCATGTGTTATACGGCTACTATGAGTCTAGGCAACATAGGGCAAATGACTGGTTAGTTGTAGAAGGCTATATGGACGTCATTGCGCTTTACCAAGCGGGTATATATGGTGCCGTTGCTTCTATGGGAACCGCCGTTAACGAGCAGCAAATATCTCGCTTATTAAATTTAAACCCTGTATTAACTTTGTCATTTGATGGCGATGCTGCTGGTCAAAAAGCCGCTTGGAGAACGTTAGAAGTCAGCCTACCGGTTTTAACAGATGATAAATCTTTACGCTTTTTAACACTACCAGACAACCATGATCCAGACACCTATTTAGCTGAACATGGCAAACAAGCGATGCAACAACAAATCGCCAATGCCGCCCCTTTGTCTCAATATGTGTTTAGTTACTTAAGTTTAAAGCATGACTTGTCAATTGCTGAAGGTAAAGCAAAATTAATGGCCCAGGTGCGCGCGTTAACCAATCAACTACCCAAAGGCAGCAGTTTTAAATATTTATTAAATAATGATATTTATCAGCGTGTTAATGGTAGAAAAATGAGCAATGCCGTCACCCGTGATGTCATGCTCAACTTTACAAGCACGTTAACGCTTAACCTAAACATCTACTTATGTTTACTTTACCAGCCTACGCTTTTAAACACTGAGTGCAACCCCGACCCGATTAAAAGCATATGGCAACGCTCAGGTATTGATAAAATCAAACCTTCAGAAAAAGATGGCAAACGTATTCATAGCCTTGGGTTTGAGTTACCACCTTTACCAAGTTGGCAAGATTTTAACGATACGAATTTAATTGAGCTGGTTGAAGCCATTAAACTTGTTTCTGCCAGTTTAACAAACAAAAAAGACATGGACGCCCACTGCATCATGGGCTGTGTTTCTAATGCTTTAAATGAGATATTATCAACCCACTGGGCAGATTTTTATCAAGATTTAACTAACCGACAAGTTGACGATGTTGAACCTTTTTTAACCGAATTACTTGTACGACAGCTCGATGCGTGTTTGCTAGCACAACAAAAACAACATACTAATATTCTTATTAAAAAAATTACAATGGATAGAAGACAAGCCCTGCTTAAATGGACAAAAACCTTAAATAAAAATTAATTGCATACAAATGCATAATTGATCGTACAAACACTGCTAAGTCAATCTTAAATTAGCGTCTTTAAAAAAACCAAACTATCCCCATATAGTTATTGTCTATATAATAAAATGCGTCTCTTTCATGCATTTTATACATAACAGTAAGGCGACATAATCCAGCAATTATGTTAAAATATTCTACTGTTTTTTTGAATACAATCTTCTGGTATTTATTTATGAGCGAAAATTCATCTTCAGCACCACAACAAACCACATCTCAATTAGCAACCTTAATTCAGATGGGTAAAGAGCAAGGTTATTTGACTTACGCCGAAGTCAATGACCAATTACCTGATTCTATTACCGAAAGCGACCAAATTGAAGACATCATCCAAATGCTGACAGACGTTGGCATTAAAGTATTTGAATCTGCACCAGATGCGGATGATATTTTATTAAATGATGACTCTAGCGATGACGACATGGCAGCTGATGAAGCCGCTCAAGTTCTTGCTTCGGTAGAAACAGAGCCAGGTCGCACAACTGATCCTGTTCGTATGTATATGCGTGAAATGGGAACAGTTGATCTGTTAACACGTGAGGGTGAAATTGCCATTGCCAAGCGCATTGAAGAAGGTATACGAGATGTACAACATGCCATGGCATTTTGGCCAGGTACTGTACAGCTTGTATTAGATGAATATCAAAATGTACTAGACGGTGAAAAAAAGTTATCAGATGTGATTACTGGCTTTCTTGATGTAGAAGAAGAGCAAGAAGAAAATGCAAAAGAAGCGCCCGTCGAAGAAACTACAGAAGTCGATGATGAAACCGAAGATGACGATACTGAAGAAGATGAAAATAACGGGATAGATGTTGAAGAAGTTCAACGTCGTATCGATGAAATCACAAAATTATATGATAAAGCCCAAAAAAGTCTAGAAAAAAACGGGCGTGATAGTAAAAAAACGCAGACTGCCTACGATGCAATGGCAAGCGAATTTATGCTATTAAAACTAAATAACCGACTGGCAGAACAAGTCTTAAATGTGATGCACGACACTTATAATGATGTGCGTAAACTAGAAAGACAAATCACCCGTTTGGTTGTAAGACGTGGACGCATGCCACGCAATGAATTTAGAAAAACCTTCCCAAACAATGAGACCAATGTTGATTGGCTGCAAACAAGATTAGAAGGCAAACCGGAGTTTGCCGAGCATTTAGCAAAAGTAGTGGATGATGTCGTACTGTTACAGCGTCGTATCCTAGAGCATGAAGAAAACCTGGCTATGGAAATCCACGACATGAAAGAGGTTGCTCGCCGCATTGCGATTGGTGAAGCAAAAACTCGCCGTGCTAAAAAAGAAATGGTAGAAGCCAACTTGCGTTTGGTAATCTCAATTGCTAAAAAATACACCAACCGTGGTTTACAGTTCCTTGATTTAATTCAAGAAGGTAATATCGGTTTGATGAAAGCGGTTGATAAATTTGAATATCGCCGTGGTTATAAGTTTTCTACTTATGCCACTTGGTGGATTCGCCAAGCAATTACTCGTTCAATTGCCGACCAAGCACGCACCATTCGTATTCCAGTGCATATGATTGAAACCATTAACAAAATTAACCGTGTTTCTCGTCAGTTGCTACAAGAAATGGGGCGTGAGCCAACACCAGAAGAATTGGGTGAACGCCTAGAAATGGATGAAGTAAAAGTCCGTAAAGTACTAAAAATTGCCAAAGAACCAATTTCAATGGAAACCCCAATCGGTGATGATGAAGACTCTCACCTAGGTGACTTTATTGAAGACAGTACCATCTCTAGCCCTGTAGAAGATGCAACCGCAGCAGGATTAAGAGAAGCAACAAAAGATGTGCTAGACAACTTAACTGAAAGAGAAGCCAAAGTACTTAAAATGCGATTTGGTATTGATATGTCAACTGATCATACCCTAGAAGAAGTTGGCAAGCAGTTTGATGTTACTCGTGAGCGTATTCGTCAAATTGAAGCAAAAGCATTACGTAAACTACGCCACCCTTCTCGTTCAGAACATTTACGTTCATTCCTTGAGAATGATTAAACCATACTTATTACATCATCAATCAAGGTGGGTATATCCCACCTTTTTAGTAATAAACCTTAACGTTATGTATTATGAGCCACAATCATGAGTAAAAACCCTCTTAACGTATCTGCCTTAGATGCCAAACTTAAAACAGGCATGGGTAAAAAAACAGACATCCAAAATCCAGAGTTATGGAACTTCCCTATGGACTACCCTATGAGTATTATCGGGCATGAGGGGATGCATGAAGCACTGGTAAATGAAGTTAAAATGATACTGTCAGAACAGTTTCCTGACTTTGATTTAGCAACTTTGCAAGTAAAGCCGTCTAAAACCGGTAGATTTTATTCGTTACGCTGCCAACTACATTTGACTAAAGCAGAGCAAGTAAATGCACTTTATGCTGCGTTAGATGCAGCAAAGTCTGTACGTTTGGTGTTATAAGCTTTTTATAAATGTGATATTTAAACGCTGTTATGACGCTACATAACAGCGTTTTTTATGGACAAAATTTTTACTAATAATGTCTCATAAAAATTCATCATTTTGTAATATTTTCTTTCATTTCTCTGTAATCGGCATGGCTTAAAGCCTTACTGTTTTTTAAGCTAAAAAAACACACTTCTTATAAAAAATCAAGCTAGTAAATAATAAAAAAATCCGCTATATTGTGCTTTGATATTAAGAAACACCCCATATATAGTATATAAATCTCACTGGCACGCATATGCAAATATGCGCTATTTGTAAAAAAATCACTTAAAATCATACAGCTAGTTAAGATTTATAGTTTTATAAAATTAGATTTAGATGATGGAGCACTGCATGACACATATTGATAATATTCTAGTGACAAAACGAGATGGTAGAAAAGAACCGATTGACTTAGATAAAATTCATAAAGTAGTCATGTGGGCAGCAGAAGGTTTAGATGATGTTTCTGTTTCTCAAGTAGAGCTAAAATCACACATCCAATTTTATGATGGTATTAAAAGTTCTGACATCCATGAGACCATCATCAAATCTGCGGCAGATTTAATTTCTGAAAATACACCCGATTATCAATATCTAGCGGCACGTTTGGCAATCTTCCATTTACGTAAAATTGCTTATGGTCAATTTGAGCCACCGCATTTACTTGATCATGTCAAAAAACTGACTCAAGATGGTCGTTATGATACACATATTTTAGAAGACTATAGCGCAATAGAATTTGAAGAGCTAAATAACTATATTGACCATTGGCGTGATATGAACCTTGCGTATGCCGCTGTTGAGCAAATGTCTGGTAAATATCTTGTGCAAGACCGGACAACCAAAAAAGTGTTTGAAAGCCCACAAATGCTATATGTATTAGTTGGCATGTGTTTGTTTGCAAACTACGACAAAGCCACACGCCTTGACTATGTTAAACGCTTTTATGATGCCACCTCAAACTTCCGTATTTCATTACCAACGCCAATTATGGCAGGGGTACGTACCCCATCTCGCCAATTTAGTTCTTGTGTATTGATTGAATGTGATGACAGCTTAGACTCAATTAACGCAACCACCAGTGCCATTGTACGCTATGTATCACAACGTGCTGGTATTGGTGTTAATGCTGGTCGCATACGTGCACTTGGTAGCCCAATCCGTAATGGTGAGGCTCAGCATACTGGCTGTATTCCATTTTATAAGCTATTCCAAACGGCCGTTAAATGCTGTTCTCAAGGTGGTGTACGAGGCGGTGCAGCAACCTTATTCTATCCATTATGGCACTTAGAGGTTGAGTCTTTATTAGTCCTTAAAAACAATCGAGGTGTTGAAGACAACCGTGTACGCCATATGGACTATGGTGTGCAAATCAACAAAACTTTATATACGCGTTTAGTGAAAGGTCAAGACGTTACGTTATTTTCACCTTCTGATGTACCAGGGTTGTACGATGCGTTTTTTGCAGATCAAGACGAGTTTGAACGCTTATATACACAGTATGAACAAGATGAAAACATTCGTAAACGTACGATGTCTGCCTCTGAGCTATTTAGCCTTATGATGCAAGAACGTGCAAGCACGGGTCGTATTTATATCCAAAACGTTGACCACTGTAATACGCATAGCCCATTTGACCCAGCTGTCGCGCCTATCCGCCAGTCTAACCTATGCATGGAAATTGCATTGCCCACCAAACCATTAGACAACATTAATGATGAAAATGGTGAAATTGCTTTATGCACTTTGTCAGCAGTTAACCTTGGAAAAGTAGAAGATGTCAAAGACATTGAAGAACCTGCCGAGCTGATTGTGCGTGCGTTAGATGCCCTACTTGATTACCAAGACTACCCTGTTATTGCTGCAAAAAATGGCAGTATGAATCGCCGAACCCTTGGTGTTGGCGTGATTAACTATGCCTATTACTTAGCAAAAAATGGTACAAAATATTCTGATGAAAAAGCACTGGGACTGACACATAAAACATTTGAAGCCCTACAGTACTATTTACTAAAAGCTTCTAACAAACTGGCACAAGAGCAAGGTGCCTGCCCATCATTTAATGAAACCACTTATTCGCAAGGCATCTTACCTATTGATACTTATAAATCAGATTTAGATGGTCTTTGCAATGAGCCCCTACATTTAGATTGGGAAGCATTAAGAAGCGATATTAAACTGCATGGACTACGCAATTCAACGTTATCATCGCTTATGCCATCAGAGACCTCCAGCCAAATTGCAAATGCAACCAATGGTATTGAGCCACCGCGTGGTTTGGTTTCGGTAAAAGCATCAAAAGATGGCATCTTAAAACAAGTCGTGCCAGAAATAACCAAACTTAAAAACCAGTATGAGTTACTTTGGCAAATGCCTAATAATGATGGCTACTTAAAACTTGTTGCCATCATGCAAAAATTTATCGATCAAAGTATTTCCGCCAATACTAACTATGACCCTACTCGCTTTGAGGGTCAACGAGTGCCGATGAAAATACTACTTAAAGACTTGTTAACCGCCTATAAACTAGGCATCAAAACCTTGTACTACCACAATACACGTGATGGTGCTAACGATGCCCAATCAGATATGGACGATGGCTGCGAAGGCGGTGCATGTAAGCTATAAATCCTATTAGGTGAAAGGTAGTTCACATAACTAATGTTATGTTAAATACCATACAGTTAAATAAAATCATATCCACGTAAAACTTTATAAGTGATAAAAAGTTTATATATTGGAAGGTAAAAATATAATGACATACTCAATTTTTTGTCAAACTAAAAATAATCCCTTAACTGAGCCCATGTTTTTTGGTCAACCAGTAAACGTCGCACGTTATGACCAGCAAAAACATCCCGTTTTTGAGCAGCTGATTGAAAAACAATTGTCATTTTTTTGGCGACCAGAAGAAGTGGATGTTTCTCGTGACCGTATTGATTACTCAAATCTGTCTGTGCATGAGCAGCACATATTTATTAGTAACTTAAAATATCAAACCCTGCTCGACTCTATCCAAGGTCGTAGCCCTAATGTGGTGTTACTACCTTTGGTGTCTATCCCCGAGTTAGAAACATGGATTGAAACATGGTCTTTTTCTGAAACCATTCACTCGCGCAGTTATACTCACATCATCAGAAACATTGTCAACAAACCTGGGCAAGTTTTTGATGACATTATGGAAAATGAAGAAATTTTAAAACGTGCGACAGACATCGCCCATTATTATGATGACTTATATCAAAGCTCACAAGTATATAGCTTATATGGTGAAGGCATTCATACAGTAGATGGCAACCAAATTGATGCCCGCTTACCTACACTAAAACGCAAATTATATTTGTGCTTAATGTCTATCAATGTATTAGAAGCCATCCGCTTTTATGTATCTTTTGCCTGCTCTTTTGCCTTTGCCGAACGCAAACTCATGGAAGGGAATGCAAAAATTATTAAGTTAATTGCACGTGATGAAGCATTACATCTGACCAGCACTCAACACATGCTTAATTTAATGCGCACCGGCAAAGATGATCCAGAAATGGCAGAAATTGCCGAACAGTGCCATAACGAATGTATTGAAATTTTTAGAGTCGCTGCTGAGCAAGAAAAAGATTGGGCAAGATACTTGTTTAAAGATGGCTCAATGATTGGCATGAATGAAAATATTTTATGCCAATATGTAGAATATATCACCAACTTACGTATGGAAGCCGTTGGCTTACCTGCCATCTTCCCAGAAGCAAAATCCAACCCTATTCCATGGATTAATACTTGGTTATCTTCTGATAATGTGCAGGTTGCCCCTCAAGAAACAGAAATAAGCTCTTATCTAGTTGGACAAATTGATGCCGACCTATCTGATAGCGACTTTGATGATTTTGAACTTTAATGGTGACACAATAAAAATAGACAAAGAACATCACCAATAAGGCTGGGAAATCCAGCCTTCGTTGTCTAAGTAATAAAGTGGAATACGCAAACATATGACTTGGGTCATTACAAAACAACAAAAATTTTATTTACATGAAGATGAAAGCTTGCTCGAAGGGCTAATAAGAACGGGGCATGACATCGAGTACCAGTGTAAAGAAGGCTATTGTGGTAGTTGTCGAACACGAGTCATATCAAACAATCATGCTATTGATTATGAGAAAGAGCCATTAGCTCTCATTAATGAAGATGAAATACTGCCATGCTGCTGTAAAATAAAAGGACAAATTAAATTGGACTTATAGCAACCAGTTTTGTAAGTAAAATTAGGTTAAGGAGTCAAATTAGGATTAAAATAAACACCCGTTGATATCCTAGATTTTAAGACAGATAAAGCCATTTTTTCCCAATCTTGACTATTGTCATTAACACCCTTAGTACCAAACTCAATATCTGGTACAACACCCACGCCATCAATTTCCTTACCATTTGCTTGCAAATAATGCGCAACCGTCAGCTTAACCGCATTGCTTTCATCAAGCTGTATTACCGATTGGATAGAACCTTTGCCATAGCTTCTTTCTCCAACAACAAATGCGATGTTTTGATTTTTCAAACTACTTACTAACACTTCACTCGCTGAAGCAGAAAATCTATTTTGTAACACAACAACAGGAATACCTTTTAAGATACTTGGATTTGCCTCATCACTGACAGAAGTAATCACCTGCTGGATACCGTATCTATCTTCAACTTGTACAATGGTGCCTGAATCCTGAAATAAGCTTGCAACCTCCACTGCCGAGTCTAGCAAACCACCCGGATTATCTCTTACGTCTAAAACGATACCATAAACGGGTTCATTCAGCACCATCAGCCCATCTAAAATTTCTTGGCGTGTTGTGCTTTCAAAGGCAGGTATATTAATTAAAGCCATATTATCCACATAACTGACTTTAACCGAAGCTTGTTCTACTTCATTGCGTTGTAAGGTCACCCGACGTTTTTGACGACCTTGCTTTGATACAATCACATCAATTTGCGACCCAGCAATACCTTTTAGCAGTTGCTGTACTTGATGCTTTGTAAATGCATTACTCAGCTCAATGTCATCTATTTGCTGTAAGTAATCACCAATGTTTATGTCTGCTTTATCTGCAGATGAATTATCCTCAACATCAACGACAACCCATCTATTGTGCTGAAGTTGATACTCTACATCTAACCCAACTTGCGCTAGTTCACCCTCTGTAAAAGCACGCAAATTATCATAGCTACGCGCATCTAAAAACTCAGCATGCGAGTCAAGCCGTTTTAGCATGCCGGCAATGGCATCTTTAAATAACTCTTCATCATCCACTTGCTCGTAATATTCTTTACGTACTAAGTCAATAACGCTAACAAAGGTTTTTAATGTTTCTGGCGAAATAGAATTTAATGTGACCTGTTCGGCATTTTTTGTATGTATGGTTAAATCAGCTTCAATGGCATGGCTTGAACCAGAAAACAGCACAATAGCAGAAAGAACTAATCTCTTAAGCGGATTAATTTTATTTTTTGAGCAAGCTTTGTCGGTTAAAAATAACATAATTTAAAAGTTGCCAGCTAAATTTTATTTGTCTACTAAAAGATTGATGCCTGTCATCTCGGTAGGTTTTTTTATACCCATTAAACTTAAAAATGTTGGGGCAAGATCTGATAATTTACCGCCTTCTCTCACCATCACTTGTTTATCACCAACATAAATACATGGGACGGGTTGCGTAGTGTGCTGAGTATGCACTTGCCCACTTTCTAGGTCTAACATTTGTTCGCAATTACCATGGTCAGCGGTAATTATCATGTGACCACTAGCATTTTTAATAGCTTCATGAATGATACCAATGCAATCATCTAAAGTTTCTACTGCTTTAACCGCTGCTTCAAAAACACCCGTATGCCCGACCATATCACCATTAGCAAAGTTAACAACTAAAAAATCAAACTCGCCAGATTCAATGGCCACTTTTAGCTTTTCTGCTACTTCATAAGCACTCATTTCTGGTTTTAGGTCATAAGTTTTAACATCTGGAGAAGGCACTAAAATTCGAGTTTCACCTTGGTACTCTTCTTCTCGTCCGCCACTAAAAAAGAAGGTCACATGAGCATATTTTTCGGTTTCTGCAATACGCAGTTGAGTTTTATTATTATTTTGTAGATACTCTCCCATGGTGTTAATCAGCTCGGTTGGTTTATAAGCCACCGTCGTTAACGCAACGTCATTAAGATCATCAGAATATTTTGTCATCATAACAAAGGCTGATAAATCAACTTGTTCTTCTCTGTCAAATCCATCAAAATCGTTATAAACAAATGCTTGTGATAGCTCTCTTGCTCTATCAGATCTAAAGTTCATAAAGATGATGGCGTCACCATCTTGCACTTTTACTGCGGCTTCATTTTCATTAGTAATGCTTGTTGGGCTAACAAACTCATCGGTTTCATCTACATTATACGCAGCATTTAACGCATCGATAGGGTTACTAAAAGAACGATCTGCTCTGCCATTAACAATCAGCTCATAAGCTTGTTGTACACGCTCCCAACGGTTATCTCTATCCATTGCAAAATAACGACCACACATCGAAGCAATTTGAACATGGCTAGCATATTTTTCATTTAGCGTCTCAACACAATCCATTAATTTTGCTAAATATTTTTCTGCCGATTTTGGCGGTGTATCTCTACCATCTAAAAAACAATGCACATATATTTTTTTAGCACCTTGTTTTGCTGCGCTTAAGCACATCGCCTCAATATGATCTTGATGCGCATGTACACCCCCGTCTGATAATAACCCAAGGATATGCACACTGGCTTCTTTTTGTTTAGCAGCCTGAACCGCGTTAACTAACACCTCATTTTCAAAAAAATCTTGATTACGGATTTCTATAGAAATTCTGGTAGAATCTTGAAATAAAACACGCCCAGCACCAATGTTCATATGCCCTACTTCTGAGTTACCAAACTGCCCTTCTGGTAAGCCCACATCTTCACTAGATGCAGAAATAAGTCCATTAGGATAATTTTGCTTAATGGCATCTAAATTTGGGGTATTGGCAATTGTTATCGCATTATCTGGGGCATCTTGGCGAGTGCCAAAACCATCTAAAATCATTAACAAGTGGGGTGTTTTTTTGTTGGTCGTCATCATAAAAACTCGAAAAAAAGGCAAATTAAATGAAATCGGTTCTTATTTTATCATAAATCTACTTGTTTTTAATGACTTGATAACAGATATAAACAATATAACACGCAAACCATAAATAAGTTTCTTGCTAAGAGAGTATAAATTGGTTAATATAAAACTATTCTGAGGTGTTAGCCAGTAGGTGTTTATTCCCTGAGCCGATATCAACATTTTAGGATGTATTACCTTTTGCTTTGTTGCGTACGCCTGCATTGCGTGCAATGTATCAGGAAACCTGTAAAAGCATTGATGCATCCGCCCTGAACTTTACGGTTCATGGGTTCCCACCATACAGCGGCACTTTGGATCTCTTTATATTAAGCTTAAGACTGTTTTAGGCACAAAACAATAAAGCCTCACGCTAACTTGCATGAGGCTTTTTTATTTTTAAAAATACAGTTAATTAAACTATTTCGACTTTACCACTTTTAATAAAAACAATCGTAAATAAAGGCGTTAATCATCGTTAGCAGACGTCAACTTTTTTGCATCTTTATTGACTGTTTTTGCACTACCATCTACCGTTTTTGCACCAAATGGATTGTTGCCAAATGGGCTATTACTACCAAACGGACTTGATGACTTATCATCAAACTTACCACCAAAAGCGTCGCCAAATGGATTTTGTCCGTTAGTATCAAATGGATTTTGTGTTCCCATTTGACCACCCATCTGCTTCATCATCATATCCATCATTTTTTGTTGATTTTTCATGACATAATCATTGGCTTTATTTTTAAGCAGTTTTTGCACAGGTGGCAATAAAACAAGCAACGCCAAGACATCACTCAACAAACCTGGTATTAATAGTAAAAAACCTGCAAATGCTATCGCCACACTTTTTATCATGTTTGACTCTTGAGCAGAGCCAGATCTGAAAGATGCGTTCATCATACCGCCATTTTTCATTTGCTGTGCCATTGGGTTTAATACCCCCAAGCCTTTACGCAATAAACTTAAACCGATGATCGATGCAACAATAAACCAAAAGAATACATACCAGCCGCTCACAAATTGTGCGACTAAATACCACAATAGCATTTCAAGAATAAACCAAACTAATGCTAAACCAACAAAAGGACCCATTTCTTTATCCTACTATAAGATCAAAACAAAAATTAATAACTTAACTATTTAAGTATATGGGGATTGATTGTTATACTATCAAATCTATTTTTAAATTTTACTAAAATTGTGTTGTTGGTTATTTTATGGCAATTATCATTGGAATTGACCCTGGTTCACGTATGACAGGTTATGGCATTATCCAACAAACAGGTGATAAGCTCACTTTTTTAGATGCCGGCACAATCCGCACCGAAAGCAAAGAAATGCCAGAGCGATTAAAACGTATCTTTTTGGGTGTAACACGCATCACAAAACACTATCAAAAATATCATAACGAGCCTATATTTGCTGCCATTGAACAAGTGTTTATGGCGCAAAACCCTGACTCTGCCTTAAAGCTAGGGCAAGCTCGTGGGGCTGCGATTGCCGGTTTAGTTGCACAAGATATCGAGGTCTCTGAATATACTGCCAGACAAATTAAACAAGCCGTATGTGGCTATGGTGCAGCAGATAAAGAACAAGTACAAGAAATGGTTTGTCGGATTTTAAAGTTAGAGGTCATGCCACAATCTGATGCGGCAGACGGGTTAGCATGTGCTATTTGTCATGCACACTCCAGCCATTCAATGAGCAAATTATTGGCTTCTTCGGCTATCCGTGGCAGTGGACGTAGTACTAGCAAGAAAAAAGGCAGGTGGCGACTAAGTGAAGAAGATTTAAGCAAAATGAAATAGCGTTTTATCTATTAAATTTTAAAGAGAATCCACATTAAATAAAATAAGTAATGTATCTGTTAATGCCTTGACTCTTTAACACAGCCAAATAACTAACCGCCTATTTATAAGCTAACCGCACATTTATAGATATTACGTTTATGATATTGTACTAGTTCTGATTTCTACAAACATTGTTGGCATCAATAATTGCTTGCTCAATAATGCTTTCACTAACGCCCTTATCACGCAATTGCTGCAAAAAAACTTCATCATGTTCAATGCGATACTTGTCGTTATCACGATCTAATCCTTCCCGAATATACAAACGCATTAATCCCTGAATTTTATTAAAGCCATGCTCATGTGCTGTTTCTGTCAGAAGCGCTATCATTTCTTCTGACAGCTTAAAATGTACAGGACGCATAATTTTTTGAGGGGTTTTATAAAACTTATTTCTTACACGAACGGGAATCATAATATGCAAAACCTTATGCTTGATAAATTGCTTATACCCATGATAGCAAAATATATTAAATTATTAAAACCAATTATTAAACCCAAGTTTTAAAATTTATTGCATAAAAAAACCCTCATGCATATTGCATAAGGGTTTTGATATATGGCTCCCCAACCTGGGCTCGAACCAGGGACACACGGATTAACAGTCCGATGCTCTACCAACTGAGCTATTGGGGAATAAGCTTTTATTAAGGTGTTCGCCTTAAGTGCTGGGTATTCTATCAAAGTATCGATTTTCGTCAAGCATTTTTTTATTTTTTTATCACTTTATTATTTAACCTAACCTAATACAGAAAATACCCTTATCATTACATCATAATTTATAAGTCATTTTTATGGTTTTAAACTAAAAATTACAGTACCTGCCAAATATCTTTTAATTTATTCGGTTGTAAAATCACAAAACCATGGTCATCTTCTTCTAAGATACCATGAGACTTCATTTTACGTAATACGCGTGAAAAAGTTTCTGGTTGTAACCCTAAACGCGATGCCACAATCGATTTTTTGGAAGGCAACTCAATATGTTGGTTGGTGATAGACTCATCTAAAAAGGCTAAAAAATAACTGGCAACTTTTTGTTCTGCATTTGACATGCTCAACGCATGAATATCATTAACAAATTTATGCAAACGGATGCTCAAACTAGACAACATCTTTAATGCGATAGACACATCTGCTTCAATCAACTCTCTAAGAACACTTGCAGGCACCCAAATCATCTCGGTATCATCAATGGTTTCGGCATGCACAGGATAAAACTTATCAACCAAGGCAACCGCTTCAGCAAAGGTTTCCCCTTTTTGGATAATCTCGATCACTTTTTCTTTGCCCTCGGCAGTCAGTCGATACAAACGCACACTACCACTTAATATATAAAAAAAATGGCGGGCGGGCTCCCCTTGCGAAAATAGCGCACTGCCAGCTTTGTGCGTCATTTGTTTACACACTTGCGCAATTGGTTTTAAGTCTTCTTCATTCAGCGATGCAAAGATAGCCGCATTTGCTAACAAAGATTCGATACTTTGTGTATTTTTTGAAGGCTGAACTGCTTTTTTTTGATTTTTGCTATTTAGCACATGTGACATGGGGCTTTCCTTTGCCAAAAGGTGGTTTGTGACAATTTATTTGTTAAAAATTGACCTAGGTCAAGGCAATACGATTACTGACAGGGTAAATTAATTAACAGTAAAGCCAGCTAGTTGACCTAGCCAGCCTACTATAACAAACCACTAAAGTAAATGTTAAAAAGATAAAGGAGTAAGATATGTTTTGTTATCAATGTGAACAAACTCAGCATACAGATAACGGTGATGGTTGCATGACCGATGTCGGCACCTGTGGTAAAACCACTGAAACCTCAGACCTGCAAGATATTTTAATTTATCAAATTAAAGGCATTGCTCAATATGCACAACTGGCACGTAGTGTTGGTATTAAAAATAAAGCGGTCGATGATTTTATCCAGTTTGGCTTTTTTACTACATTAACCAATGTCAACTTTACTGCTACGCGCTTTGTACAAATGGTAGAACAAGCAGCACAAATCCGTGACGCTATTAAATCTGAATATGAGGCGGCTGCCAAAGAAAAAGGACTGGATATTAAAACACCACAAGGTGCCGCTGCATTTAACCCAGCTACAGACATGGATAGCATTTTAGAACAACAACCTGTTGCCATTGTTAATAAAGACCACAAAACAGTTGGAGAAGACATCAACGGCTTACGCATGTTGATTTTATACGGTATGAAGGGCGTTTGTGCTTATGCCCATCATGCACGTATGCTTGGCTATTATGATGATGAAATAGATGCAGAGGTGGAACGTATTTTAGCTTACCTTGCCAGTGCACCAACAGATATTGAAGAACTACTAGCTGAAGCCCTAGCGACAGGTAACCTAAACCTGAAAGTGATGGATATTTTAGATAGAGCTAACAACGGTGTGTTTGGTAACCAAGAAATCACTCAGGTGAATATTGCCCCGGTAGAAGGTAAATGTTTACTGGTAAGTGGACATGATTTGCATGACTTACATCAAATTTTAGAAAAAACGAAAGATTTAGGTGTTAATGTTTATACCCACGGTGAAATGCTGCCTGCCCATGCATATCCTAAACTAAAAGAATACCCTCATTTAGTTGGCAACTATGGTGGTGCTTGGCAAGATCAACAACAAGAATTTGCCGCATTCCCTGGTCCAATCGTGCTAACGTCAAATTGCATTATTGAGCCAGCAAAAAGCTATCGACAACGTATTTTTACCACAGGTCCTGTCGGTTGGCCTGGCGTACGTCATATCGAAAACAACAACTACGCACCACTTATTCAAGCAGCTAAAGCCTTGCCTGGCTTTAAAACCACGGCAGAAGAGAAAAAAATCACCATTGGTTTTGGTCACAACACCGTCCTTAATATTGCAGATACTGTCATTGATGCGGTTAAATCAGGTGATATCAAACACTTCTTTGTGATTGGCGGTTGTGATGGTGCAAAATCTGGACGTAACTACTACACCGAATTGGCAGAAAAAACGCCAGATGATACCGTCATGCTAACACTGGGATGTAACAAATTCCGCTTTAATAAAACAGACTTTGGTGACATTGGTGGCATTCCTCGCCTGCTGGACGTTGGGCAATGTAATGATGCGTATTCAGCGATTAAAATTGCAGTTGCCTTGGCAGAAGCTTTTGAATGTGATGTTAATGATTTACCATTATCATTGATGGTGTCTTGGTTTGAACAAAAAGCCACTGCCGTGTTATTAGCATTACTGGCAGCAGGTGTAAAAGGTATCCACTTAGGCCCAACGTTACCCGCTTACCTCACGCCAAATCTATTGGCAATATTATCTGATAAGTTTGATATCCGTACAAACGGTACTGCAGATGAAGACCTAGCAAAAGCACTAGGAAATGCCGCTTAAAGGCTTGTTTTAGCATGAACTTAAAGCTGGCAATAGCACTCATACTGTTGCTGGCTTTTATGCTTTAGTTTTTTAAGTAAGGTATTTTTACGACAAAATTTTAGTTTATGCTCAAATTACCATGCCGTCATTTAATACAGTCTTTAACCTAAAAACAGTATAATCGGAGAATCAAAGTGACTGCTTATCAAATTAAATTAACCACAACAGATGGTCAAACTTTATCTTTTGATTGCGATGAAGACAAAGATGTAATCACCGCCGCTCAAGAAGAAGACATTTACCTTGTTGCCCAATGTCATTCAGGTGCTTGCGGGGCTTGTATTGGTAAGTTAACATCAGGCGATATTACCCATACCAATTATAGTAAAGATGCCCTACCAAGTGCAGAACGTGAACAAGGACAAGTATTATTGTGTTGCACGCATCCAAAACAAGATTTAACCATTAATTTACCTTATGCCCACAGTGCAGTACAGTTTGAGAAAAAACCGCAACGTGAGGCAGAAATCATTTCTAAGACTTATTTAACAAAAGATACCGTCAAGCTCGACCTACAACTACTACCAGATGAAGATGACAACTTGATTTTAGACTTTGAGCCAGGACAGTTTATGGAGTTACACATCCCTGATGATGAGACGCCTCACAACATAGAAGACATCAAACGCGCCTACTCCATTGCAAATGCCCCTAACTGGGATGGCAGTCTTGAATTTATTATTAAATTGCGTGAACAAGGCAAATTTTCTGGCTTTTTACATCAAAAAGCAGAAGCAGGCATCAAAATTAAGCTAGATGGCGCAATGGGTACTTTTATGCTGCATGACAATGGGTTACGCCCACGCTACTTTATTGCGGGTGGTTGTGGACTCGCTTCAGTAATGTCAATGTTAAGACGTATGGCAGAGTGGCAAGAACCACAACCCGTCAAATTATTTTTTGGCGTTTGGGCAGAGCAAGATGTGTTTTTTGAGCAAGAAATTGCCAATTTAGCCAAAGAATACCCACAGCTAGACTATCAAATTTGCGTCACTCAAGCCAACAACGCTTGGTCAGAGGATAAAAACCATTATACAGGGTCGGTTGTTAATGCTTTTGATGCAGCCATGCAACTAGAAGACACAACACCCGATATCTATATTTGCGGTTCACCCAACTTAATTGACGCTGTGGCAAACACTGCTAAAAAACATGGCATAGAACAAGATGCATTAATTTATGAACGTTACCTTGCTAATGAGCAACCAACCGGTGCAGCAAGGTGTGACGTCTTAAAATAACCGATGACTATAATAGAAACATCAATCAAAGTGTTGATACAAGTTAATTGGCACTTTGTAAGGTTTATCTGCCACTTCTCGTACTAACCTTGGTATTAAAAAACCGGGTAATTCTGCCAGCATTTGCCAATATAACTCAATTGCTTTTTGCTCACTCATATCAAAATAAGCGGCACCTTCTACCTTATCTAACACATGCAAATAGTATGGCAGCACCCCAAAATCAAACAGTTTTTGATTTAGGTTAACTTGCGTGGCAACATCATCATTAACATCAGCTAATAAAACCGTTTGACTCAGCAGGGTAACACCCGCTTTTTTCAGCTTGTTAAAATAACTTGCTGAGGTGTTATCGATTTCATTTGCATGGTTAACATGCAATACCATCACCAAATTAACTTTTTGGCTAAAACCACCTAATATCTCCGTTAATTCCTCATCAATTCTATACGGTATCACAATAGGTAAACGGGTATGAAAACGGATGGTTTTAATTTGTTTTAGTGTGGTTAGTTGTGTCAACCAGTCTGCTAATCGACGGTTACTTAAACTAAATGGGTCTCCCCCACTAAATATGACTTCATTAACTTCGGGGTGTTGATTAATATAAGCAATGACATCGTTTATTTGATTACTTGCCGGCGTGTTGGCACCATAGTCAAAATGTTGCCTAAAACAGTAACGGCAATGCACGGCACAGGCGCCCGTTACCGTCAACAACACACGTGATTTGTATTTATGTAAAATACCTTTATTTGGGTTATGTGCCGCTTCTGCCAGTGGGTCAGTAATATAGCCAGCTTGCTTAACTAGTGCTTTTTTATTAGGTACAACTTGCAAAAATAAAGGATCTTGCGCATTGCCCACCTGCATTTTTGCAACAAAGCTACGTGGTATTTTTAGCCCAAACCCTTGCGGTTGATAAAATTTATCTTGTAAGTGGGTAAGCTCTAATACAGTTAAAAGCTCATTAATATCTGTTATGGCTTCAGATATTTGCTTTTGCCAGTTTTTTTGTTGCTGTAAATGGTTTATCATATCAACACTTTTTAAAAAATTGGCATTATACATGGGCATCCAGTATTTACCCAAACTTATTGCCCGATAGATAGATATATTTATAAATTAATTAGGAGTTTTTTGTGGCTAGTTATTCTACCAATGAGTTCAAATCAGGCTTAAAAGTAATGATGGATGGCAACCCTTGTTCAATCATCGAAAATGAATTTGTTAAACCTGGTAAAGGGCAAGCATTTAACCGCGTTAAATTGCGTAACCTAAAAACAGGCAAAGTGTTAGAACAAACTTTTAAATCTGGTGACAGCCTAGAAGCTGCTGATGTGATGGATACCGAAATGGACTATCTATACAATGATGGTGAGTTTTGGCACTTTATGGATAGCGAAACCTTTGAACAAGTACAAGCTGATGCTGCTGCCATGGGTGATAATGCAAAATGGCTAAAAGATAACAGTAATGATGAGTGCATCATTACCTTATTTAACGGTACACCAATTTCAGTAACCCCGCCAAACTTTGTAGAGCTACAAATTACTGAAACAGATCCTGGTCTTAAAGGGGATACAGCCGGCTCAGGTGGCAAACCAGCAACACTAGAAACAGGTGCTGTTGTGCGTGTCCCACTTTTTGTACAACAAGGTGAAGTTGTGCGTGTCGATACCCGTACTGGTGAATACCAAACGCGTGTTAGCTAATATTTTAACAGCGTAAAGTTTTTAAAGCGGATAATGGTTGATTTATCCGCTTTTTTATTTTGATGTTTAAAACAATAAGTCACATATTCCAATATTGCATTTATTTATTATTACTTAGACTATAAATACGCTTAAACTCCCCAATCCATTTTGCTATTATGTTGTGGTGAATCAGTTAAAACAATTTATTTAACGACACAGTAAATTTTCAAAGATACAATGAACCTGCAAAAACTATTTGCAAGTGACGTTCAAACACCAAAAAAATATGAAAAGGATATAAACCATGGCACATTTACATTTAGGTGATGAAGCACCAAACTTTGATGCAGTTACCACAGATGGCAACATCAACTTTCATGACTGGGCTGGTGACAGCTGGGTTGTTTTATTTTCTCACCCTGCCGACTTTACACCCGTTTGCACCACTGAGTTAGGTCGTGCTGCTGCTTTAAATGGCGAGTTTCAAAAACGCAATGTGAAGCCAATCTGCTTATCAGTAGACGGCGTAGAAGACCATCATGAATGGGCAAAAGACATTGGCGAAACCCAAGGCACTGATCTAAACTTCCCTATTATTGCAGATCCAGAAAAAACAGTATCTGACTTATATGACATGATTCACCCAAATGCAGATGCTAAAGTAACTGTACGTAGTGTGTTTATCATCGATCCAAACAAAAAAGTTCGTTTAACATTAACTTATCCACCAAGTGTTGGTCGTAACTTTGATGAAATTGTACGTGCTATTGATGCGTTACAATTAACTGATGAATATGTTGTTGCAACACCAGTAGACTGGAAAGAAGGTGATGATGTTATCATCCCGCCAAGCATTAAAACCGCTGACATCAAAGCTGAAGATTATCCAAAAGGCTTTACCGAAATTAAGCCTTACTTGCGCACTACCCCAGCGCCAAATAAATAATTAATGATCAAAAACGACTAATTAAAAAAAGAAACTTCGTAATGAAAAATTGCGAAGTTTTTTATTTATCTTATATCTTTTATATTGTAATATTATTTTTTTGATGGAGATATTTAAGATGAAACTTAAAACAACAACACTTTTAACTACCTTATTATTTACAAGTTTATCAATAACTGCCTGTTGTGAAAAACCTGCCGAAGACGCAAAAGTGGCTAGCGCCCAAACACATGCTGAACATAGCCATGAAGGTCATGACCACAGCCAAATGGATTTAACAGAATATACTTGTGAACCAGCCATGGATATTAAAGTACATTATGTTCCTGTCACTAATGAGCACGATGCAACAGCACATATTTTAATTGATGATATAGAGTATGACATGTACCTTGATGTATCCGCTTCTGGTGAGCTATACCGCACAGAAACTGGGTTAACCGAGGGCAATGGTTTAATCTGGCATACAAAAGGTAAAGATGCCCTATTAGAAAGCTTTGACATCGCTAAGCCTCATGACCAAGCAAGCATAAAAACAATTGCAAGTTGCCAAAAAAACTAAAGGTCAACTGCTAACATTAGATTATAAACGGGCTAAAAATACTTAGCCCTTTTTTTTGATGCCTATTTTGGATGTTACAAAATCTAAAAAATATATGCTATCCTGACATACCCACTCAATAACAAAAAAACCAAAAATCTGGCAATAATATGAGCAATCAAGTACCGCTTAATTTAAAACCTCAACCATCTAACACCCCAAAATCAAGCCGTGAACATTGGTCGTTTCTTTTAAATGCACAGCGTCTTGGACTACCCAATAAAAATAAAAAAAATGAAACTGCACGTTCACCATTTCATAAAGATTATGACCGTTTGATTTTTTCTCAGTCATTTCGCCAACTTAATCAAAAAACACAAGTACACCCGCTTACCAACCAACTTGGCATCCATACTCGTTTAACCCACTCTCTTGAGGTCTCTTGCATTGGGCGATCATTAGGGATGATGGCAGCAGAAAAACTACACGACAGTTTACCAGCAGGTTTACCCTCAGGGATTAGCAGTGGCGATATGGGCGTTATTGTACAAGCCGCCTGCTTGGCACATGATATTGGCAATCCACCGTTTGGACATGCTGGTGAATATGCCATACGAGATTGGTTTTCTCGCTCAGAGCATCAACCGATTTTAGAAAGTTTATTACCAGAACAACGCATGGATTTACTTGCCTATGAAGGCAATGCTCAGGGCTTACGCATTTTAGTTAATAATGAACACCACCCCAATGCCGGTGGCATGCGACTCACCTGTGCCACCCTTGGCGCTTTTATGAAATACCCTTGGCTTGCCCAACACAGTAACCCAAGCTTATTAAGCGATAACCAAAACTTGGTAAAAGTTAATAAATATGGCTGTTTTAATAATGAGGCAGAACAACTACACCAACTTGCCGAAAAACTTAAACTGCCCCGCTCTACTCAACATGATGGCTATACACGGCATCCCCTAGCGTACTTGCTTGAGGCAGCTGATGACATCTGCTATGCATTAATTGATATCGAAGATGGTATCCACCTTGGCATGCTAACGTATCAAGAAGTTGAGCCACTCATGATTAAGCTAGTTGGTAAAACCCGAGGGATACCACCAGAAGTTACCAACAATGCACCCGTTGCACAAAAACTTGCGGCCTTACGAGGACGCGCCATGATGCGCCTTGTAGATAAAGTTACCCAAGCCTTTGTTACCAAAGCAGATACCATGTTATCAGGCGAGCTTGAAGGGAGCTTATTTGACCATTGTGAAGCCTCTGTTAGTGAGCACATCCAAGAGGCAAAATTATTAGCACGTGAACGCATTTTTAACCACCCAAGCAAAGTGAGAATGGAGTTAATGGCAAATCGATGCCTACACACCTTGTTAGATGCATTCATACCACTGGCAATAACCAGCAATCAACAACCCTCGTTTGAGCAGCAAAGATTGATAAGTTTAATTAAGCCACATTTACAAAATCATAACCGAACACTTAATCATGATGTTTATCATAATATTTTGACTATTTTAGACTTTATCACAGGGATGAATGATCACGAGGCTTATCGGTTATCTCAAGACTTGCAAGGCAACTGGAGCGGATCAATATAAAATTTGGGTTTTGTAAAAAACACTTACTTTTAATCTGAGATTTTTTTACAAACTTGTGCTAAAGTAAACAACTGTGTACTAATACAGTTCGTTATAACCGCAAAAGAAAGACATATGAGCACCAGACAAGAACAAAAGCAAAAAACCAGACAGGCTTTTTTTGATGCCGTTTTAAATTTATGTATGACAGGGCAATCTTTTAGTTCTATCAGTTTAAGGCAAGTTACCCGAGAAGTTGGCGTGGTACCAACTGCATTTTATCGCCATTTTGATGATATGGAGTCACTCGGAAAAAACTTAGTAGAACATGAGCTGGGCACTGCGCTTGCTGCATTAAGAGAGTTTATGCAATTTGGTAAAAAACGTAGTTTTGAACGTCAAATTGCTACCAATGTTCAAATATTTTTTGAGGCAATCGACTCACACCCACATTATTGGCAGTTTATTGCCAGTGAAAGATTTGGCGGTTCTGAAGCAGTGCGTCACGCCATTAACAATCAAATTGCAATATTTGCAAATTTTATGAGTGAAGACTTAGCACTGCAACCTGCCTTTGCTCACATTAATAAGTACGACAGAACTTTGCTGGCAGAAACAGGTATCAACCTCTCTTTTTCATGGATTCGTGATTGGTTAGATTTAAGAGATGATGCCAATTTTTCAGAATCCATTACAGAAACAGAGATTGCATCACGTAAAAAAGACATGCTACATCGTTGCACTCGCCAAACTCAAATGCTGTTTTATGGCGCATATAACTGGCAATCAAGCGAAACCACACTGTTAAAAGATGAATAAAAACATCAAAAGGCGCATAAAAGCTTAACGCTAAATAAACAGCACATAAAAAAAGATGACTAATTTATTTAAATTAATCATCTTTTTTTATGCATTTTTTAAAAATTCTTAATAACGGCTATATCCATTACATCGCTTTTTTCTCTTCTAAAAGCTGCTGAACATGTAACGCTGATTCTGCTTCAATTTGGTCAACCAATTGCTCTCTGTCATGATCTTCAATTTCCTGCTCATCACTATGGGTCATTGGATAAGTTTTTGGCATATCTAACACTTGTTTAACCAACGCATGGCGTAGTGTATCTCTTCTGCCTAGATACCGTTGATAAAAACTAGAGTTAAGTAGCCCAGCACCACCTTGTCCCATCGCCCAAATTGTAGATAAGTAATCTCGCGTTGTCATACTACTATTTTGAGTTTGCAAATATTGGCTTGTTACCTCAATCATATGTTTCATACGTTCACGGCGGATTTGGTAAAGCTCATCAAATAATCGATTCAAACCAGTAGATGACGCTGCCAACTTGGCTTCGACCTGATTTAACAAAATTGCCTTTTGCGGGTTCATTAACTGCTGCAAAATCATACGTGCAACACCCGCCGATGGACAGTCATCAATCAAATTGATACCAAACAATCGCTTTTCGTATCTAATAATAATGCGCAAGTACAATTCATCTTTACTAGAAAAGTGCTTGTATAGAGTGCCCTTAGCTAGGTCAAGCTCTTCTGCCAAAATATCTAAAGTAATGTCACCTTCGCCAGACTCCAGCAATAGCTGCTCTGCCATAATTAAGATGCTTTCTTCACGAGCTTTAAACTGTTGCTGGCGACTCATGCGTGTTCCTTTAAAAATTTTTAGGATGTCTCTTGTTTATATCCATTATTGCCATAAGATTAGCACGATTATGACTATTCAGTCATTCTACTAATTTTATTGATATTGTGCCAGTAAATTATCAAAGTTTTTTGAAGTTAACTGAGCTAATGTTTCTACATTTATATCCAATAATTCTGCTAAGCACTCTGCCACATGTGCCACAAAGGCGGGCTCGTTTGGTTTGCCTCGCATGGGCACAGGTGCTAAATAAGGGCTGTCTGTTTCAATTAATAAACGATCTTTGGGTATTTTTAAGGCAGCATCACGCAAACTTTGTGCATTTTTAAAACTCACAATTCCAGAAAAAGAGATATAAAACCCTAAATCCAGTGCTTGCTTTGCCATCGCCCAATCTTCTGTAAAACAATGAATAATACCATGTTCTGCTTGCTCTGCCTTTAAAATATCAATTGTATCTTTTTTAGCATCGCGCGTGTGTACAATAATTGGTTTTTTTAGGTCTTTGCTTGCCTGGATATGTCTTGCAAGGCTCTTTTTTTGCTCTACAATATTTTCTTCACTCCAATAGTAGTCAAGCCCTGTTTCCCCAATTGCCCACACAAAATCTTCAGACGCCATATCCGTTAATTTTTCTACCGTTGCTGACTTTAAAACAGCAATGTCTTCACAAGGATGAACACCAACACTCATACCAAGCGTTAATTCTTTATCTGTAAAGTCATGAATAATTTTATGAATCTCATCATATTCAGCAAAGTCACACATTATTGCCATTGCACGATTTACTTTTGCTTGCTTCATCGCATCAATTGCACCGCTAAGGTTACCATCATATTTATCTAAATTAAGGCGGTTTAAATGGCAGTGGGTATCTGTCAACATAACAAACTCACAATCTAATTATTACAGTATTATCAACACAATATGCTGTGTTTTAAAATTTCTTAGGCATTATATGTTTTGATTTATGGCGATACAAGAGATAATTTCAAATACAAACGCTTTATTCATCTTAAAGGTGATATCAACACTTTTATATTGCATAACAAATTCACTATTTATCTCTTGTTGCCTATATGCAGGTCTTGGATCTTGTTCAATCAATTGGCAAATATATGCCACATCTTGCAGAGTTAGATAATTCTCATCAATCAATTGTTGATATTGCTGACTCGCTGTTTCGCTCATCAGTACGGTTTTTTTAATGGGTTCTTCTTGTGCAAAGTCACATCTTGCTGTTGGCAAACTATCACTATATTTGATGTATGGCTTAATATCTATAATTGGTGTTGCATCTGCCATATCCGCCCCTGCAATATGCATCAGCAATTTGCCATTTTTAACCTCAATACCTTTTAACTCAACGACGGACAAACCAAGTTGGCTTGGGCGATACATACTGCGAGTTGCAAAAACGCCCATTTTTTTATTGCCTCCCAATCTGGGTGGTCTTACTTGTGGTTTAAAATTTTGTTGATGCTTATTTTTATGAAACTGCCAAGTTACCCAAACATGGCTATATGCATCAATACCTGCAAAAGCCTCCTCGGTATTATACGGTGGCAAAATTTCAATAAAAGTTGGTAAGGATACTAAGTTTGGCTGTCTAGGGATGCCAAACTTTTGTGATAAAGGAGAACAATGCATGCCAATAATCGGCACAGATATTTTAGTAGAGTTAAACATATATCAATCGTTTTATAGCATAAAAAAGATATTATAATAAATCATGTTTGCTTATTACATTTTATTATGATTAAAAATCAACTTATGTTGTTGATATTTGTTATCATATACCGCCTATATATATTTTATTGCTATTTATCATATTAAAAAAATTAATTGAGGTACTTATGTCAAAATTTCGCACAGAGACAGTCACCCACGTACATCACTGGACAAACACATTATTTACAATTAAAACAACCCGTGACGCAGGATTACGTTTTAGAAATGGTGAATTTGCCATGATTGGGTTAGAAGTTGATGGCAAACCATTAATGAGAGCCTACTCTATTGCCAGTGCCAATTATGAAGAAGAGTTAGAGTTCTTTTCTATTAAAGTCCCAGATGGTCCTTTAACTTCTCGATTACAGCACATTAAGGTGGGTGATGAGTTGTTGGTAAGTAAAAAACCAACGGGTACTTTGGTGTTAGATGATTTGTTACCTGGTAAGCATTTGTATATGTTGTCAACGGGGACAGGGCTGGCACCGTTTTTGTCGTTAGCACGTGATCCTGAGGTGTTTGAAAAGTTTGATAAGGTTATTTTGGTGCATGGTGTGCGCCATGTGGAAGATTTGGCTTATCGTGATATGTTTGAGACTGAGTTGCCAAATGATGAGGTGTTTGGCGATTGGTTTAAAGAGAAGTTTATTTATTATCCTACGGTAACTCGAGAAGATTTTAGAAATCAGGGACGTGTGACGGATTTGATAGAGTCTGGTAAGTTGTTTGAGGATATTGGGCTACCGGTGATGAATAAGGATGATGATCGTGTGATGATTTGCGGTAGTATGGCGTTTAATGAGGATTTAAATAGAATCTTAACTGGTTTGGGGTTAACTTTGTCGCCACGTATGGGGGTGCCTGCTGATTTTGTGATTGAGCGTGCTTTTACTGGTGAGGGGATTTAATTAAGATTAAGTACTTGACGGCTAAATAATCAATGCTATAATACGCCACCTAACACAAAATAAACGTGTTAATCATACAACACCCTACATGCCAGTGTGGTGGAATTGGTAGACACGACGGATTCAAAATCCGTTGCCTATAAAGCGTGTCGGTTCGAGTCCGACCACTGGTACCATATAAATTAAGGCTTACAACGAATTGTAAGCCTTTTTTATTTTTGGGTATTTTTATTATGAGTAAGTATAAAATAATACCCAACTTTTAATAGACCCTATCCAGCATATCTTGCCTAACCCATTCATATTATTTAAATATTTAAGTACTTTACAACAAAAAATAACAGACTAAACAATATTCTCTTCATGAAAGAAAGGTTTAAAAAAGTAATCCAGCAATGAAGGTATCTATAGGGAAATATATTAAGGCTAAACATGTTCACTTACATTAATGCCAGGGTAACTAAAATCTGGACTAATGAAGTCAAACAAATAACACAAAATATATCTTTGTACTCATACTTATTTCACTCTTCTTACCAACTCAATATAACCTGTTGCCAAGTAGTATGCTTCCCACCAACTCATCAACCAAAAGCCTTTGATATGATTTTTCATCATTGATATTTAATTAGTTTTTGGCTTGAGGTTAACAATTTAAGGATGGTATCTAAGCTTAGTAAATGTAATCTTTTTGATGTTTTCATGTTAAGGATTGATAATTTGCAATCAATCCTTAAATTTTAGAATTGTCCATCTGCCCTTTTAGCACGCTTATTGCCTTCATCAGTTTCTCCCAACTTCCAATAACTACTGACGTAAAAATGGGTTTTGTTGGCTTGCTTTTCTTTACGAAAATATTGGCGAAGTGTGCGTGCGGATTCAAACTCACTGGCAAGCCAAATATAGGGCGTGCCTTCTAGCCAATCTTTTGCCTGAATCTTGGATAAAATAAGCTGGGCACTTTCACTTGGGTTTGAATTTATAACCCACTCAATCTCAATACCATCTGGTTTTTCAAGCTCTAGAATATCTGATTTGTCCAGAACTTCGATGACAGCATAACCCTTGGCATCTTTTGGCAAGACCTTTAGATTGACTGTAATCGCTGGTAGTGACGTCAAATCACCAATCAAAAAGAACCAGTCGAGTTCAGTATTAACTAATTTGGCATCACCCGGACCTTTTACATTTAAAACATCACCCACTGCGGCATGTTTTGCCCATTGAGCACCAAAACCACCCTCATGGATGACAAAATCTATCACCACATAGTTTTTATCAGCTTCTTGATAAGTCTCAAGAATCGTGTATGAGCGTAATACTGTTTGTTCAGCTTGGGTAAATTGTAGCTTTAGATAGCCACTTTCGTGTTCGCTTCTTAGGGTATTAGACAGATCTTCAAAGACAATTCGTTTCAAATTATTGCTAATCTGATTGGTAGATACAACGACTAAGGTCTTACCCTGAGGTTTATTCAACACCTCTTTGGCTTTGTTTTTCATTGTTTGTAGCGTATTCATTTTTTACTTTCCTAAACTTTAAGGAGACATCAAACCCTTTAAAGAGAATGATTTTTATTTACTTAATTGTACATAATAATGATGATTGTTGATCTTTTCAATGCATGCCTAATAAATCTAGGTGTTAAAGTAAACAAAACCAGTGTTAGAAATTCATATTTAATCTGGCTATATTTTGATGTATTTGATTTGGCTAACAAGGTTTAAGGAAGGTTTAGGGGTTGTACAGTTAAGGGTTGATTTTTGCAGTCTATTAATTATTATTAGTTAACTCAAAAAGAAAAAACCCCAAGCTATTAGGGCGATAAGCTTGGGGTTTATTGAGTTGGTTTTATGCCACTGTCCATAGCGACAATTACGTTTACATATTGATAAAGCCAAAACCAAACTTTATCGCAACACAGCAATCCATGCTTTCCTTGTGTTGATGTGCCTATTTTAGGCTGAGTATTAAAAACAAACTAGATGCAAAAAACTCAAATCCTTGTAAGCCACAGCTTACATATCCCCTTTTGCGTTTGATACTACAACAGCTTTTTTAATCATTTTATTATTTTTATATAAAATTTTATTCAGTTGTTTTTGTCGCCTCAATAAAGATACTCTTTTACCTTCAAGCAAACCAACTAACACACGATGCCTTGATTTTTTTAGCTCACTCAAAGCCAGTGTCGATACAAATCTTTTTTGATGTTTTATGGCTTCTGGCTCATACTGTAGCTCAGTAAAAATTGGAAAATGATCTGAACCAATCGGCTCTAGTCTTTTTATGTCCACTAACGTAAAGTCATGGCTATGGAAAACATGATCTAATGCCCATCTAAACAGTGGCAATTGTGCATGAAAGGTGTTAATAAACTTGCGACCAATACGTGGATCTAATAAGCCCGAAACTCGCCTAAATTGGCGAGTTGTGCGTGACCAAGCAACATCATTTAAGTCACCAGCAACTATCGCTGTTTGTGCATGCTGTCTTATCTTTCTTGCAATCATTAATAGTTCAGCATCACGCGTAGTAGATTTGTTTACCTCCGTTGGGCTGGGTGGCATCGGATGCAAGCAATACAACCACACCTTTTTTCCATTTGGCAATCTAACCTGTGTTTCAATAGAAGGGATGTCATCCACAACCAAATATTTTATTTTTGCATCAATCAGTTCATATTTAGAATACAAATGCATCCCATATAAATTATCTAATGGGATTTTTATTGAATAAGCAAAATCTGGCTCAATTTTATTAAGTGCATTTTGCCACTTTAAATCAGACTCTAAAGTTAAAAGCACATCTGGCTGGTAATCATCAACAAGTTTAATAAGCTTATCTGTTTGTCTGTTAGGCGCTAGCACATTAGATACTATTATTTTTATTCTACTTTTTTGGCTTATATTTGCATCATTTTTGGCAGTTTTAACCTGTTTGCGCCAAAACTGAGTATATGGCAACACCATAGCAAACTGGTACAACAACACAAACAATAGTAGCAACATCATTATTTTTTGAAATAACTGCCAATATGCAATAAAGCCAAACATCAACAACCAAGATAAGCTGCCAACAAATAAGATTTGCAATCTAGGAAAGTCAGCAAATCTTATCCACCAATTATCATAGGGCAAGCCACCCCAAAAACTGATAAAAATAACTAGCAGCCCAAAAAACTGAACCAACTCAAAAACCCAAAGCTCTAACCACAGATTTATCATGCAAAATATCCAACTGGCATATGCTTAAAACCAAGTAATCTTCTATTGATTAAAAATATACTGAGTACACATGGAGGTTTTATGACGAGTCTATTTAATTTATATGACACTTGAAGTTGGTATGCCCGTTGGCAACAAAGATTATAATTACCGCCTTACCCGATTAACCCCTAACCAATACTTAGCCTTAAAAACACAATAATTCATTAATATACTAATGCGGCAAATGATTTTTTTTGCTATAGTACTTGGTCGATTTATAAATTTTAAGTGCTTGAAATATTACCCATGCTTTTAATTACTTGTGATTAAAAAACGACATAGGCAGTAGTTCAAGACAATCCCCACCAAATAAGGAATCATATTCATGAGTGATTTAAATGTAGGTTTTGTGGGCTGGCGTGGTATGGTTGGCTCGGTTTTAATGCAACGTATGCAAGATGAAGGCGACTTTAAGGGCATTAATGCAACCTTTTTTTCTACCAGTAATGCTGGTGGCGAAGCCCCAACCTTTGATACCTTGTCTGCAAGTAAACTACAAGACGCACATGATATTGATGCCTTAGCAAAATGTGATGTTGTTATCACTTGCCAAGGTGGTGACTATACCAAAGCTGTGCATCCAAAACTTCGTGAAAGCGGTTGGAATGGCTACTGGGTAGATGCAGCAAGCACACTGCGCATGGAAGATAACAGCACCATTATCCTAGACCCTGTTAACCGCGATGTCATTGACCAAGCATTGGCTAATGGTCAAAAAGATTTTATCGGGGGCAACTGCACTGTATCATTAATGCTGATGGCAATTGGTGAGCTATTTAACCGTGGTTGGGTTGAATGGGTATCAGCCATGACTTACCAAGCAGCCAGTGGTTCTGGTGCTAACAACATGCGTGAGCTAATTAATGGCATGGGTGTGTTGCGTGATGCCGTAGCAGATGAACTAGCAAATCCAGCAAGTGCCATTCTTGAAATCGATAAAAAAATTGCAGATACTCAGCGTAGTGACGAGTTCCCAGCTCAATACTTTGGCGTACCACTAGCAGGATCATTGATTCCTTACATTGATAGCCAGTTAGAAAATAAACAATCACGTGAAGAGTGGAAAGGCGGCGTAGAAACCAACAAAATTTTAAACAATGTAGGCAATGACATCATCCCTATCGATGGGCTGTGTGTACGTGTTGGTGCTATGCGTTGCCACTCGCAAGGTTTAACAATTAAACTTAAAAAAGATATCCCACTTGCAGAAATTGAACAAGCATTGCGTGACAGCGACAACCCATGGTTAGATTTAGTGGAAGATGACAAAGAAGAAACCATGAAACGCCTAACCCCAGTTGCAGTAACTGGGTCATTAACGGTTGCACTTGGTCGCCTACGCAAACTCAATATGGGGGGTGAATACTTAGGTGCATTTACCGTAGGTGATCAACTACTGTGGGGGGCTGCCGAGCCTCTACGCCGTATGCTAAGCATTTTGCGTGAGCCAAAGTAACCTTTTTTGTTTACACTAGTTTTTTGATTTATCTTTGTGCTTAAAATAGCATCTAACTTATAATCAACTAACTATTAAAAAAGCCAAAGCTTTTATGCTTTGGCTTTTTTATTAAGTGTTTATAAAATTTTGGCTTTTGGTAATAAAAATTGGTAAAATTTATATACGCCTATTCTATATAAATTAAATTAGCTTTTCTAAACAAGTTAAACACGGTAGTACGATGTTAAATCGTACCAAAAATTGCAAGCATCCATAACATAAATAACAACAATAGTGCTAAAAACTGTGCGGCAGAGCCAACATCTTTGGCAATTTTTGCTAAAGGATGTTTTTCCATTGAGGTAAAATCAATTGCGGCTTCAAGCCCTGTATTAAATAGTTCAACCACCAAAGAAAATATAGAAGCAAACAACAAAAGCATTTTGATAACGATCGTAAATGGGCAAAAAATCAATGCAATCATTAATATTGTGTTAATAACAACCAATTGACGAAATGCCGACTCATTACGATATGCTGCTTTAAAGCCATCTATCGAAAATCGGCTCGCATTTATAATACGTTTGATACCGGTTTTGCCTTTCGTCTCCGCTGCATAATCTGTAAGCAATGATTGCTCTTTGTATGGTTGCTTCTCACTCATATTAAATCACCTAAAAAATCTCTATCATATTTTTTATTAAATCTTATATTTTCTTAAATCTTATATATAGTCATACATACCACTTAAGACTTCCCTACCATCGATTATACATGATAAATATATTTTACATTTGGCAAAATACACCCATGATAGACAGCCAAAAACTAACTCTGTTATTTATAAATTAACAAACTTTATCTCAATTTTTTTTGATATCCGCTATAATTGACTGACAAAAAAATCAACCTAATACAATGACCACATCAAATCCAATACAACTTATCTATGCCGGTGGTACTTTTGGCAGCCATGGCAAACCACTTGCTCCGCTGGCTGCTGATATACTATTGCCAAATTTGCTGAGTCAGCTCAAACAAAAATATTCTTATCATTTAAAGGTGCTAAAAAACACCTGCATTAAAGACAGCAGCCAACTCAACCCTAGCGATTTGGTACATTTTTATACCCTGATTTTAAACGAATATAAAAATGGCAGTCGCCAATTTGTACTGATAACTGGCACAGATACCCTTAGCTATTTAGGGGCATTTTTAGCAGAAGCATTTGCAGGTAGTGATGTTTGCATCCTCTTAACTGCCAGCATGAAGCCATTGTTTGATAGTGATATTTGTAAGCACTACCAAATTGATAAAAACAGTGATGCCTGGGGCAATATCACCCAAGCCATTCAATTCGCGAGTAAAGATGTTACAGGCATCTACACCTGTCTTTCTGATAAAGTTTGGCTTGCCCAAAGCGTACAAAAAATTGACAGCCATGCCCTACTTGCTTTTACGGGGACACCTGCCGCCAGTACTAACAACCTTTATTTATCGGATAATGAAAAATCAACATGGTTAACGACGCATGCTAGTTTTACTAGTTCAGTCATCCAGCAAGCACACAATGTTAACGTCTCTGTTATCTATACCGTTCCAAATGATGCAAGCTTTTTGGCACAACAAATTGAACAAGCATTAGATGATAATAAGCCATCTGCATTAATTATTATGGGTTTTGGCGCTGGCAACATCCCCCACTCTATCATGCTTGAAAAAGTGTTAGATACCAAAGCAGATGCAGGTCATTTAATCGTCGCAACAACTCAATGTCCATTTGGTGGTGTGAGTGATGATTATGCCGCTGGTAGTTGGCAATATCAACATCAAGTGTTAAGCGGTGGTAAACTCACTGTACCTGCCATTTATGCACGTTTGCTATGGTTATTGCTAACAACGGATGTGACAAAAAGACATAAAAAATGGAAATCTCAATGAACCTTGATAACAATCAACCACTCATTCCACAAACCTTTGCCATCAGTATTGAATTTATTGGCACAAATTACCGTGGTTGGCAACGCCAGCAAGAGGTTTTAGGTGTACAACAAGTATTAGAAGAAGCAATTAGTAAAATTGCGAACGAGCCGATAGAAGTTGTTTGTGCAGGGCGTACCGACGCAGGTGTACACGCAAGCAACATGATTGCACATTTTGTGACCACTGCCAACCGACCTGTTTATAACTGGCTAAGAGGCATCAATACCTTATTACCTGATGATGTTGCTGTGCGTTGGCTTGTACCCATGCCTGCCGACTTTCACGCACGCTTTAAAGCAACGGCTCGTCGTTATCGTTACATCACAATAAATCAACCATTCCGACCTGCCATTTTAAACAAGCAAGTCACCCACGTTTTTCAGCCCTTAGATTTACAGTCCATGCAAATGGCAGCCACTGATATTGTGGGAACACATGACTTTACCAGTTTCCGTGCCGCTGCTTGTCAATCCAACCAGCCTGTGCGTCATATTCATCATGCAAAGCTATTTAAGCATGGGCAGTTTATTGTATTTGACATTCAAGCTGATGGTTTTTTACACCACATGGTACGCAACTTGATGGGGACACTGTTTGCAGTTGGTAAAGGCGAATTATCAACATCGGCAATAAAAGATTTATTGGCCCTAAAAGATCGTACGCAAGCACCACCAACAGCAGATGCAGATGGATTATATTTTATCGATTGCTTGTATCCTGATGAGTACCAGTCACTATTACCTAAGGTGCCATTAACCCCTGTATGGTTGGGTTTACCTGAATAGTTTTATGTTTACCGCATCGCATCATTTTTATCATCATTATATGCAAACATTAATATATGGATAAATAATAGATTGATGCCAACAACCTCTTTAAGTAACACCCCTATTTTGATTACAGTAAACTGGAAACAAAACTGTCATCTTTTTATACTTGAATTTTAATATTATTTATCCATAATAAAAGCAGAAACGATTAAAAATTTAGTTTTATTTCATATATACTTTTACACTTTGCTAATTTATCACAAATAACAAGGACAAAAACTTGACAGCAAGCATCACTCGTACCGTATCATTAGAAAACCTAACCGCATCTCAGCTAAAAACTCTATTGGGCGAATACAACAACCATTTAAAATTTATTCAAGAGCGTTTGGATATCAACGTCAGTCAACGTAAAAACCACCTATATTTATCTGGCGATTTAAATGCCGTTGAACAAGGCGAGAGAGTTATTATCAAATTATCTCAAGAAGCACAAAGCAGCAAACATATTGCGCCAGAAGAGCTACATTTAATCATTCAATCTACCATGGCACGTGACCCAAAAATGCTAAATGAAAATACCAACCAACCAGCAAATAAAGATAATGACGATGCTAATTTAAATAATTATACGCCCATTAGCCTAAAAACTCGTAAAGGTAAAATTGTACCTCGTGGGCATAACCAACAACGCTATGTTAAACGTATTTTAACCTCGGATGTATCCTTTGGTGTTGGTCCTGCTGGTACGGGCAAAACTTATCTTGCGGTTGCTTGTGCTGTTGATATGCTAGAACGAAACGAAATAGAGCGCATTTTGCTGGTTCGCCCAGCTGTAGAAGCTGGTGAAAAGTTGGGCTTTTTACCTGGCGATTTAACTCAAAAAATTGATCCATATTTGCGTCCACTATATGACGCATTATATGAGATGCTTGGCTTTGAAAAAGTAGGTAAATTGATTGAACGCCAAATTATTGAAGTTGCTCCCCTTGCTTACATGCGTGGTCGTACCCTAAACAATTCTTTTGTTATTTTAGATGAAGCACAAAATACGACCCCAGAACAAATGAAGATGTTTTTAACTCGCTTGGGCTTTGGTTCACGAGCAGTTATCACCGGTGATATTACTCAGGTAGATTTACCAAGAGGTCATAAGTCTGGTCTAGCGCAAGCGTTGCATATCCTTTCTTCAATTAAAGAGATACACATCACTAAGTTTGATTCAAAAGACGTTGTACGCCACCAACTGGTGCAAAAAATTGTTGAGGCCTACGATGTGTTTGATGCAGAAATTGAAAAAGAGCGTGAAGAACGTAAGGCAAGATATGCTGCTGAGAAAGCGATTGAAAACTAGCCTCTAGAGGCATTATAAACCATAAAATAAACTGTGTATCTGCATTAACAGAGACCATGCGTTAAGGTATATACACTTTATTTTTTTGTCTTGTATTTTTTGTTTTGTTATATAGGTGGAATAGGAACATCAAATGAAACCTCCCCGACGCTCTTTACCGCCACACCATTTTTTTTAGGTGGTTTAATACTTCCTTTTTGTTTTATGCTATTTCTGATAAATAAGTCAATTTTTCTAACACCAACTCCTGTCAAAGTTTCAACTTTTTTGATTTTTCCTTTTTTATTAACATAAAGCTTAACAACAACCTTCAAAACAGCCATGTTTTTAGAATCTATCTTATGCTTATTTCTTGCTAATATTATTTGATTTTCTTCCCATACGATATTGAATTTAGGTTTATTAATCCAGTTTACCGTACTATCATCAAATTTCATCACTTCTGGTTTTGTTATAGCGTCACTATTAATCTTCTTGTTATTTTCTGAATAACTATTTTGAACCTTGCCACTGCCACCTATGTTGGCACTTATGTTGGCACTATTTTTGCTAATCTTATCTGTTGTCTTTTCTGTGTTGTTTAAAGTAGTTGATACAGTCTCTTGGTTATTTGTGAGCCTGTCGCTAGTAGGCGGAGTAACCTTTTCTTCCAGATTATTATTTTTTTCTATTTTTTGTATGCTTTTTTTATCTTCAACACCATAATCCTGTTTTTTTACGCTAACAGGTTTAGTCGTATTTGTATCAATATTCTCTTTTAATAATGATAGTTTATCTCTTAGAGGCTTTTTAATAATAGCCTGATTTGTCTCTAATTGTTTACTTTTATATGCATTATTATTAGCGCTACTACTGAATGTCTGGTTTGTTAGTTCCTGTTCTTTTACAACCGCAATATCATTTGCATTTGTTTGCTCACTTAACACCATAGTGATTTCAATAGGTTTATTTTGATTAGTAGCTGGATTTTTTATTAATGTAACACTCAGGTTAATTAACCATCCAACAACTAAGGCATGCATTACCAAAACCACCAATATCACAGCTATTTTTAATCTATAAGCTGTATTGCTAGTTTTATCTGGGCTTTGTGAGTTAATAGGATACATAAACTTAACGACCAGTATGACTTAATAATGTAAACACACTAACTTAGCGGATTGAGTGAGCCGTGTTATTAACATAAAATTATACCATTAGTCTATTTAGTATGAACGATAGTATCTGCAAAACAATTAAGACTAACAATAAAAAAGCCCCCTACTGTGTTTAGTAGAGAGCTTTTAAAGAAACTAAAGCTACAAATTAAGCTTCGATAGAAACATAACGACGGTTAAATTTACCACGTGTTTCAAACTTAACAACACCATCAGTTAGTGCAAAAAGTGTGTGGTCACGACCCATGCCGATACCTTCACCAGCGTGGAACTCAGTACCACGTTGACGAACAATAATGTTGCCAGCAACTACTTGCTCGCCACCAAATTTTTTAACACCAAGCATTTTTGGGTTAGAATCACGTCCGTTACGTGTAGAACCTGCTGCTTTTTTATGTGCCATGATAATTCTCCTGTTAAGAAATAAAATCCAAATTAACTAAATCTTACTGATTAAGCGTTAATGGCTTTGATTTTCAACAAGGTATACCATTGACGATGACCTTGCTCTTTATGATAATGCTTACGACGCTTGTGCTTAATGATGCGTACTTTTTCGCCACGACCGTGCTCAACAACTTCTGCTTCAACACTTGCGCCTTCTACTACTGGTTGACCAATTTTAATGTTATCGCCATCAACAACCATTAAAACGTCATCAATTTTGATGGTTTCACCAGTTTCAGCTTTTAGTAGCTCAACTTTTAAAGTTTCATCAACGCTAACACGGTGTTGCTTACCACCACTTTTAATAACTGCGTACATCTTTCGATTACTCCGTACAACCTGTGTGCCGTGGCTGCCACTTTAGCAACACTTCAACAACGGTCACGACAAGGAATTTAAAGGCGTCATTTTACTAAAAACTTAAAACTAAAGCAAGCACTTATAATTAAAAAAATAGCCAACTTATTTAGTTGGCTATTTTATCATTTATTTTTCACCCAAACCTTCTGCTAAGGTTTTTGTAATTGGCTTGGTCAAGTATGAAAGAACCGTCCGTTCTCTTGCTTTAATATCAACAGAAGCTGTCATCCCTGGTTTAATAACAATTTCATCACTCTTATCAGCAAATTCTGCGCCTAGAATACGAATTTGTACACGATAATAAGGCTGTTCACCTTTTGGTGTTTGTTCCATTAATGTATCCGGACTAATATAAACAACCTCACCCTTCATCGAACCAAAGATTGAATAATCATAAGCATCTAACTTAACAGTTGCTTCTTGTCTTTCCGTTACATTCGCAATATCAACTGGGCTAACCTTAGCTTCTACAATTAAGTCACTACTGGTTGGTAAGATTTCCATAATCACTTCACCTGGCTTAACCACACCACCAATTGTTGTAATATGAATATTATTTACTTTACCATCAGTTGGCGCAAATAGTTTTTTCTCTTCTAACACTTGACTAACATCACGAAATTTTTCGCGCTCAGCTTGCAGTTCTTCTTCAGCAGAGGTTTTTTCTGCTTGAGCTTCTTCAAAATACTTATTTCTTTTATTAGTAATTTCTGCTTCAATATCCGCAACTTGACGTCTTAGCTTAATTACATCAACCTGACTAATATCCCCATTTTCTAGCAGCGGCTCATTCATTTTTAATTCTTCTCGGGCTAACACAAGCATTTTTTCTAATGATGCCACATCCTGATTAATCGCCTCACGACGACGATTATACAGCTGCTTTTGGTTAGTTACATATTCAGGATATTGTTGAACACTGGCAGGAAAAACCAATGGGCTATTAAAAATTTCGGCATTGAGTCGAGCCAGCCTTGCTTCTAATGCCGCAACTTTAGTAGCTGAGTTTGCAACAGACGCTTGCGCACGCTCTTCTTCTAAAATCACAAGCATTTGCTCGCTTTTTACATCATCACCTTCTGCTACTAACAACTCTTTTAAAACACCGCCTTCTACCGCTTGAATTTGCTGTGTTCTGGCACTGGCAATTACATTTGCTTTCGCTCGCGTTACCTGATCGATTTTAGCAAATGATGCCCAAATTAATAACACAACAATGCCAATCAGTGCTATCCAAATACTAACACGTGATTTACCAACTTTTGGCTTGGTAGGCGTATATTGATAATCTGTCATGGCTGACTACCTCTAATCTTCTTGTTTTTTGTTTTGTTGAATGCCTGGTTTTTGCACTTTAGCAGCAATTTGTTGAGTAGCTTGATTTGCTAAGCTATTTTGCTTCTCTCTTGCCTTTTGATTTGCCAGCTCATTTTCTCTTAATTTTTTCAACACTTGATCTTTTGGTCCATCCATAATAATACTTTGATTATCCATAATAATTAAGCGGTCAACCAATGCCAATAAGGCCGTTTTATGTGTTGATACAATCAGTGTTTGCCCACGCTGTAGCTCTTGTCGTAAAACTTGCAAACATCTTTGTTCTTGTCGGTTATCCATAGAAGCTGTCGGCTCATCAAGCAATAAGACCGATGGTTTAGTAAGCAATAAACGAGTAAATGCTACCAACTGCTTTTGCCCGCCAGACAGTCCTTTACCACCCTCACTAATTGGCAAATCAAGCCCACTTGAATGGTTGGAGACTAAACTAATTAAGCCCGAGCGAACCAATGCATTATGAATCACATCGTCAGTGGGAGCGGCCATTCCAATCAATAAATTTTCTCGCAGAGTACCTTGAAACAGTCGATGATCTTGTTGTAAGTAGCCCATTTTATCATTCAAGGTTTCTCTGCTAATTTGTTGGATATCCAACCCATCTAACAAAACCCGACCTTCAGTCGATGCATACAAACCAGAGAGCACCTTAAGTAAGGTTGATTTACCAGAACCAATTGGCCCTAAAATTGCCACCTTTTCTCCTGGTTTGATAACAAGCTTTGGTATAGAAACCGCTGGGCGATCATTACCTAAATAGTTAAATACCAAATTATCAACGACAAACTGACCTTTAATATGCGATGGTGTTAAGGGGAATTGTACACCATGATTGTCTTGCTCTAATTCAAATAGCCTATCAATCATACTCTTTGAAGACTTAGCATGAGATGATTGTACTAACAGCCCTGGTAGACTCATCACGGGTGCTAAAATTCTACCGCCTAGAATAGAACAAGCAATCATACCACCCATTGTCATGCCACCAGACATAACTACAAAAGAACCAACAATCACAATACCAACATAACTAATTTGCTGAAGCATTTGCGAAAAATAACTCAAGTAGTCATTTGCATGTTTCATTTTTAAATCGTTAGTAATGGTAATATTCATCACATCTAACCAGCGTTTTAAAAACTTCCAGCTACCACCACCTGATTTAATTGTTTCTACACCCTCTACCGCTTCAACTAGAATACCTGTTTTTCGGTAAGAAGCTTCTGTACCTTCTGCAGCAATAACATCAATCTTTTTACGTGCAAATAACCCCATTGAAATTGCAATAACCGCTGCAATAACTGGCACGATAGCAACTAAAGGAGAACCAATCATCGCAATCAAAATAACAAAAATAATGCTCATGGGTATATCAACCAAGGCAAACATTGTACTTGCCGTAAAAAAGCTTCGTACCTGCTCATATCCTCGCAATTGTGCCGCCATTGATCCAACTGAACCTGGCATTTGATCAATACGCACCTTTAATAAGCGCTGAAAAACTTCTCGAGATAATTTTTGGTCCAGCCCAACAACCAGTTTGTCCATAATTTTTGAACGAGAAAACTTCATGAAGGCTTCAAACAAGATAATTAAACCAACCCCTGATGCTAAAATAATCAGGGTTTGCTTAGCCCCCGTTGGAATAACGCGGTCATAAACCTGCATTGAAAATAAAGAAACCGCTAAAGCCAGCATATTAATTAAAAAAGAAGCTATAATCGCCTCAACGATAATACTTTTATACCGAGATAAATCCGCTTTAATCAAGTCACCAAAGCTACCAATTGATTTGTCTACTTTTTCTTCTGACAAATTTAATCGAAGTACTTCAAGAAAGTTATTACCAGTTTGTGTGGTACTTTGCTTAGGTTGGCTAAAATTCCAGCTGCCGTTAGGTGTTTGTGTGTCTATAACCCCCCAACCCAAATCTGGATGTAAGGCTAATAACGGTAAAAAGGCAGCATCTGGTTGTTCTAAAAACTCAGGGGTCTTGCCAACATCAAGTCCATTTAATACCGCCATCACATCAGCAACTGTATCAAGTTCTGGATTACCTGATTGACTTTGTGTATACACCAAGTCTTTCATTCGAATATTATCGACAGGGAAACCCTGATGAACCAAAACCTGAGATAACGCAAAACTCAAGTTGTCAAAAGCACTGGTTTCGTTTTCTTGACTATCTATATTTATAATGTCAGACCCAGTTTGTTCAGTTTTTTTAACTTGATATGGTGAATTCATAATCTTCTTAATATACTAAATCGTTTAAAAATGTTCGGCTAGAAAAAACTAAGCTTAAATAGAATGCCTTGTTGGCTAGAAATGAAATCTTCTACCCTTAGGTTTAGGCACAGTTTCTTTTTCTTGCGCTGCAACTGCGCTTTTATCTGTGCCAGCAATATCGATATTATCCTCATCAACCAGCACATCGTTTAGTTCTGGGTCAAATGGCATTATGCCAATGCCATCACTATTAGAAGCATTATTAGTATTTTGAGGATGAACTGGTGATAGGGTATCGTCAATACTGCTAGCCTTGTCATTTACATCTTCATCGAGCACTGAACTAAACTCTGTATTATCAGAGTTATTATTTGGTAACTGTAAATTTTGATCCTGCTCAGCTTCTTTAGGGTTACTGCTTTGTTCCCTTATCTCAACTATCTCAACTTGTTTCACTGGCTCAAAAGGTGATTCTGTATCAGTTGGCGTCACTACCTCGATAGTTTGCTTTTTAATACCCTCATCTTCAGTAGCTACTGACGCTTGTGTGTCTACTACGTCATTAATTGGTGAGCTGCTTGCGTCAATACTATCATCTACAACAAGCGCTGTTTCTAAAATTTCTTTTGTGGCAGATTCTTCCATAACAGTTGCCACTCTATCTGTAGCTAGTGGTGTTTGTTTTGGCTCATTTTCAGCACTTATGTTCTGAGAAAAACTTGAAAAAATTTCACCGACTTCATTAACTGGACTAAATCTTTCTGTTGGCATGCGATTTTGATAAAACTGTTGCCATGGCATTAAACCAAAATCAACCTGCAATTTATGATAGGCACCTAACATTTCTGTGCGTGCTTTAACTAACTCAACTTTATATCCACCAAGTTCACGAATCGCATTTAAAACATCCAACCAAGACTTTCTTCCTGCTGTAAACTGACGTCGATAAGAATCAACAACTATCTGGGCGCCTGCAATTGCGGCTATTAATGATCGCTCTTGATCTACAGTACTTGCAAATTGTTGATATTGAGTTTGAATACCTTCTATAACAGTACGTCTTGATGCCTCTTGTGATTGTATCAAGCTGTTAACACGAGACTCTGAAGCGCGCGCAAGTGCAAAATTTGAAAAACCTGCCCCTGGATTGTAAGCCAAACCAACGCTAAACTTGTTATCATCTGTACCATCTTTATGGTAATAAGAGTAATCATATTTTGCATAAATATCAGGATAGACAGTTGCTTTTTTTGATTTAACTTCTTCTTTTGCTGATTCAACTTCATAACCGGCTTTAACAACAGATGGGTTATAAAAACTGATATCACTAAATGCTAAATTCTCAAAATTTGCCGCTTCTTGTTTTGCTTGTTTAACCATATTACCAAGCAAATTTGTATCTATTGAACTATGTTGAGTAACTTTTTGCCCAATCATTTGTTGTATTCTTGCAGCAGCAATACGTTGTTGCTCACTCGCGCCTTGCAAATTATTTTGTTCTTGCAAAATACGGTTATTAATTAAGTCAAGCTCAATACGTGCAGAAACCCCCTGTTTTACACGGCGTTTCATCATTGCTTCAAATTCATCTAGCTGATTTAAATTATTTTGATAAACACCTTGCATACCAACAGCGGTGATATAGCTTTGCCATGCTTCAATGGTGTTTTTTGCAACTGTATTTTGTTGCTCATATATCTTTTCTATAGCGGCTTTATCATCAAATATGGCTTGGTTAACTGTTGCGGTTAATTCCCCACCCGTCCATAAAGGCTGCTGTATCGAGGCATTGGTAACAAATTGATCAGAACTATTATCATAGTTAGAAGAAACACTAGGAATTGGCAATAAATTAAGCTTGGCAGCATTAACCCCTTCAACTGTGGCATTTCTATCGGCTTTTGCTGCATTAACAAGTGGGTGTGTTTTAATTGCTTGTAAAACCAAAGCATTAATCTGAACATCACTCACTTCAGCATGCAAAATTGTCGAGCTAAAAAAGCTCAACGCAACACCAAAAGCTAATGTCGAAAAACCAATTTTTTTTGTGTATTTTTTAGTGTCTTGTTTCTTTAACATAAGAATCAACATTCTATATTTTAATTGTATTGTTTATAACCAGTTATGTGGCTAACTATCACTTGGGCTATGGCATAAACTCTATAACTGAGATTAACCACCTCGGATTAAAAACTCACAGTCTTAACCAAGTTTTATTATATTTAAGCGTAAGCAGTGTAACAAATTATTGATATAAAATCATATTTTTAACAACAGCTATACACAAATATAACGAACTGATTTAAATGCTTTCAGCCAACCTCTGTGCAAGCTCAGCCAGTTTTCCATGATCTGCCTGCTGATTTAAGGTTGCATGTTCTCGCAAGGTATGAATACTCGTTGGAATTAAATGTACATGATAATGAAAGACGGTCTGCCCTGCTTGCTCACTGTTTAGTTGCATCTGCACAATACCATCACGCTCAAACACTTTACGCTGAGCCCCCATAATTTTTTGGGCTGTTTCAAAAATGGCTTTTAAATAGTCTGCAGGCATATCACTTAGCTCCACAGCCTCACATTTTGGTATCACCAACACATGCCCCTCTGCCATAGGCATAATGTCCATAAAAGCGAGTGTTTTATCATCTTCATAAACGGTATGATTCGGGATTTCACCTTTAATAATTTTGGCAAAAATATTATTAGCATCATAATTTAGTGGTTTGTTCATTTTTTATTCCTTTTTAACGAGTTTATAACCAACCTATATTCAATACAAAGTTTAGCAGAGATTTGCGCTATTGTTCATGATATAGTGTACGTATTTTTACAATATATCAATTTTTTATCACAAATTTTTTAATTCAACATGAGCCATTTTTATAACAATACACACCAACCAATAAAAGATTTGGATGATAATAACCAAAACCACCCTAGCAAATTTAAATATACAATGCGTGATACACCACAACAAAATGTTAATCAAGCAGAAACGCTGGCAATTAACGAAAAAACAGACCTTATCTCAAAAAGTCCATTTTTAACTTCGTTTAATAAAGAGTTAACCCAAGATGTGACTGAATTGGCAGAATTAATTACAGACGCATCTCAACCCTGGCAACTACATAATTGTAAAATGATTTCAAAACGTTGTGATAAAAATGACAAATTGCCTTTTCTATACCACTACGACCAATTGCCCGACTTTTTAAAGCAAAGTCATCCTTTAAAAGGTAACTTATTAGCAAATTTCAATACCAAAATGACGGCGACTGAAGCTTGCGAAATGTTAGGGATAAATACAGACAGCATCGCCACGCCCTGGTTTATTAAAGTAAAAGGTTCTCTCGTTATCTTCCATGAGCCAATGCAATTGGCGATTCGACTACACTGGAGCAATACTAACAAACAATTTGAGAGTGTTTATTGTAAAGAAGAAGACCAAGCGCTTATCAACGCCATGGCGCACTGGCAATTTGTTGGCAGAATAGACACCTTATACAAAAAAGAAAAACAACGCCTTACTGTATATGATGAACATGCCCAAAATATCGAAGATGCTCGATACATCATCCCTCAATCACAAGGTTATGAGCTTATGCCAACAAACTTTTCATTAGTTTTAATAAACAGCTTGCAAGAAAACATGAATCAACTTGCTTGGTTAAATACAGTGATTCAGCAAAAAATATAGCGCTTAACTTTTCTGCTAAATAGTTTACGCAAGAATCTGCCCTCGCACCCAAATATTCAATATATCTTTATCCATTTCTTTGTGCCAATACAAATGCAATGCCAAGTCAGCAATATCTATCGGGACATTACATTCTATTAAATTATCCGTATGCAAACTTTTTGCCAGCAGTTTAGGTAAAGTCAGCATATAAGGCGTACTCATTTGCTGTAGTAATCTTACCGCACTGTTATAATGTTGACAACGTACCGCAATTTGTCGGTGGTAGCCAAGCTGTGCCAAACGAATATCTTCAACAGACTTACCTGTCGGACGAGACGATACAACAATATGTTGTGCATTTAAATAAGTATCCATACTGATGCTACTGATGTTGTTGTCGCTTATTTGTTTTTCACTTATCTCATTTTCTTGATAATTTGCATTACTTAACACCACAAACTCATCGCTCAATAGCGGTTTTTGATAGAGGCTATCTGGTGTAGAGCGAGTCACATCTATTGCAACATCAACAAGCCCCAAGCGTAATTGCTTGTTCATTTTTTCACGTTCTAGTCGTACGCTGTTTAAGCGGATATGAGGTGCATGACTGGCGAATTTTTGCAACAGTAATGGCAATAACACCAGCTCAATCTCATCATTCATGGCAATGGTAATTTGCTTGGTTTGGGCAATTAAGGTATCAATAGTGCTTTGCTCAGTCGCCATGGTTAAGCTATTAACCGCCTGCTTGACTTGAGGATATAAACGTCGTGCAAAAGCGGTTGCCACCAATTTGCGCCCTTCTTTGATAAATAAATCATCATCAAAGTGTTGTCGTAATCGCCCTAATGCATGGCTCACCGCCGATTGGCTGATATGCAGGCGTTCTGAAGCAATGACAAGCGTGTCACTCTCATAGACTTGCACAAATACACGATAAAGATTTAAGTCCATTTTTATACTCATGTGTTTAGTAAGTTTTTATGTATTTCTAGTGCCTGTTGCCAAGATAATGTTACGTTTGTGCTAAACGCTGGTGACCTATTGCCCTTAAATTGTTCTAGGTTAAGTCCTGTTTGCATAATGTTTTTACCATTTTCTACTTTAATTACTTGTTTAATAGAATGAATGGTAAAGCGTATGGGCGCTTCTTCTGATGCCAATACACCCCCATCTAAACGCTGCCAGCCATGGTCATCAAAACGTTGTCCTATTACAAAATTTGGAAAGGGTGTGTCTGAAATAAAAACACAGATTGGGGCATGTTCACCAGAGATGTCACAAACAAAAAGTTGATATTCAGTTTTCATGTTATTTCCTTTGTAAGTTTGGTCACTGTATTAATAGATGATTATAGTAATGGTGGATTATTAATGAATATTATTCATGTATTATAATGCAAATAAATCACTTTATTCATCTAATATTGTATTTTATTATCAAGTCATTCGTTTTTATCAACACAACTTCAAGCAACAAAGAGCAAAAGGACAACAAAACAAAATGTCACAACCTCTACTTAACCTCTCAGAACGTGGTCAAGATTTTTACAAACGTACCAAAGCCTTTATTGAAAATGAAATTGAACCTATTGAAGCCGAACTTTGGCACGAAACCCATCAACTAAACCCAGATGGTGATTGGACAACATGGCAGTGGTCACCAAAACTTGAAGCACTTAAAGCCAAGGCAAAAGCGCAAGGCTTATGGAACATGTTCTTGCCAGATGACAAGCTGGGTGCAGGGCTGTCGGTGACTGACTACGCCCCCATTGCCGAGCTAACAGGCAGAAGCCTGATTGCACCGCATGTATTTAACTGCAACGCGCCAGACAGTGGCAACATGGAATTATTATGGCGATACGGCACACAAGCACAACAAGACCAATGGCTTACGCCTCTACTGGCAGGCGAAACTCGTTCTGTGTTCTGCATGACTGAACCGGCAGTTGCTTCCAGTGACGCCACCAATATGCAAGCGACCGCCATCGTGGAAGGCGATGAAATCTTACTTAATGGTCGCAAATGGTGGTCATCGGGTTTAGGCGACCCTGCGGTTAATTTGCTAATTTTTATGGCTCACACCCCAGATGACAGCAAAGACCGTCACCATCAGCACTCTATGGTGCTTGTACCAGCCAATGCAGAAGGCGTAAAAATAGAACGCATGCTCAAAGTATTTGGTGATTATGACGCACCACATGGGCATGGTGAAGTCAGCTTTAATAATGTTCGTGTACCGCTCGCCAACTTTATTGGTGGTGCAGGTATGGGCTTTGAGATTGCTCAAGGTCGCTTAGGACCAGGTCGAATTCACCATTGTATGCGTTGTATCGGTGCTGCAGAAAAATCACTTGAACTTGCCATCCACCGTGGCATGAACCGAACTGCTTTTGGTGGCAAACCGCTGGTTCAACTGGGCGGTAATATGGAACGCATTGCCGATGCACGAGTAAAAATTGACCAAGCACGACTGCTTACTTTACATGCAGCACAAAAAATGGATGAACTGGGCACCAAAGCTGCTTTAACTGAAATCTCTGCCATTAAAGTAGTTGCCCCAACCGTCCTGCAAGAGGTGGTGGACTTCTCTATTCAAATCCACGGTGGCATGGGCGTTTGCCAAGACACGCCACTGCCTATGTTCTTTGCACAGGCTCGAAGCCTACGCCTTGCCGATGGACCCGATGAGGTGCATAAAACACAGCTGGCTAAACTGGAATTAAAAAAACTCGGATATGGACGTAAACGCAAATAAATGACCCTAGTGGCTATATCAACAAAAGCAACAGACGATAGTAATAAGCAGTCGTCTTACTTATCAAAACCGTTTCTTTAATAATATAGAGAAACGGTTTTGGTGGTTAACTCGTTTACTAACGAGCAAAAGCTCATAAACCACAAATAATGACCATAAAACGATAGAGAAAAGACACAAATGAATCGTGATTAAAGCGGAAACCTGCTTTACGCTACTATTTTACAATGGCTATTTTTTAAGGATGTTTTGCAGTTATAGTTATGGTATTTTAAAGATTCGCTCATACACAAATATTTTAAAAAAAATTGAGAAGTAAACTCGCCTCATAAACGAATAAATAAAGCGATTTTATGGATAACGACATGAAGGAATTATTTACAAAATATGCTGATTATAATCAACTAATGAACGCCAATATTATTTCAGCTATGGATTCACTTGGTTATGATAGGGTTATAAAAAATCAATTCAGTTTTTTTCCCAGTATTTTTGCGACTATGAATCACATCATGGTTGGTGATTTAATCTGGTTAAATCGTTTCTCCAGATTAAAAAATTTTGAAGCTTTAGGTTTATTGGATGATTTCATCAAACCTACTAAGCTTGACCAATCCATTACAGATAATTTAACGTCTTATCAAGAATATAGAGTAGTATTAGATAAATTGATTATTGATTTTATTGCTGAATGTGACGAGAAAGACTTTATCAGTGACTTAAACTATACAAATACATCAGGCAAAAAGTTTTCTAAAAACTTTGGTTTATTAATTAGTCATTTTTTTAATCATCAAACCCATCATCGTGGGCAAGTATCAACATTACTCAACCAAAACAAAATCAATATAGGGATGACAGATTTTTTACAGGTAGTTTAGGAAGGTATCAAATTTACTTACCAGTTAATAATAAAAATATTATTCAATTGTTATCCGTCATCAAACAAACTAAAGGAATTTTATTATGAGTCACCAAAACAAACCCAATATACTCGACACCGCTAGCCAAGTCCGCAAGGGCGAAGAACTCGACATTCAAGCCGTTACCACATGGCTAAAATCACAAGGGCTGAAGCTTGCTGACAATGCAAATGAGACGGCAAAAGTGACCCAATACTCTGGTGGTGCATCTAACTGGACATATCGCCTAGAATATAGCAGTGACCATGCCGACCAATGCCACGACTTAATTTTACGCCGCCCGCCCAAAGGCACAAAAGCAAAATCTGCCCACGACATGGTACGAGAATACCAAGTGCAAAACGCCTTGCAATCTGACTATCCCTATGTCCCCAAAATGGTGGCACTATGCACAGATGAGAGCGTGTTAGGCTGTGATTTTTATGTCATGGAACGCTTAGAAGGCATTATCCCCCGTGCTAACTTCCCCAAGTCGCTAGCGTTATCGGCAGAACAAGCTGAGACGCTATGTAAGAATGTATTGGACGCATGGATAGCCCTGCACCAAATCGACACCACTGATAATGCCGAATTAAGCAAACTGGGTAAAGGTGAAGGCTATTGCGAGCGTCAAATTATTGGCTGGGACAAACGCTATGCCAAAGCCCACACGTCTAACGTACCCACCTTTGCCCTTGTGCGTGACTGGCTAAAAGACAACATCCCTGCCGATAGTAAAACTTGTTTAATCCATAATGACTGGCGACTCGACAATGTGGTACTCGACCCGAGTGAACCAACCAAAGTCATCGGCGTATTAGACTGGGAGATGGCAACCCTTGGCGACCCACTCATGGACTTAGGCTCTGCCCTTGCCTACTGGGTACAGGCAGATGATGACCCTGTTACGCAACAGTTTCGCCGTCAGCCAACCAATGTAGACGGCATGATGACACGACAACAAGTGGTGGATTATTACCTAGAAAAAACAGGGTTGCAGATTGATAATTGGACGTTTTATGAGGTCTATGGTTTGTTCCGTCTTGCTGGTATTGCCCAACAAATCTACTATCGCTATTACCACAAACAAACCGATAATCCGATGTTTAAAGACTTTTGGGTAGTCATCCATGTGCTAAATGCCAAATGTTTGGCGTTAATCAGCCAACACGAAGGCGCTGAATTTACCGCTACTATTAAGGCAGATTTAGAGCATGCTGGGCTAAATGATGAATTATTGTCTCAACTCCCTGCCCCTGTGCAAGGCTTGGTTAAAATGATGGTCTACTCATAAAAATAGCACTACTCATAAAGCCACAACAGAGTAAAAAGGTTATAAAATAAGGTTGTAAAATGTCGTTATTAGCACAATTAGCCAATACACCAAAGCCGCCTTATTATGCCGTTATTTTTACCTCTATCAGAACCGATGGGGATAACGGCTTCGCAACCATTTCAAAAGAAATGGTGAGACTTGCCACTAGGCAAGCGGGGTTTTTAGGTATGGAATCAGCACGAGAACATCTTGGTATTACCGTTTCTTATTGGCAAGACCTCGCTGCTATTAAAGCGTGGAAAAATAACATTGAACACTTAAAAGCGCAGAAACTGGGTAAAGAAAAATGGTATGCGCAGTTTAATGTGCGTATCTCTAAAGTAGAAAAGTCTTACGCTTTTACTCTGTAATTAGGCTTATTATTGAAGATTAAACATTCACCTTTAAATAGTGAATAAGAAGGCAAAAAATGGCTCGACCAAAATCCAAATTAGAACTCATAGACGCCTCGAACACCAACTTTACTAAGCTGTGGCAAGAAATCGAGGGATTAACTGACATTGAGTTTAATAGTGAATTTGATTTTTCAAATAATCCAAAGCTGACCGAAGCGCATTGGAAGCGTGATAAAAATATCCGGGATGTGTTGGTGCATTTATATGAGTGGCATCAACTGCTGATTCGTTGGATACACGCTAACCAAAACAACGATGCTAACAGTGCCAATAATACAAACCCGCCGATAGACTTTTTACCCACGCCCTACACTTGGAAAACGTATGGGCAGATGAATCAAGAATTTTGGCAAAAGCACCAAAGCACGGATTATCAAGAATCGGTCAACATGCTGACTACAAGTCATAATGAGGTAATGGCACTCATTGACACCTTTGATGATGACGTCTTATTTACCAAAAAACACTTTAAATGGACAGGCTCTACAAATTTGGGCAGTTATTGTATTTCTGCCACATCAAGCCATTACGATTGGGCAATTAAAAAATTACGCAAACACAAAAGAAATTTAAAAGAAGAGAAAAAATCATGAAAACCATCTTACTTGCCCGCCACGGTCAAGCATCGTTTGGCTCAGAAAATTATGACAACTTGTCTGAGCTGGGTATCCAACAAGCCCAATTGTTGGGAGATTATTTTAAAAAACATAACAAAACCGTTGACCAAATATTTACCGGCACTTTGGTACGTCAGAAAGATACTGCAAGCCATTTTTTAAGTCGCTTTGCCACGCAAGCTCAAGACATCACAAACAGTGAGAAGATGGCTTTACAAACCATCGGTCAGTTTGATGAGTTTAACCACCAACAAGTGATGTTAGCGGCATCTGACTATGATAATTTAGAAGATTTTAAACAGAGTCTGCGTCAACAACCCTCAGCGACGCACAAACAAGAAAGTACGCAAACAAGCAAAAACAAACACCTTGCTGAATTGTTTAAACAAGCGATGATACGTTGGCACTCGGCTGAGCAACTCAATAATGATGATGACTATGATGAAAGTTGGCTACAATTTGCTGACCGATGTTATGAAGGATTACAACAAGTCATCGAGCAAACAGCCGATGGACAAACGAGCCTTGTGTTTACCTCTGGCGGAGTCATTGCAAGCATTGTTAGTCAATTGCTTAACATGCCAACAGACGCGTTAAAAAGCCAAACTGCTTTTTCGATTAATCGGCAGCTAATCAACACAGGAGTGACAAGTATCGTGGTGAGTCGTGCAAGTAATATTGGTAAAGACGGATTAAGCTCACTAAAAAACCAATTGATTACCCTAAACGCATGCGAGCATTTACAACTGGCAGGTAGCGATTACCTAACTTGGTACTAAATTTACGACTGAATAAGTAACAGGACAAAAATATGAACTTCAAGAATCTAAAAAATTTAACGCTATCGCAAATAACAAAGGGAGCTGAAGACGTCGTCGATAATTTTTTACCAACCCCAAATATGGACGAGCTGATTAAAAACCAAGTTGGCAAAGGTAAATCTATCATCATTACAGGGGCAAGTGCTGGTTTAGGCGCAGGCATGGCAGAAAAGTTTGCCAAAATGGGCTATAACCTTGGCATCTGTGCCAGACGTATCAATCAATTAGAACAACTAAAAACGGATATATTAAGCCACAGCCCCAATGTGCATATTGAAGTCCGTTCATTAGATGTTGCTGACTATGATGCAGTATTTACAACCTTTGAAGACTTTGCCCAAACTTTTGGACAAATTGACAGAGTGATTGTTAATGCCGGTATTGGCGATGGACGAGGCATCGGCAAAGGTCATTTTGAAATAAATCGTAAGACTGCCGAAATCAACTTTATTTCTGCCCTTGCACAATGCGAGGCGGCAATGCAGATTTTCCGTAGGCAAAATAGTGGGCATTTAGTTGCCATATCCAGTATGTCAGCAATGCGGGGATTGCCAAAGCACTTAACCACTTATGCGGCTACAAAAGCTGGTTTGGCTCATTTAGCAGAAGGGATTAGAGCTGACATGCTAAAGTCAAAACTGCCAATTAAAGTCACTAACCTCTACCCTGGTTATATTCGTACCGAGATTAATGCAGGCTCTAAAAATCTTCCTTTTGCAGTCGATATCGAAACAGGCACGCGTGAAATGGTTGAGGCGATAGAGTCGGATATTTTAGAAGCTTATGTACCAAAAATGCCGTGGGTAATCATTGCTAAAGCGATGAAAACTGCACCACTTCACATACTTAACAAACTCAGTTAAACTGTACTAAGATTAAAAATCTTACCGTTATATTTTTGAAATAAAAGGTTTTATATTCGTTGGAGCAATGGAAAAAACTCGCTCCAGATAACTCATGGGATGTATTTATTACCAGATAGTCATATTAGATTCAACCCAAAAACAAGGAGGTACTATGAACACACAAGCAAACACAAATTTTAGCAAACTTTGGCAAGCAGGTTATCACAAGTTTGGGATTGAAGACTTACAAATTCCTACCAATATCACCAACCTTATCGACATTTTGCAACCCAGCATAGATAAACATGCCGATAAAGTTGCTTTAAGCATGGGGCCTGCAACCCTTAAATACTCACAATTAGACCGTGCTGCTCGTCAGTTTGCCTCATTTTTGCAGGCACAACAAGTGCCTAAAGGCACCCGCATTGCTGTGCAATTACCAAACATTTTGCAATATCCAGCCATCCTTTTAGGTTGTTTACATGCTGGCGTTACCTTAGTCAATGTAAATCCACTCTACACCCATTATGAACTCGCTCACCAGCTAGAAGACTCACAAGCTGAGATGCTAGTCATCTTTGATGCAATGAGAGGTGCTTACGATAACTTAACAGACCAAATTAAATCACAGCTTAACATGGTGGTTGTTTGCTCTATGGAACAATGTGAAGACTTAGGCAGCGACCTTAGCTTGATGATGTCTCCAACTGAAAACATAAATGGTGAATTAACAGTTAGTGACAATAAAGAGGTTCGTTTTGCTAGCATCTTATCCAGCTATTCTGCCAGTCAGTTTAAAACTGTAACAACCAGCCTAGATGATGTTGCCGTATTCCAATACACTGGTGGTACCACTGGCAAAGCAAAAGGTGCCATGCTTACACATCTTAATCTGGTTGCCAATGTCATCCAAAGTTATTCATTCTTTGGTAAAAATCTTGAAGAAAAAATTGATGGACAAGTTAAAGTACTCAACCCATTGCCGCTTTATCATATTTTCTCATTTACAGTTTGCGGCTTGCTAAGTATTTATGGCGGTTGGGAAGATATATTAATAACCAACCCACGTGATATGGATGCATTAGTCAACACCATAGAAACCAAACGCCCAACCATGATTCCATCGGTCAATACCCTATTTGCCGGTATGCTACAACATCCAAAGTTTGCTACCCTTGACTTTTGTGACTTCCATCTTGCTGTTGGCGGTGGTACTGCAATTATTGCTGATATTGCTCGCAAATGGCACAAGGTAACAGGCAAGCCTATTAATGAAGGGTACGGTATGAGTGAAACCGCCCCTGTCATCAGCTTTAATCCTATGGGTATCGAGTCATTTACAGGCACTGTTGGCATCCCTGTCCCTCATACCGACATACTCATTTTGGATGAAAATGATAACCCTTGCCAAGTTGGTGAAGAAGGCGAAGTGTGTGCAAAAGGTCCACAAGTGACTCAAGGCTATTGGGGTAAAGACAACACATCCACATTCACAAAAGATGGCTACTTACGGACAGGTGATATCGGGTTTATTAATGAAGAAGGCTACCTTACCTTGGTGGATCGTAAAAAAGATATGATTTTGGTATCTGGTTTTAATGTGTACCCAAATGAGGTAGAAGCTGCATTAACTGAACATCCAAAAGTATTTGAAGTTGGCGTTGTTGGCATACCAAACGAAAAAAGTGGCGAAGCACCAAAAGCCTATATCGTACCCGCAGACGATAGTTTAACGCTTGACGAATTGACAGAATTTGCAAAAGAACGATTAACCGGTTATAAACGACCAAATAGCTATCAATTTATTGATGAGCTGCCAAAATCGGCTGTTGGCAAAATTTTGCGTAAAGAATTACGCAAACTGTAACGTCATACCAGTATATTAGTTAGCTCAATGCAAAATAGACACATTGTTTATTTTGCATTTTTTTAGCAAAACTTTATATCATCATCCCCTAAACATTGTTTCATTTTTTCTTTAATTGTTCATTTGTTATGATACTTTGCTATACTTTTCATACGTTAATTTTTTAAGCCAAGCCAATGCCTATCAAACTAAAACAAGTTTACAGCAAGGCTAAAATAGCTTTTTAAGCTTATACAATAAGAATTTAAAAGGATACCAATCCATGCAATACCGTTCCAAAACTTCCACTGGTGGTCGTAATATGGCAGGCGCTCGTGCTTTATGGCGTGCCACAGGCATGACAGACGACGACTTTAACAAACCCATCATTGCTGTGGCAAACTCATTCACCCAGTTTGTCCCTGGTCATGTACATCTAAAAGACATGGGTCAACTGGTCGCCCGTGAGATTGAAAAAGCAGGTGGCGTTGCAAAAGAGTTCAACACCATTGCTGTAGATGATGGTATCGCCATGGGTCATGATGGTATGCTGTATTCACTTCCAAGTCGTGACTTGATTGCCGATAGTGTGGAATACATGGTTAATGCTCACTGTGCCGATGCCTTGGTATGTATATCGAACTGCGATAAAATCACTCCAGGTATGCTGATGGCATCCATGCGTCTAAACATTCCTGTTATCTTTGTATCAGGTGGTCCTATGGAAGCAGGGAAAATCCTTGCTGAAAATTTAGCAGAAGGCTACACCACTTCGGGCAATGTCACCGATGAAAAAGGCAATAAAATTCGTAAGCTTGACCTAGTCGATGCTATGATTGATGCCGCTGATGACAACATCAGTGATGAGCAGGTAGAGATGACAGAACGCTCAGCTTGCCCAACCTGTGGCTCTTGTTCAGGTATGTTTACTGCCAACTCAATGAACTGCTTAACCGAAGCCTTGGGGCTATCATTACCCGGTAATGGCTCACTGTTAGCAACCCATGCCAAACGTCAAGAATTGTTCCTTGAAGCAGGTCGCCGTATTGTGGCATTAGCCAAACAACGCTATGAGCAAGATGACGACAGCATTTTACCGCGTAATATTGCGACTAAAGGGGCGTTTGAAAATGCCATGAGCCTAGACATTGCCATGGGTGGCTCTACCAACACCATCTTGCACTTACTGGCTGCTGCTAACGAAGCAGGCGTGGACTTTAAAATGCAAGACATCGACCGTTTAAGCCGAAAAGTACCTTGTTTGTCTAAAGTTGCTCCTGCCACGCAAAAGTACCACATGGAAGACGTACACCGTGCAGGTGGGGTGATTGGTATTCTTGCTGAACTTGACCGAGCAGGTTTGATGAATACCGAAGTTGCCACCGTCCATGAGCCAACGCTCAAAGATGCCTTGGCAAAATGGGATGTGATGAATCCAAACAACCAGACAGCAAGAGAATTGTTTATCGCAGCACCAGGTGGCGTGCGAACAACTCAAGCTTTTAGCACACAAAATGAATGGTCTAATCTCGATGTCAACCGTGAGTCTGGCTGTATCCGTAGCCAACAACACGCCTATTCACAAGATGGCGGACTGGCGGTATTGTTCGGAAACATTGCAGAACGAGGCTGTGTGGTTAAAACCGCTGGGGTTGATGACAGTATTTTGGTATTTACAGGTCGTGTGCGTGTTTTTGAATCACAAGATGATGCGGTTGCGGCTATTTTAGCGGATAAAATCGTCGCTGGTGACTGTGTGATTATCCGCTATGAGGGGCCAAAAGGCGGTCCTGGTATGCAAGAAATGCTCTACCCGACTTCTTATTTAAAATCAAAAGGTTTGGGTAAGCAATGTGCTTTATTGACTGATGGTCGCTTCTCTGGTGGTACGTCAGGGCTATCCATTGGTCATGCCAGTCCAGAAGCTGCCGAAGGTGGTGCAATTGGCTTAGTGAAAGAAGGTGATACCATCCATATCGACATCCCTAATCGTACCATCAACATCGACATTAGCGAAGAAGAGATTGCCAAACGTCGCCAAGCGATGGAAGCCAAAGGCAAAGATGCCTTTAAGCCTGTCAACCGTGAGCGTTATGTTAGTCAAGCATTGCGTGCTTATGCGGCATTAACCACCAGTGCCGACACCGGTGCGGTGCGTGATGTCAGTCAAGTTGGTTGGTAATAAAAGCTTTATGTATCGTATATAAAGTGTATCAATTATTTGACCAATCTAAATGATGGTGTCATTATTATGGCATCATTTTTTTTTAACAATAACGACCTAGGAGTTGGCTATGAAAAAACTACTATTAATACCAGCCTTTGCAATGGCACTAACAGCTTGTGCTACTGGCAATAATGCTGATCCAAACGCAACCATTAACACTGGTTATAATTTAGGAAAAACAGCATTTAGAATTGCGGTAAACAATAAATGCCAAACCGAGTTAAACAAAAACAAAATTTGGAACATAGCTAAAAAAGGATTAACAACCACCAAACAAAATCAAATCCAATCAAATGTTTGTGGTTGTGTTGGTCAAAAAGCAAGTGAAGACGTTACAATCGACCAACTAACCATGGCAGCTATTGATACAAACGCACGCGGCGTATTAGTTGCTGATATGGTCACCCACTCTTTAAGTGAATGCTATAAAGAATTTGTTAAATAGCAAAATACAATAAAAAAAGAGTCGTCAACTTCGGCTCTTTTTTCTGTTTGATTCTCACTATTTTGTTGTTATTTACAGTTTAATCACTATAATAATTATTCCAATTTCATCCCTGTTTTTTTAAACAAAATAACTATAAATTAAAACACTACCTCAAGGTTACTAATGAGCAAGCTAAACCCTCGTCAAGATGAAGCAATGAAATACATTTCAGGTCCTCTACTCGTTTTAGCGGGTGCAGGCTCTGGCAAAACATCGGTTATTACCCAAAAAATTGCCCATTTAATAGAAAACTGCCATTACCCTGCCGAGCGTATTACTGCTGTAACCTTTACCAACAAAGCGGCAAGAGAAATGAAAGCTAGGGTACAAAGCTTATTACCCAGTGAAAAAACACGGGGCTTAACTGTTTCTACTTTTCACCAATTTGGTTTGCAGTTTTTGCGTTATGAGCTATTAAACACGCCACTTAAAGGTAATTTTTCTATCATGGATAGTGATGATTCTAAACGCTTATTAATGGAGCTGATGATCCGTGATAACCTGTCTGGTGCAGAAAGCCGTGAGCTGGTTGGTAAAGCCATCAAATTTATTAGCGATTGGAAAAATGATTTGATAGAGCCAGAAAAAGCAGCCGAAACCTTAAATGACCCAGAAGATATCATTTTTGCCAACTTATATGCCCTTTATGAACGTAATTTGCGTGCTTATAATGCAGTAGACTTTGACGACTTAATCGTACTACCAACAAAAATTTTGCAAGAAAACAAAACGGTAAGAGATAAATGGCAAGCCCGTATCCGCTATATGCTGGTCGATGAATATCAAGATACAAACACCGCGCAATATGAGTTAATTAAGCTATTGGTAGGCAATGAAGGAAGGCTGACTGTGGTTGGAGATGATGACCAATCAATTTATGCTTGGCGTGGTGCAAAACCTGAAAACATGGCACTACTTAAGCAAGACTTCCCCAAATTGCAAGTAGTTAAGCTAGAACAAAATTATCGCTCAACCAGCCGAATTTTAGAAGCCGCTAACTCAGTGATTAGTAATAATGAGCATATTTTTGATAAAGCCTTATGGTCGGATAAAGGACATGGCGAACTTATCCGCATTGTTAATTGCCGCAGTGATGATGACGAGGCAGAACGTGTAGCTAAAGAAATCATTACCCATAAATTACGTCATGGTAATGAATGGGAAGATTATGCTGTACTGTATCGTAGTAACTTTCAGGCAAGAATGCTAGAAGCCCAGTTAAGACAACTGCAAATACCTTATAAGCTGTCTGGCGGCACATCATTTTTTGCACGTAGCGAAATCAAAGACATCATGAGCTATTTGCGAATTATTTTAAACCCAGATGATGACAGTGCTTTTTTACGCATCATTAATACCCCAAAACGTGGGCTTGGTCCTGCCACACTTGAAAAGTTAGGCAACTTCGCGCTTGAGCATCAAATATCTTTACTGGCATCCTGTGCGCATAGCGGGCTTACCCATGTATTGCCTAATAAGGCGTATCATACCTTACAACAGTTTGCCGAGTTTATTGAGCATTACACGCGTGAGCTTTATCAACACCCAGACCCTGTGCCCCTTGTTAAAAAAATGATTGATGAAACTGGATATATTGATGTTGTGCGTAGTGAAGCAAAAACGCCTCAGCAAGAAAAAAACCGCATCGATAATATTGACTCGCTTTATGCCAGTATCCAAGCATTAATTGACCGTACAGAAAATGAAGATGAACAAAACATTGAAGCCGTTATCCGCAAACTTGTATTGTTAGATATGTTAGAGCAGCAACAAGAAGAAGAAAACACCAACACGGTTAACCTAATGACCTTGCATGCTTCTAAAGGGCTAGAGTTTAATTATGTTTGGATAATGGGGCTTGAAGAAGAGCTTTTACCACATCGCAATTCCATTATCTCTGAAACAATTGAAGAAGAACGCCGACTAATGTATGTTGGCATTACACGGGCAAAGAAAGAACTTACCATGACCCTTGCAGCGCAACGCAGAGCTGGCGGAGAAATGCGTGTGACAACTCAATCACGCTTTTTAGAAGAGTTACCCGAAGACCATTTAGACTGGGCGGCAAAACGTAAAAAACAACAAGCTCAAAAAGACCCTAAAAAAGTTGCTGAAGAATATTTAGCAAATATTCAGGCAATGCTAAAAAAGAAGTAGCAACCCACCAAAAACCCACCCCTACAATTGGGAGTTAAAATCTGTTATTCTCATAGCAGTATTGATTGTATTTTAAGCTTGTAAGCAACAGGAATCTTAAATCCATGTCTTTATTTTCTCGCATCAAAAATTTAGTTGATTCAAAGCAGTCTTTACCCAAATCAGCTAATGACACACAAAACGCGCATCAACAACAAAATACTGACACACCCCCAATTAAATCTACTTATGAGCAAATTGCTGAAGACAAAGACAAGCTTTCTGCACCAACAGAATTTACACAAGAGCAAATAGCACTTTTTAATAAACTGCAAAGTCAGCTCCAAGAAGTGGTTTTAAAAACCCACCATGCTTTTATCCGCATCAATACTCAGGTTTGTGAAACCATGCGCTTAACCGATAGCAAGTTTGGTGGCGTGCCTTACATTCCGGCAAATGGTTTTTATCCTAAAGCGGCAGATGGAACACCTCTCATGCTATTGGCACAAATTAACTTTGAACAAGTTTTTGAGCAAGTATCTCATAACGAGTTTGCTCAGCTGCCCAAACAAGGCTTGCTACAAATCTTTATAAATGCTGGAGAGGAAGATCTTGGCAAAGATGAAGATGAACGTACACCAAACTCAAACTATCAAGTCCACTTTATCCCCAGTATTGATATTACAGCAACGCCACTCAGTGAATCTACCAAAATGGCAAGACAAAGTGTTGATGACAACTATCTTGAAGAAGTTTTTTCGCCCATTTCTACCCCACTCAAACTATCTTTTATTAAAGAATATGGCTGTGCAGGGGTTAGCGAAAACTTATTAGAGTTTATCGCTGCCAACCAAGGGCAAGCCATCGATGAGTTAGACTATGAAAATGGAGAAAAAGAAGATATTGCCTATGAAGCCATCAACAAGCTTTCTAACGCAAGCGGTCATAAGCTGTTAGGTATGCCCGTCTTCCCTAATGAAGAAATCCGCAAACCTTACTCTACACAAAAGCTGTTTTTACAAATTGATTCAGAATATCCAATGACCGAAAGCTATGAAATCATGTGGGGCGATATGGGGGTAGCAAACTTTTTTATCCAACCAGATGCGCTATTAAACAAAGATTTTAGCAACCTTATTTATAATTGGGATAGCGAATAACCAAACCCACACACAGCAAAAATTACACCTATGTTTAATTGAAGGAAATAAAATGCAACAAGTTCAAGTTAAAATTTTAAACAATAAAATTGGCACAGATCCAAACTTCCCCCTACCTACCCGTGCCACAGATGGCTCGGCAGGTATCGATTTACGCGCTTGCATTGATGAAGCTATTACCATAAAAGCTGGCGAAACCCAGTTAATTGGTACAGGCTTATCTATCTACATTGCCGACCCAAATTATGCAGGGCTGATTTTACCTCGCTCTGGTTTGGGACATAAACATGGGATTGTACTAGGTAACTTAGTTGGTTTAATCGATGCCGATTATCAAGGCGAACTCATGGTTAGCGTTTGGAACCGTAGCAAAACTGACTTTGTATTAAACCCTGCCGAACGTATGGCTCAATATATGGTCGTACCCGTTGTACGTCCAGAGTTTAATATCGTTGATGAGTTTAGTGATATTAGTGAACGTGGTGCTGGCGGATTTGGACACAGCGGTCGTCAATAACCAAAATACTAAAATAGTTATAAACTTGTTAAGCTCTAAAATAAATATCTTATTTTATAGGGCTTAACAAAGCACAATACAGGCCGCACAAGCCTTTGTTATGGTTTTTTGAATAAAATTAGCAACAATGGAAGCTTAGTACTTGACATAATTTGTGAATATGAGATAACTAATCTATTAAGGAGTTTTAATTAAACTGTAACTTTTATACAATATCTTCATAAATTATTACTTAATATTACAATCTAGTTTTTTATACTAGTAATGATTTAAAAAATAAAGATAAGAAATATGCATCCATTTTTACCTCAACAAACGCTGTTTAGAGCCTATGACATCCGTGGTGACTATCGTTACTTTACTGATGATTTTGTTGTTGGGCTGGCCGATGCATTTAGCAACCACTTTAACCAATTTTCCATTAATGATAAAACACAAATTGCACTTGGACATGATATGCGCCAAGGCAGCCTTGATATTGCACAAATATTAGCAAGCATATTTACAAAGGCAAATATCGAGGTAATTTGGTTGGGGTTAGTTACCACACCCATAATGGTATATTGGGCAGAGCAATATCAAGGTCATGGCATCATGATAACTGCCAGCCATTCGGTAAAAAATTACACGGGTATTAAATGGCTAACTGCTGGCGAATCACCAAGCTCAGCAGATATCACCTCTTTATTTAATAATCTACACAACAGTAAAACCTGTGTGCCAAGCACATTAAACCTTAATCAACTGTGGATAGATTGTCAGTCTCAAATCATTAATCGACAAGATGTGGCTATCAAAGAGTACACCCAAGCAATACATCAAGCCATGAAGCCCCTACAAGCTCTAAACTCAAATAAACCGATTAACACCCTTGTGATTGACTGTTTAAATGGCGCAACTTCCGACGTTGTTAGTCATATTTTTAGCCAATATGCACAGCAAGTGATTGTGTTAAACGACAACGCAGATGGTAGCTTCCCTCTAGGTAACCCTGATCCGTGTGAAAACGGACGCTTACAGCAATTACAATCGCAAGTATTAAAGCATGGTGCCGACTTGGGATTGACATTCGATGGCGATGGTGATCGTATTATGGTAGTCGATAATCAAGGCAAGATTATTGATGCAGATAACCTGTTATATTTATTGGCAAACACCGCCATTGAAGAAAAAAAACTATTAAAAACAGCAAATAACATGCAAAATACTATTGCTAGTGACCCTGTGTCTAATATCAGTGTCATATTTGATGTTAAATGCTCCCATCACTTGCCAGCTATGCTCAAAAAATCGGGGGCTAACCCAATTATGAGTAAAACTGGCAGCAGTCATATGCGTCAGCAAATGCAGCAAAGCAATAGCAACACCATCTTTGCTGGTGAATTATCTGGTCATTTTATTTTTAATGATGGTTTATTTATCTCACATGATGATGGTATATACGCTGGTGTCCGTTTACTAAATTGGTTAGCTAAACAACCAAATAGCCTACATCACATTATTAATCAACTACCTACCATAGTATCCACGACCGATGTGTATATCCCCGTTCAAAAAGAACAAAAATCCCTATTGGCTCGGCTGATTACCATTATTAAAAACTGGTTAAATAACCTTGGTACTGCGATTACCAATAAAACTACCCCAGCCATCAAACTACCTAAAGATGCCAAAGTGTGTGTCATTGATGGTATTCGGCTAGATTTTAAAAACGGCTTTGGCGTTATTCGCCCCTCGAACACTAGCCAGAGCTTTACCATACGTTTTGCTGGCAATACCATGGCAGATGTCAAAAAAATACAACAGCAACTGGTTGCGTTGTGTCGCCAAATTGATGACAAACTTGCCAACCAGGTTGCAAAAATACAGCCTGCTTATGGCATCTAACATCATTTAAAGTAAATCACTCACAAAGTTCATGCTTTTTTATTGATTACTTTAACCCTCATTTTACTAACTTTAAGTTGCACACCTCTTGATGGTTGATGTATATTCTCACCAATCTATTAAATTTATATTTATTTTAGTGAGTTAACTATGTCGCTTAATTTAGAACAAGCAAAAAATACTGCCGAAGTATTAACAACTGCCCTACCTTACATCCAACGTTTTTCTAGTAAAGTTTTGGTTATCAAATATGGTGGCAATGCCATGACCGACCCTGAGCTAGAAAGCTCATTTGCACGTGATATTGTGCTACTTAAAACGGTTGGCATACACCCTGTCGTTGTACATGGTGGTGGCCCGCAGGTAGATAACATTATGAATGAAATGGGCAGAACCTCTGACCGAATTGACGGCATGCGAGTGACCAATAAGTCCACGATGGATGTGGTAGAGATGGTGCTTGGCGGCAGTGTAAACAAATCTATTGTTAGCTTAATTAATAAGCATGGTGGTAAAGCGATTGGTCTTACTGGTAAAGATGCCAACCTGATTAAAGCTAAAAAACTACCGATGACACGCATTGATGAACACGGCAATGAAGAACAAGTAGATTTAGGCTATGTTGGTGAAGTAAAAAGCATTGACCGCAGTGTCATAGATTTAATGATTAGTTCGGACTTTATTCCTGTAATTGCGCCTTTAGGTGTTGATAACGATGGCAAAAGCTACAACATCAATGCCGACCTTGTGGCAGGTAAAGTGGCCGAAGCGCTTCAAGCAGAAAAACTAATGCTACTGAGCAACATTAAAGGCGTTATGGATAAAAGTGGTGAAGTTTTAACAGGTCTAACCCCAAAAAAGGTAGATGAGTTAATTGCTGATGGCACGATTAGTGGTGGTATGATTCCAAAAGTGCAATGTGCGTTAGATGCAGTAAAAGGTGGTGTTAAAAGCTCGGTGATTGTAGATGGTCGAGTACCAAATGCCACATTGCTAGAGATATTTACCAATGAAGGTGTTGGTACTATGATTAGTAAAGAAGAAAACTAATTATTAGTCATCACTTTTATTGCGTTATAACTTTAATAAGTTATAGGATAAATGATTTCATCAATTTGTTTGATGCCTTAGTTTTTATTGTATTTTAAACAATCAGGCACTGACAAATACGACGAGAAATCAAAAAATAGATAAAATAATACCCAGCTGTAAAATGCAGCTGGGTTATTTATTATCAGGCTTTTATTTTAAATCATAAAGATTTTAAGCAAACGCTTGCTCAAACGCTGCTTCATCAAAACCACACAACAAAATAGCCTCATCACCTTTTGTACTAGCAACAATAGGACGTTTAATCATACTGGTATTTTCGACTAATAGTTCAATAGCAGTATTAACATCAGCATCTGAACTCAGCTTTTGTTCATCGGTTAATTTACGCCAAGTTGTACCTCGTTTATTAAGTACTTTTTCAATACCCAGCTCAGCCACCCAAGTTTGGACAGTCTCGCTATCTATACCCTGCTTTTTATAATCATGGAACTCATAATTTACGCCCAAAGCATCCAGTTTATTAAATGCTTTTTTCATAGTGCCACACGCTTTAATACCATAAATTTTTGTTGCCATTGCTACGCTCCCTTATTATTTAACTAAATTATCATGTTAATAAAGTCTGTCTATTTTTTGGCATATATCATAACATCAAAGATACGGCATACCATACAAATATAATCGCATTTTTGTTCATTTTACGCTATCCTATAAGGTTTATAAAATTATCACTTTTTTAACCTGAATATATCGAGTTTAAGTCATTCATGAGCACCACAACCTTAACAGACCAATACAATCCACAAAGTATCGAAGCCAACCAACAAAACAAATGGGCGCAAGACAAACGCTTTGAAGTCAGCAACGATACAACCGACAAACCAAGCAAATACATGTTATCTATGTTCCCTTACCCTAGCGGTAAACTACATATGGGGCATGTACGTAATTACACCATTAGTGATGTATTAAGCCGCTATTACCGTTTAAAAGGGTATGAAGTGATGCAACCAATGGGCTGGGATGCATTTGGCCTGCCCGCAGAAAATGCCGCTATTGCAAACGGTGTTGCCCCTGCAGAGTGGACATTTAAAAACATTGATAACATGCGTGACCAATTAAAGTCATTAGGCTTATCTATCGATTGGTCTCGTGAGTTTGCAACCTGCACGCCAGAATACTACCGCTGGGAACAATGGTTATTTATCCAACTATATAAAAAAGGATTGGTTTATAAAAAGCTCTCTACTGTCAACTGGGATCCAGTAGATAATACGGTATTAGCAAATGAGCAAGTAGTTGATGGGCGTGGCTGGCGTAGTGGTGCTGTTGTTGAAAAACGTGACATACCAATGTACTACTTTAAAATCAGTGACTATGCCGATGAGTTATTGGATGATTTAGACCAATTAGAAGGCCACTGGCCAAAAGAAGTCCTCACCATGCAACGCAACTGGATTGGTCGCTCTCAAGGTATGGATTTACACTTTCCTTATCAACTTGAAGGCAAAGAATATAGCTTAGACGTGTTCACCACTCGTCCAGATACCTTAATGGGTGTTACTTATGTTGCTGTCGCCGCCGAACATCCAATTGCCCAGTTTGCTGCCGAGCAAAATGCTGATATTGCTGCATTTTGTGAAGAATGTAAACAAGGCAGCGTTGCTGAAAAAGACTTAGCAAAAGCTGAGAAAAAAGGCATGGATACAGGCGTCACGGTAACGCACCCTATCACTGGTGAACAAGTGCCTGTATGGGTAGCAAACTACGTGTTAATGAGCTATGGTTCGGGGGCAGTTATGGCAGTACCAGCCCATGATGAACGTGATTTTGAATTTGCTAACAAATTTGGTTTGCCTATCAAACAAGTTATTGACTTTGCTGATATTGATGATAGCTATGATACAAGTGAATGGAAAGACTGGTACGGTCAAAAACAAGGCGGTAAGTGCATTAACTCTGATAGCTTTGATGGTATGAACTTTGATGAGGTTGTTGCTGCCATTCTTGCACAACTAGAAGATAAGGGACAAGCCAAATCAACCATCAATTATCGCCTACGCGATTGGGGTGTATCTCGACAGCGTTATTGGGGTTGCCCTATTCCAACCATCAATTGTGAACATTGTGGCACATTGCCTGTAGATGAAGCAGACTTGCCAGTTGTGTTACCAACTGATGTGATTCCTGATGGACGTGGTAACCCACTAAATAACAATGAAGAGTTTTTAAACACCACTTGTCCAAAATGTGGCAGCCCAGCCAAACGCGAAACCGATACCTTTGATACCTTTATGGAATCTAGCTGGTATTATGCTCGCTATGCCTCACCAAATTTTGAAGATGGCATGATAGAACGCAACGCAGCCGATAAATGGTTACCAGTAGACCAATACGTGGGCGGTGTTGAACATGCCGTTATGCACTTATTGTATGCCCGTTTCTTCCATAAACTTATGCGTGATGAAGGCTTAGTGAGTGGTGATGAACCATTTGCAAACCTTTTAACCCAAGGTATGGTATTGGCAGGTACCTTCTTGCGTAAAAATGAAGATGGCAGTACCACTTATTACTTCCCGCATGAAGTGGATATTGATTATGACGATAAGGGACAACCAATTAAAGCCATTTTAAAATCAGATGGCGAGCCTGTTACCATTGGTAAAATTGAAAAAATGTCCAAGTCCAAAAACAATGGGGTTGACCCACAACAAACCATCGACCAATATGGTGCGGATACCGTACGTCTGTATACCTTGTTTACCGCTCCTGCCGACCAAACACTTGAATGGTCAGACGATGCTTTAAAAGGTCCCTACAACTTTGTTAAAAAAGTTTGGCGTATTGCCTTAGATCACCAACAGTTACTAGAGCAAGCCAAGCTGGGTGCACTAAACTTAGCAGACATCACTCAAGACGCATTAGATAGCAACTCTAAAAACCTACGCCGTAAAACGCACGAAACCATAGGTAAAATTGATGGCGACTTGGGAGAACGACTGGCACTAAATACCCCAGTATCAAGCCTTATGGAACTTGCAAATGCATTGGGTAACTATAAAGCAGATGCTAATAACGCCCAGTCTGTATTGGTTCAACACGAGGCAGTTGTGTATTTACTTACCATGCTTGCCATGTATGCCCCACACGTTGCAGAGCATGTGTTAGAAAAATTTGGCATTGATACAGCCACACTAAGTTACCCACAAGTTGACGAAAAAGCCTTAGTACAAGATAGTATTACTATGGTCGTACAAGTAAATGGTAAGGTACGTGGCAAAATGGAAGTCGCACCTAACTCAAACCCTGAAAATATCAAGGCAAAAGCCAAAGCAATTGAGAGTGTGGCAAAATACTTAGAAACTGGCGAAATTAAAAAAGAAATTGTCGTACCTAACAAGCTAGTAAATATTGTGGTTGTGGGTTAGTTTTAAGTTGCGCTCATGCTAAGCCTGCCTTAGCATGAGATTGCCCAGCAACGTACATATCATTATAAAAAAATGAGAAAAATATGAGCGTTAAAAAGTATCTTACTCCAATCTGTAATGCAACTTTGCTAGCAAGTACACTGGCAATCACTGCATGTGGTTTTCAGTTGCGTGGATATCAAACCAATGATTTAACAGGTTCACAAAGCATTCAGGCAAGCCAAGTTGCGCTGCAAATTGCAAACAACAAAACCAACAATAAAATTAAAGTCCCACTCACTCGACAACTGACGCAGCTTGGCGTTTATGTTCATACCAAACCAACAGCTCAAACAGATATTTCTGCCATTAAAGTTGAAAATATTAGGTTTCGTAAATATGAGTTGGTTGGTATTTTAACTGAAGTTCGTATCGTGTTAACTGCCGATGTGAGTTACCGTATCAATAACAATGGTAAAATCGCTAACCATACGCAACATTTACAAGTTGAAAACAGCTATCAATACAATGAGGCATCCGTCAGTATCGAAGATCAACAAGCGCAATATGTGCGTAATGGATTGTATAATACAATTGCTCGACAAATTACTGACCAATACATTGCCTTGACTGCGCCAGAGATGATGACAAAATAATCCAATGAATCAGCCATTTTTGTCCGTCTATTCTCGTATCATGACCAATCCAAAGCAGCAATCTGCAACGGGTTTATGGCTTGCGCACGGCAATGAGCCATTAATGAGCCAGTGGCTTGTTGATGCACTCCGCCCTATTTGGCTAGCGCAAGGGCAAAGTGTGACTCGTATTGAGCTTGTATCAGCCAAAACCTGGCAAGAAGTTTTAGCAGAACTAAATAGCCTCTCCTTATTTGACCCCGCTAATGCCATTATCGTCACTGGCAACCATAAGCCAGATAAAGAAACACAAGCTCAACTAATTGAGTTTGCAAGCCAAGCACAACAAGGACAAAATGATAACCACTTGTTATGGATAACCCCAAAACAAGATAAGCGAGCTTTATCTGCTAAATGGGCACAGGCTTTTAATCAGCTTGGTTTAATCATTGATTGTAATTTGTATAATGAGCAGCAGCGACAAGACATTTTACAAGGGCATGCTAACCATTTTGGTTTACAGCTAAATTCCGAGGCATGGCAATTGCTCATGTCTCATACTCAAAATCATTTATTAAGTGCTTATCAATCACTTTGGCGATTGTCTTACTTGTTTTCTCCACAAATTACCGCCTCATCAAGCAATCAAGCAATGGTAGAAATTAATGCCGAGCAAATGCAAAACGGATTGGTTAGTGAGTCTAGCTACAGTGTTTTTGATTTATCCGATGCCATGCTTGCAGGCAATGCGCCACAAGTTGTTAAAATTATCGATGCTTTAAAACATACAGATGAGCCAACCACGCTGGTACTTTGGTCTGTCTCGCAAGAGATGAGGCGCATTCAACAACTCATGGATGGAAAAGACCCGCAATCAATTGGTATTTGGCGAAGTAAACAACGCCTGTATCAATCCGCTGTCAATCGGCATAATTTCCAAAGTACCCAAAATTGGTCTGCACTCTTGTTAAAATGCGATCAATCGATCAAGGGTATTATAAAACAGCCTGCATGGGAGCTACTACTGCAACTGTCTTTAGCTGTTTGTGGCGTTAATCTTTTTGCATAAATCCGTTTTTCATAAGCCAGCTTTCGCTAAAACACTATATATCATATCGCTATTTATCATCCTTTATACATTGTGTGTATATTCTTTTTTATATTTTTAAATACAAAGATTTTTAGTTAATAAATTTTTGATTATTTATCAAAAAACAAGCATAAAAAAACCAGCTTTAATAAGCTGGTTTTAAATATGGTGGGTTGTGCAGGATTCGAACCTGCGACCAATTGATTAAAAGTCAACTGCTCTACCAACTGAGCTAACAACCCTAAGTGAGCGGATATTATACCCAATAATTTTTTTATTGCAAGCCTAATAACAAAATATATTTTAATAATTTTTTTTGGCTAAAAAAATTAAAATATTCCAGCATCAACACCAGCTGCAACCGTCATTGCAAGTTCTGCCACTTGTTCAATAAAATCATCACGCCACGCCCCTTTAAGTACTAAAGGTTGTTGCACTAACTGCCATTTAAGCCCATTATTGATGGTTTTCAAAGCGCGTTTTGTTCCTTCTCCATCAAACCCAGCTCTAATATAAATGGCATATGCCATACCTTGTTTTTTATCTAAACACTGATAATAGCACCTATCAAAAAAGTCTTTGGTTAACCCTGCCATATACCCTAAATTTTCGGTTGTACCCAATATCACAGCATCGGCAGTTAGCACATCATCAGCCTGTGTATGTTGCGGTGACTTACAAACCACCTCAACGTCAAAATCGTGATGGTTAGCAGCCCTATTAGCCGTATCCGCTAATGCTTGGGTATTTGCCGATGGCGCATGTGCAATAATTAATATCTTTTTCATATTCATTGACCAGTTGCTAGTAATTGACAATGGACTAAATAAAAACTAATACATAATCAGTAACGCATTACAGTTACGCAAAAACAAATTCAACATTTTGTAAAATATCTGGGTGGATGCTTTTAGCAACAGGGCAAGTGAGTGCCGCTTTTTGTAATATTTTCTTATCTTTATCACTGATTACACCCTGAGCCTTAATCAACACATCTACTTGCGCAACTCTACGAGGATCAGTAGCCATCAATTTGGTTACCTCTGCGGTACTCCCTGTTATATCTAAGCCCATATCATCCGCTTTAATCCCCATAATTGTCATCATACAGCTTGCTAGGCTAGTTGCTAATAGATCGGTAGGAGAAAAAGCCTCCCCTTTACCATGATTATCGGTTGGTGCATCCGTTATAATTTGGTTATTAGATTGTAGATGCACGGCCATCGTTCGTAATTGCCCTTGGTAAGTGACGCTAGCGGTTGTCATTAGTACTCCTCATTTTATAAATTGCTATATTGGCTAAATTACACGTAAGTTACGCCTAAATTACTTTGGTATTTTATCCAGTTAATTCGTTATTTTATACTACCAAATTGACGTCTGTTTTAATAGTTTATCGTGCTATCATTGGTGTTGAAATGAATGCAACACACTTATAACTTTTAAATATAATGACAAGCAACGAGCCTCAAAAACAAACGCAACGTAAAATCATCCATGTAGATATGGATGCCTTTTTTGCCAGTGTTGAACAAAGAGATAACCCCGAATTACAGGGCAAACCAGTGGTTGTTGGTGGCAGCCCTAATAGCCGTGGTGTCGTGGCAACCGCCAGTTATGAGGCAAGGGTTTTTGGTATCCATTCGGCAATGTCTTGCTATCAAGCACAGCAGCTTTGCCCACAAGCTGTTTTTGTGCGCCCAAGGTTCGAGGCGTATCGTGCAGCTAGCCAACAAATCCGCCAAATCATGTTGAGTTTAACCGACATTATTGAGCCGTTATCACTAGATGAAGCCTATCTTGATGTCAGTTATAACCATAATCCAAAGTTTCAACAATCCGCAACTTTGATGGCAAAATGGCTACAAGCTGAGATTTATCAGCAGACTCATCTCACAGCTTCAGCTGGCGTATCTTTTAACAAAATGCTTGCTAAAATCGCCTCTGACATTCATAAACCAAATGGCACCACCATCATCACCCCTGAGCAAGCCCCCATATTTATTGCCAATTTGCCCATCGAACGCTTTCACGGTATTGGTAAGGCAACCGCCAAGCGTTTTCATGAAATGGATGTGCATAATGGTGGTGATTTGCGCAATGTTTCGATTGAAACGCTGATTGCCACCTTTGGCAAACGGGGTAAGTTTTATCATGACATTGCACACGGGCGTGACAATCGAGAGGTAAAGTCGCAACGCAAACATAAATCGATTGGTTCAGAAACCACCTTTCAAAAAGACTTAACGGATGATCGCATGCTGCTCACTCAGATATATGCACAAAATTTGGATGCTTATCGTTCATTAAAAAAGAAAAACAAACAAGCACATACCATCACATTAAAAATTAAATACAATAATTTTACGCAAATAACACGTTCACATACACTAAGTACTCCATTTACAGATGAGCAATCTGCCCATTATTGGCTCAATAAGCTATTTGCCGACATACCACGAGAATTGCCTATTCGTTTGGTAGGTGTGACCTACTCCGGCTTAACAGAGCAAACCAATCAACCGTCCAATCAGCTTGGATTATTTGAGTAACCTTTTTAAGTCGCCTTATTGCAAAACATAAACAAATAAACCACCCCTAGTGCAAAAATTAACTAGAATACCACCTCAACACCTTGTAAAATATCGCCTCAACCATATCTAAATAACGCATTCTTTTTTTACCTTTCATCTTGAGCAACACAGCTATGAACACAAATTATTTATCGGTTAATGACTACGACTATCACTTACCAGAAGAACTAATTGCTCGCTATCCGTTAGCCACTCGCTCAGCTTCAAAACTAATGTATGTTGCTAACCAAGGGATTGAAGATAAAAAATTTACAGATTTACCCAGTTTATTAAACCCAGGGGATTTACTTGTTTTTAACGATACCAAGGTGATGAAAGCACGATTATTTGGACAAAAAGATACCGGCGGTAAAGTTGAAGTTTTGGTAGAACGGTTAACCGATGATGAAGCATTTACCAATGGCAATGCTCATGTTGCATTGTGCCATGTTCGTGCCAGTAAAGCACCAAAGTTAGGTCAAATATTAAATCTTGCCGATAATGCCATCCAATGCAGCATGATTGGTAGACATGAAAATTTATTTATTTTAGCATTTAATGCCCCAATTTTACCCGACCTAGAAAAACATGGCGAACTGCCGATTCCCCCTTATTTTGAGCGCCATGCAGATGACACAGATAATGAGCGCTATCAAACTGTTTTTCATGACCCTAACAAGCTTGCCAGTGTTGCAGCGCCCACTGCCAGCCTGCATTTTGATGACGATGTACTAAAAAGCCTAAAAACAAAAGGTATTAATAGCGCGTTTGTCACCCTAAACGTTGGTGCAGGTACTTTTGCACCTGTAAAAACTGACAACTTGCTAGAGCACACCATGCACAGCGAGTACGCGCATTTACCGCAAAGCACAGCCGACTTAATTAATGAAACCCACGCACGTGGCAATAAAGTCATTGCGGTGGGCACAACGGTCACTCGAGTATTAGAAACAGCCTATCAAAAGACTGTTAAAGAGCGTCAATCAAAAGACAATAACATTGCCGCTTGGTCAGGCGATACCAATATTTTTATTTACCCAGGATTTGAGTTTGGGGTTGTTGATCGTCTCATCACAAACTTTCACTTACCAAAATCAACCTTACTAATGCTTGTTTCTGCATTTGCTGATAAACAAAAGATGATGTCGGCTTACGAGCATGCCATCAAGTCAGGGTATCGATTCTTTAGTTACGGTGATTCAATGCTATTAGATAGAGTCATTAAATAAACCACATTAAAATGCTATAATGCAGCCAATTAATTTAACCCCAATACACTAATTTTTATAAGTCTTTTAAGCTATGCAATTTACGTTACACAAAGTCGCCACTGGCGAATCGAGAGCACGTCGTGCAACCGTTCATTTAAATCATGGTGATGTCCAAACGCCTGCCTTTATGCCTGTGGGTACTTATGGCACGGTAAAAGGTATGTTACCTCGTGATATCAACGAAATTGGTGCCGATATTATTTTAGGTAACACCTTTCATCTATGGCTACGTCCTACCACCGAAATCATTGACCAGTTTGGCGGTTTACACAAATTTATTAATTGGGATAAACCAATTTTAACTGACTCTGGTGGTTTTCAGGTGTTTAGTTTAGGGGCAATGCGCAAAATTACTGAAGAAGGTGTTCATTTTAAATCGCCAATTGATGGGGCTAAAGTATTTTTATCGCCAGAAAAATCAATGCAAATTCAATATTCTTTAAATTCAGATATTGTTATGCAGTTTGATGAATGCACCCCCTACCCAGCAACGCATGACGAGGCAAAAAAATCTTTAGAGATGTCTTTAAGATGGGGACAACGCTGTATTGATGAACACAAGCGTTTGGGTAATACCAACGCTTTGTTTGGAATTATTCAGGGTAGTATGTACCCAGATTTGCGTCAACAATCTTTAGATGGTCTACTAAATATAGACTTTGATGGCTATGCCATTGGTGGGTTGTCTGTTGGCGAACCTAAAGAAGAAATGATGAAGGTACTTGATTATCTACCGGATGATATGCCAGCAGATAAACCACGTTATCTTATGGGCGTTGGCAAACCTGAAGACTTGCTTGAGGGGGTTCGTCGTGGTGTTGATATGTTTGATTGTGTCATGCCAACACGTAATGCACGTAATGGACACTATTTTGTTAGTGGTGATGAAGAAAACAAAGGGATTGTACGCATTCGTAACAGTCAATACCGCAATGATGAAAGACCACTGGATCCAGAATGTGACTGTTATTGCTGTCAAAACTTTAGCCGTGCCTATCTTTACCACCTAAATAAATGTAAAGAGATGCTTGGCGCACAATTAGCCACAATCCATAACCTACGTTTTTATCAAAGACTGATGGCAGACATCCGTACTGCAATTGAAGAAGACAGATTTGATGAATTTGTAAAAACATTTTATGAAAAACGTGGACAACAAGTACCCGAATTAAATTTACAGTAAAAAATTGATATTATCATCAACGTATTAAAAATTATGAGCAGGCTAAATAGCCTGCTCTTTTTTTTATATCAGTTTATATAAAAAAGCACTTGCATTATTTTAAATAACCACTAAAATGTATCATCATACTAGAACATTGATATTTACTAATAATCATCTCAAAATATTATATAAGGTAATACCCATGCTTACATCTTCTCTCTCTCGTTTATCATTAACCCTTGGCTTGGCAACTATTGTTACCTCACTGGTTGGTTGCTCAAATCCAGCCAACAATCAACAAACTAATAATGCTGAAGGCAAAGAACATAAAAGTGTGGCAATTACTGCCATTGTAGAACACCCATCACTTGATGCAATACGTGAAGGGGTGATTGACGAGTTGGCAGAACAAGGCTACAAAGCAGAAGAAAACCTAACGGTTAATTTCCAATCAGCACAAGGTAACATGTCAACAGTTGGTCAAATTTCTAAACAATTTGTGGCAGATAGCCCAGATGCCATTGTGCCGATTTCAACGCCATCTGCCCAATCTGTTGTCGCATCTAGTAAAAGCATCCCTATCATATACACTGCTGTATCAGACCCCGTAGCTGCTAAATTAGTAGATGCCAATAACAAGCCTACTCAAGCTAATGTCACAGGGCTTTCTAGCCAATTACCATTAGAACCGCAACTTGATTTAATTCAACAAATTAAACCAAATGCCAAAGTTGTTGGTTATGTTTATAGCCCGGGAGAAGCCAACTCAGTTGCACTAAAAGAAAGATTAGAGCAACTACTACCAGTACGTGGACTTGAGTTGTTAGATATCCCTGCTAACCGCCCAACTGATATCGGCATGGCAACTCGCAGTTTACAAGGTAAAGCCGATGTTATTTACACATCAATGGATAATAATGTTGCCTCAGCCTTTGAAGCAATGACTCTTGCTGCAAATGAGTTAGACATCCCAATTATTGCATCAGATGAATTTAGTGTGCAACGAGGCGCAACGGCTGCCTTAGGCGTCAATGATTATGACTTTGGTCGTTCAACCGGTAAAATGGTTGCTCAAGTTTTAAACGGCACACCAGTCAGTGAAATTAAACCCGCTATTATGAATGACCTTACCTTGTTTATTAGCCCTAAGCATGCCGAGCAACAAGGGGTGACATTACCTGCCAATATTACTAAAAATGCCATCAATACCGATGACAAATAAACATAAAACCTCACCATAAAATAAACATCATCAGTCTGCTTTTTTTATACATGAAAAGCAGACTTTTTTATCCCCTAAATCTTGCTAACCAGAGTATACAGACAATCATCGAATAAACTGGTAGAAACAATTGCTTTACAAACAAAAAGTTTAATACTACCATTAGTTAATTAGGATTTTTTTTGATGAGGTTTAAATTAAGGAGTAATGTTTATGTATCACCCATCTCAACTAACAAAAACACTTTTAGTAGGCGGTTTGTGTACAGCCTTAATGGCATGTGGTTCACAAAAGCCAGCAGAAGAAAAAGCCGCTGGTAGTGACGCTGCAACAGAAACCAAAAATGTTGCCATTACTGCCATTGTTGAGCACCCTGCACTAGATGCTGTTCGTGAAGGGGTTATTGAAGAGTTAGCTTCTGAAGGTTTTAAAGAAGGCGAAAACCTAACAGTAAACTTTCAGTCAGCTCAAGGTAATACCGCTACTGCTGGGCAGATTGCTAAACAGTTTGTGGCAGATGCACCCGATGTGATTGTTGCGATTGCCACACCTTCAGCACAGTCTGTTGTTGCTGCAACCAATACCATCCCAGTGGTTTTCTCTGCTGTGACTGACCCTGTAGAAGCTAAACTTGTCGATAAATTAGATGGCTCTGGTACTAACGTTTCTGGTGCTTCAGATGCACTACCTTATGAACCACAAATTGAGCTAATGAAACAAATCATCCCAGAGCTTAAAAATGTTGGTTATGTTTATAGCCCAGGTGAAGTTAATTCAACCATCGTGCTAAAAAACTTAAAAGACAAGCTAACACCAATGGGTATCAATGTAGTTGATGCACCCGCACAAAAAAGTAGCGACATTGCTATGGCGGCACGTAGCCTTGATGGTAAAGTAGATATGATTTATACCTCAACAGATAACAATGTTGTATCTGCCTATGAATCACTCTATCAAGCGGCTAAAGAAACTAAGATCCCATTAATCGCATCTGATACAGGCTCTGTAGAGCGTGGTGCAACTGCGGCACTGGGTGTTAATTACCATGATTTAGGTATTGAAACTGGTAAAATTGTTGCTAAGATCTTAAATGGTGAAGAGGCAGGTAACATCCCTGTTTATACCGCAACTTCTTTAGACTTGCATGTTAGTCCTAAACATGCAACTGAGCAAGGCATTGAGTTACCTAAAGAGCTGGTAGAAAAAGCCAAAGAAGTTCTCGAATAGATTTATTTTTTAACTAAAAGACTTACATTATTGTAAGTCTTTTTTGTTTCTGCCTTGTAAATATTTAACTATTTACGTTTTCTTGCTACAATACTTGTTTATCTTTTAATTCCAAATCTTCGCTATTTAACTGGCTTGTAAGGTATTGAAAATGCAACAAACCATACCTGGCTCTATGCCCCATATGTATACGTTTTGGTTTACTACCACAGCAGACTGTTTAATCTGTTGATTTTTTAACAAACGGTGGTTTTGTAACTCATAAACCATCAAACTTAGGACTTTGTGTTATATGTCTTTAATTGCTTTTTTTGCAGCCCTAGAAAGCGGTCTTATTTACGGTCTAGTCGCACTTGGCGTTCTTATCTCCTTCAGAATTCTTGACTTCCCAGATTTAACAGCAGATGGTAGTTTCCCCCTTGGTGGTGCCGTTACCGCCGTTGCCATTGTTGCTGGTTTTAACCCATGGATAGCCTGTATTTTTGGTATGCTAGCAGGTGCTGTTGCTGGTGTTGTCACTGCCTGGTTACATGTCAAGTTAGGAATCCTCCAGCTATTAGCAAGTATTTTAGTAATGGTTGCCCTTTATTCAATCAACTTGCGTATTATGGGTGCTCCTAACCTTGCACTGCTTGGCGAAGAGTCAGTATTTTCTGGCTTAGTGACCGACGAAAATGGTGCTTGGATGCGCTGTATTATTATTGGTATGGTACTTTTAGTTGCTAAACTGTTTTTAGACTGGTTTTTTAATACAGAAACAGGTCTATCTATGCGTGCGACAGGATCTAATCTTAGAATGGCACAAGCACAAGGCATTAACACATCATGGTCAACGATTTTGGGCATGGCAATATCAAACGCGCTTATCGCTTTAGGCGGTGCTTTATTTGTACAAACACAGGGGGGCGCTGATTTGTCAATTGGTATTGGTACCATTGTTATTGGCTTGGCAGCGGTAATTATTGGCGAAACCATCATCCCAGCTAAACGTATATTCTTAATTACTTTATCTGTTATTGTGGGTGCCTTTTTATACAAACTCTTTATTCAAATTGCGTTATCAAGTGACAGCTTACGCAGTATTGGTTTTGGCTCGCAAGATTTAAACCTAATTACAGCACTGTTAGTTATTGTTGCATTGGTGCTACCTCAAATTAAATCAAAACTAATTACAAAAAAACGTGGTTAAAGGAGTAACACATTATGATGCAAGCAAAAGATTTAAAATTAACCTTTAACCCTGGTACACCCATTGAAAACCCTGCTTTACGAGGCATTAACTTAAACATTGATGAAGGTGAATTTGTTACCGTTATTGGTACTAACGGTGCAGGTAAATCGACCTTTTTAAATGCCATTAGTGGTACCACTTTAGTTGATAGTGGCAGTATTTTATTAAATGGTGTGGATGTAACTAAAAAAACTGCTTACCAACGTGCTGACTCGGTTGCCCGTGTTTTCCAGGACCCTATGGCCGGGACTTGCGAGGCACTAACGATTGAAGAAAACATGGCACTTGCTTTTAAACGTGGTGGCAAACGTGGTTTAGGCTTAGCACTAAACAATAAAAACCGCCAAATTTTTAAAGACAAACTTGCCATATTAAAATTGGGGTTAGAAAACCGTTTAACTGACCGTATGGGGCTTTTGTCTGGTGGTCAACGCCAAGCAGTTAGCCTGCTTATGGCTTCACTTCAGCCATCAAAAATTTTATTATTAGACGAGCATACCGCCGCACTTGACCCTAAAACAGCGGCTTTTGTGTTAGAACTTACAGATCAAATTGTCGTAGAAAATGGTTTAACAACGATGATGGTGACACACTCAATGCAACAAGCTTTGGCACATGGCACACGTACTGTCATGTTGCATCAAGGGCAAGTTGTACTGGATGTATCTGGTGATGCACGTAAAGGCATGGGTGTGGAAGATTTACTTCATATGTTTGAAAAAACAAGAGGTGAAAAAGTTGAAGATGACAGCTTATTATTAAGCTAAGCGTTGCTATCTTAATTGCACTTCATGGCTGATATTGTAACTCCCCCATTAAAAAAGAGAAGCCATAATTAGCAAACACCCAAAACCAAAAAACCCCGAACTGTGATGACAACTCGGGGTTTTTAATTTACAAAGCTTAAAATACCTCTTTAGCAATGGCTTTAATATTGCTACTTTTGCCCATTGAGTAGTAATGAACCACTGGCACACCAGCTTGTATCAACTCACGACTCTGCGCAATTGCCCACTCTATACCGACTTGTCGTACAGCTTTATTATCTTTACATGCCTCAATGGCAGTCACTAAGTCATCGGGTAAATCCAGTTTAAACACCTGTGGTAATACCTGCATATGGCGTTTGATAGCAATTGGTTTAATACCTGGTATTATTGGTACATTAATACCCATTTCACGAGCTTTTGCAACAAAGTCAAAATATCGTTGGTTATCAAAAAACATTTGAGTGACCACATAGTCTGCACCTGCGTCGACTTTTTCTTTTAGTCTTCGTAAATCGGCATCTAAACTTGGGGCTTCCATATGTTTTTCAGGGTAACCTGCAACGCCAATACAAAAATCAGAACGATGCGCATCCGTAATCTGCTCATGCAGATATTGTCCATTATTCATATTAACAATTTGCTCAACCAACTCTTTTGCGTAGTGATTACCGCCATGCTGTGGAGAGTAATACTGCTCATGCTTCATGGCATCGCCACGCAAGGCAACCAAATTATCCAATCCCAGATAATGGCAATCCACCAATACATATTCAGTTTCTTCTTTAGTAAAGCCCCCACACAAGATATGCGGAATGGCATCCACATTGTATTTATGCTTAAGTGAAGCGCAGATACCAACAGTTCCTGGTCTCATACGGGTAACTTTTTGTTCTAACAGCCCGTTTTCTTTAGGGATGTAAATGTGCTCTTCACGTGAGGTGGTCACATCAATAAATGGCGGATTAAACTCCATCAAAGGGTCGATGTTATCATAAAGAGTTTGAATGTTTGAACCCTTGGTTGGTGGCACAATTTCAAAAGAAAACAGGGTTTTTCCCTTTCCTTTAGATTGAGCATTGGCGATGTGTTCGGTGACTTTCATTGTAATCAATCCTTAAAACTATAAACTCTTAAAACTAATCTACAAGACTCGGAAACAACCACTTCCTAGCCTTTTCAATGTCGATATCTTTACGCTTGGCAAAATCCTGTACTTGTTCATCGGTTATTTTACCCAGTCCAAAATATTTACTTTCAGGGCTAGCAAAATAATAACCACTGACACTAGACGCTGGCAGCATTGCCAAGCTCTCGGTTAAGCTGGTACCAATGTTGTTTTCTACGTCCAATAACTGCCAAATAGTTTCTTTTTCTAAATGGTCTGGGCAGGCAGGATAACCTGGTGCAGGACGAATGCCGGTATAACGCTCTTTAATCAGTTCATCATTATCAAGCTGTTCCTCACTGGCATAGCCCCAATGCTGAGTACGAACTCGGTGATGTAAATACTCGGCAAAGGCTTCGGCAAAGCGGTCTGCCAACGCCTGCACCATAATGGCATTATAGTCATCCTGCTTATCTTTATAAGCTTGTGCCAACTCGTCTGCACCAAAAATAGACACACAAAATGAGCCAATATAATCCGTTCTGCCACTTTCTGTTGGGGAAATAAAGTCTGCTAGTGCCGTATTGGCAACCCCCTTACGTTTTAGTGCTTGTTGGCGAAGCGTGCGGAAAATGGCGACTTCTTTGCCATGCTTTTGCACCGAAATATCATCCACATTGACCGTATTGGCTTCAAACAACCCAAATACGGCTTTGGCTTTTAATGACTGCTCTGCAATCAACTTATCCAGCATAATTTGAGCATCTTGATACAGCTGAGTGGCTTGTTCACCCACCACTTCATCGGTTAAGATGCGTGGATATTTACCATGCAAATCCCAACTTCTAAAAAATGGCGTCCAATCAAAAAAAGGTAAAAGCTCTTTTAAGCTCAGTTGAGTCAAACGTTGCACGCCCATCTCTTTGGGCTTTTTAATGGTTGCCGTTTGCCAATCGAGTTGTAATTTATTCGCTCGGGCATCTGCAAGAGATAAATAGTCCTTTTTCTTACTACGGTTATGAAATGCGTCACGGAAAGCATCATAGTCTTGCTTAATGCTTGCCACGTAATCTTTTGAGGTTTCTTGATTGAGTAAGTCGCCAACCACAGTCACCGCACGAGAGGCATCATTAACGTGTACCACCGCATTGTTATACTCAACATCAATTTTTACTGCGGTGTGTGCTTTGGAGGTCGTTGCACCACCAATTAATAGCGGAATCTTAAACCCTTCTCGCTCCATCTCTTTTGCCAGATAAACCATTTCATCCAATGATGGTGTGATTAGCCCGCTTAACCCAATGGCATCAACTTTTTCTGTTTTGGCGGTTTCGATGATTTTTTCTGGTGGTACCATCACCCCAAGGTCAACAATCTCATAGTTATTACAGCCCAACACCACAGACACAATGTTTTTACCAATATCATGCACATCGCCTTTAACTGTTGCCATCAGGATTTTACCCAATGCCTGCTGTTCGCCAGATTTTTCTGCTTCAATAAAAGGGTTGAGATACGCAACGGCTTTTTTCATTACTCGAGCCGACTTAACCACCTGCGGTAAAAACATTTTGCCTTCACCAAACAAATCACCCACCACATTCATGCCAGCCATCAGATTCACTTCGATAACCTCCAGTGGCTTACTGGCTTGCTGTCTGGCTTCTTCTACGTCATCAATAATATATTGGTCAATCCCTTTAACCAAACTGTGGGTAATGCGTTCTTGCAAATCAAGCTGTCGCCATTCATCATTGACGACCGCTTTTTTGCCGGTCGATTTAACCGTTTCGGCAAAGTCGAGCAAACGCTCTGTGGCATCATCACGCCTATCAAGAATCACATCTTCAACATGCTCCAGCAAATCTTTAGGGATGTCGTCATAGACTTCCAACATGGTTGGATTGACAATCCCAAAGTTTAGCCCAGCTTTAATCGCATGATATAAAAACACCGAGTGCATTGCCTCACGCACCGGATTGTTACCACGGAACGAGAATGACACATTACTCACTCCACCACTGACGCTGACATGGGGTAGATTTTGGCGTACCCAACGGGTAGCTTCAATAAAATCAATGGCATTGCGGCGATGCTCTTCCATACCCGTAGCAACAGGGAAAATATTGAGGTCAAAAATAATATCTTCAGGTGGGAAGTTCACCTTATCCACCAGCACACGATAGGAGCGTTCGGCTATCTCGATGCGTCGCTCATAAGTATCGGCTTGCCCCACTTCATCAAACGCCATGATGATAACCGCGGCTCCATAGCGTTTGATGCGGGTAGCTTCCCAAATAAACTTCTCTTCGCCTTCTTTTAGGCTAATCGAGTTAACCACGCTTTTGCCCTGCACCACCTGCAAGCCTGCTTCGATGATATCCCACTTGGAGCTGTCAATCATCATTGGCACACGAGCGATGTCTGGCTCAGCAGCGATAAGGTTTAAAAACCTTACCATGGCTTGCTTACCATCAATCAATCCATCATCCATATTGATGTCGATAATCTGAGCGCCACCTTCTACTTGATGGCGTGCAATGGCAAGGGCTTCATCGTATTTTTCTTCTTTAACTAAACGCAAAAACTTGCGAGAGCCAGCCACATTGGTACGTTCACCAACGTTAATAAAATTACTCTCTGGGGTGATGATTAAGGGTTCAAGACCACTTAAACGCATGGGTCGCATAAGGCTTCCTATCAAACTAAAACTTTAAATTTTTAATAAATACTACAATTTTTATGCATATTTTGAAAAGAGTACCAATCCTGTGACAATCAGTCCAATGCCAATCAGTCCAATAAAGCTGGGGAAAGGCGTGTTCAAAAGTATCATACCACCAATTAAGGCAAATATAACTTCACTGGCTTGTGTGGCATCAACACCAGCGACTTCTTGTGTGCTCTTTGCGTGCTCTCTTGCATATAAAAACAGCCCCGTGGCAATAATACCAGAAAATAATGCCACCAAAAATGTATTAAAGGCTTGAGAATAACTGGGTAAACTCGGTCGATAAACCAAGCCAAGCAATAACCATAGTGGAAAACTGCCAACTGTCATTAACCAAATTTTGTTAAATGCATTATTTAATAAGTTGGTATCAATAATGGGTATCCGTGTTTGCAAGCCACCTTGTCTTTTATCTGCATTATCTTTATTTTTAGCATTATGAGAGGCCTGCCAGACTAGCTGATTTCCAATAGGATAACAAAATGCCGCTACAAAAGCCGGTAATGCACCAAAAATTAACGAATGCCATAAATTAACATCGCTGGCTTGGGTATGACTGGCCTCACTAAGGTTAACCAATACAACGCCAATAAAAATCATCATGGCAAAAACGATGATTTGTTTACTGAAACGTTGACCAAAAGCATACAGTACAAATAGGCTAGCAACCACAGTAAACATAAAAGTAGATGCCACTACCCAACCACTTGCATGATCACCAGCAAAACAGATACCTGCATAAAACAAGCCAAAGCCCACACCACCTGTAACACACCAAAAGCGCCAGTGCTCAATAAATATTTGTGTTAATTCTGTTAACCTGCTCATACCGTATCGCAAAGCAATAAACACAGATAACATCAAAAACATGAACACATAACGCAAACTGGCCGACCAAAACCAGTGCCCTCCTGCACCACTCATCAGTTCATTTAAAACAAACGTAGAACTAAAAAAGGCACCTGCAAGCAAGCCTAAAAAAATAAGTCTTAACATCGTATCCCTTGCATCAAAATCTGTTACCAGCGGAATCAATCATTCAAACGATAACAAGACCATCAAAAATCTAACTAAACTATCCTAACTTTCTCGGCTGATATTTGGCCGCTACCGCTGTAATTTGCCTAATATGTTCAGGCGTTGTACCACAACAACCACCAACGATATTTATCAAATCCTTTTTAAAGTATTCTTCTATCTGACGGGCAGTTTCTTCTGGTGTTTCATCATATTCGCCAAAGGCATTTGGCAACCCTGCATTTGGGTGGGCAGAGATAGCAAACTCCGTTTTATTGGCAATGCTCTCAAGGTGCGGCTGCAATAGGTTTGCTCCTAATGCACAGTTAAAACCAACTGACATCAAAGGAATATGAGAAATCGAAATTAAAAATGCCTCTGCCGTTTGCCCTGATAAAGTTCGCCCAGAAGCATCCGTAATAGTGCCAGATACCATAATTGGTAAATCTTTGTCAGTTAAACCACGCTCTGCTTTCACTTCTTCGATAGCAAACAATGCCGACTTTGCATTGAGTGTGTCAAATACAGTTTCTACCAGTAAAATGTCAGCACCGCCATCAAGCAAACCTTCAACCTGTTGCTTATATGCCACTCGCAAGTCCTCAAAGGTTACCGCTCTATAGCCTGGGTCATTCACATCTGGTGACATACTGGCGGTACGATTGGTAGGCCCCATTGCGCCAGCGACAAACCTTGGTTTATGTGGCTCCTTGGCTGTCATCTCATCCGCCACTTGTTTGGCTATTTTTGCAGATTCATAATTAAGCTCATAAACGAGGTCTTCCATCTCATAGTCTGCCATGGCGATGGTGGTACTGGAGAAGGTATTGGTCTCAACAATATCAGCACCTGCTTCAAAATATTTTTTATGCACGTCTTTAACGGCTTTTGGCTGAGTAAGCGACAACAAATCATTGTTACCCTGCAAAGGTACCTTAAAGTCAGCAAATCGCTCCCCTCGAAAGTCTTCTTCGGTAAATTTGTATTCTTGTAACATGGTACCCATAGCACCATCAAGGATAAGTATTCTTTCATTTAGGGCTTTAAAAATATTATTCATACTCGGTATTAGGTTGGCATCTTTTAAACAGATTATTTTAATAGAATTTTACTCTATATAGTAATTCTTATTCGTTATATATCAATATAATTATTATATATATTACATTAAAAAAACAGCCTTATTGTTTAAGGCTGTTTTTGCTAATTGATAAAAAATTATCGTTCTTCTAAGCCAAGCTCTTGCATGCTTTTATCAGGATTCTTAATAAGATGGATAACTGCCATCAATAAACCACCCCAAATTAAAACCATAGAAAGAACCATAAAGATAATTGCGGTTGTTGTCATGTTATTCTCCTTTTCCTTTTGCGCTGGTTAAAATCAAGCTACCAATACCTAGGAATGCTAACACACCCCAACCAAATATCATTAATATTGGTGTTGAATAACCCTCATATGGGGTTTCAAACAATGATACAAGTTTAAATAATAAAGTTGTAATCAATGCAACAGGGGTAACAACCGTCAACATAAGCGACCAGAAACTACCAAGTTTAAAGCTAGAAATTTGGTTCATATGCTCAATAATACCTGGAATCTTGTTACGATTAAACCAGAATACCCAGATGATTGAAATTAGACCACCATAAACAATACCAACGTTATTTGAGAACTGATCGATAACATCAACAAGGATGAGTGAGCTACCAGTTGAGAAACCAACTATTGATATAAACGCAGCACTACCAACAACTAAGGCAACTGTTTTTGGGCGGCTCCAACCAAACTTACTTTGGAACGCTGCAATTGGCACTTCCAAAATACTCACTAGTGAGCTGATACCAGCCACTACTAATGAACCAAAGAATAAGAAGCCAATAATATCGCCACTTTCACCCATGGTAGAAATAATTTGTGGGAATACAAAGAAAGCCAGACCAACACCACCTTTTGCAACTTCTGAAACATCTTGACCCGTTGCGTGTGCCATAAAGCCAAGTGCAGAGAAAATACCAATACCCGCTAAAATTTCAAATGATGAGTTGGCAAAAGCAACAACCAGCCCAGAACCTGTTAAGTTGGTGTTACGTTTTAGGTATGAAGAGAATGTTACCATGATACCAAAACCAATAGATAACGAGAAAAATACATGTCCGTATGCTGCAAGCCATACATTAGGATCTGCCATTTTCTCCCAGTTTGGCGCAAAGAAAGCATTTAGACCTTCGGCAGCACCTGGTAGGTTAATGGCTTTAAAAACCATAATACCAAACAATACCACCAACAATGGGATACAGATTTTGTTTGCTATCTCAATACCTTTACGGATACCACCAAACATAACCAGCAATGCAATCATCCAAATAATAACCAAACCAATGAACATTTGTGGAACAAATGAGCTGGTTAATTCACCTGTGTGTTGGATATAGTCTTCAACAAAGAAGGTGGTTGTATCATCGCCCCATTTTTGTCCAAAAGAAAAGAAGGTATAACTACCAGCCCATACAATCACTGCTGCATAATAGACAGCAATAACCCAAGAAACCAGTGTTTGCCACCAACCAATGCCTTCAGCAGATGGTGTTAATTTTTTATAAGCTTTTGGTGCACCACCTTGATATTTGTGACCAATTGCATAGTCTAAGAATAATAACGGAATAGCTGCGGTAAATAATGCTATTAGGTATGGTAGTAAAAATGCACCACCACCATTGTCATACGCAACATATGGGAAACGCCAAATGTTTCCTAACCCTACTGCTGAACCAATTGCCGCTAAAATAAATGCGGAACGTCCAGACCAATTTTCTCTTTGTCCTGACACAAATCTCTCCTTTAAAATTAACCACATTCATAACTAAAAACATGGCTAAACAAATACAATAATTTTAAATAAAGTAGCATTAAAAACCTAAAGATATAATACTGAAACAATAAATAACAATATGCCTACTTTATATTAGGCTTCCAATACTCTTACAATTAGTAAAAAATGTCAAGGCAAAAATAAAAGAGACATAACATATAGTTATATCTCTTTTGAATAATGAATGATGGTAAACGCTTAACGAGTGATACCACGTTTACTGTTGGTTAACGACTCAATCAGAAATCTAATTTTTTCTTCTTTAGGAAGTAGCTCACTCTCTAACTTTTCTATTGCTTGTTTTGTCGTAAGCCCAGAGCGGAATATCACTTTATAGGCTTGACGTAGATGATTAATTGATTCTTTAGACCATCCTTTACGTCTCATACCCTCAATATTTAAACCATGTGCCTTGGCAGGATTGCCAGAAACCATGACCATTGCTGCCACATCTTTAAGAATCAAACTTTGACCGCCAACAAGGCTAAAATCATCAATTTTACAAAATTGATGAATGCCTGAGTTGCCACCCAACACAATATGATTCCCAATATGACAATGCCCTGCAATACCTACATTATTGGCTATCACATTATGATCACCAATCACAACATCATGTGCCACATGTGTGTTGACCATAAACAGGTTATGGCTGCCTACTTTAGTAACCCCTTTATCTTGGATTGTGCCACGATGAAAACTACAAGACTCTCTTATAGAATTATGGTCACCAATTTCTAACCAAGTGTCTTCGCCAGCATATTTTAAATCTTGGCAGTCTTCTCCAATACTAGCAAACTGAAAAATTTCATTATCTTGCCCAATTTTAGTATTTTTTTTAACAACCACATGGCTATGTAACACGGTGTTTGCTGCAATACTAACGTTATCGCCGATGATACAGTAAGGTCCAACAATCACACTAGGGTCAACTTGAGCTGACTCAGAAATGATAGCTGTTGGGTGGATATTACTCATTGTCATACCTTGAATGTTAAAATTATTGCGATATTGTATCAAAAAAATGTACGTATTACTTTAGTGCATCACGTGTTTGCTTAATTAACATGACTTCGGCACTTGCTGCCAGCTCACCATCAACTGAAGCTTTACATTTATATTTATAAACATTACGTTTTACCATGGCAGCTTCTGCCTCTAACAGTAACCTATCACCAGGGATTACCTGCCTTTTAAAACGGACCTTATCCACCCCACCAAACAAATAAATACCGCCATCCGCTAAATCTTTTTTGTCAGATATAAAACCCAATACGCCTGCAAGTTGCGCCAATGCTTCTACCATCAAAACCCCTGGCATTAATGGTTGATCGGGGAAGTGTCCATTAAAAAATTGTTCGTTACTACTCACATTTTTGTAACCAACAATAGATTTTCCTGGGCAAATAGAGACGACTCTATCCAGCATAACAAAAGGATAGCGATGCGGTAAATACCTCTTTAGTTGTTCAGAATTTAATGGGAGGTTAACCTCTATTTCTTTTAAAAAGTCCCAATCAGACGCTTTCATATTATCAGTTGCCTGTATCATACATATTCCTTTACTTTTACAGTGTTTTTAGTTGTGTTTTACGTTAATACGTTAAGTGAGATAAAAACGTATTGCTATTATTTTTTTCCAGACTTACGGAAATGAACCACCGCTCGTTTCCAATCGTTTGATGGCATAACAGGAATGCCAGATGAATAAGTACCAGATTGATTGATAGACTTTATGACCATAGTCATGGCTGTAATGGTAACATCATCACAAATGGCTAGATGCCCTGCAATGCCTACTGCACCAGCCACAATACAACGTTTGCCTAATCTGGTACTGCCAGCAATACCTGTGTTTGCAGCAATCGCTGACCCAGCGCCAATATGAACATTGTGCGCGATTTGAACTAAATTATCAATAATGACATTATCTTCAATCACGGTGTCATCAATTGCCCCTCTGTCAATACAAGTATTTGCACCGATACGAACATGATTACCAATAATGACTCTACCAAGTTGAACAATACGCTCCCACCCAGCTTGCTCCCCTGCATCTGCCGGATTTTTTGTCGGTGCAAAACCAAAACCTTCTGACCCAATGCTAGCACCATTGTGTACTCTAACATCATTGCCAATTTGAGTTTGAGATGCGATGGCAACATTTGGTTTTATCACACAGTTTTTGCCAATCAAGCAATCTTCTTCAATCACCACATTAGCGGCAATCTGGGTACCATTACCAATTTTGGTATGTTCTCCAATACTCGCATAAGCACCAATTACAACATCCTTACCAATCACCGCACTATCAGCAATATTAGCGGTTGGGTGGATATTGGCAACCAATGCAGTATCAAATAGCTGACTACAACTGGCATATGCTAAATATGGGGAAGAAACCACCAAAGCAACCGTATTTTGAGGCACTTCTACGCCATCCGTCACAATAGCAACCCCCGCGTTAGATTGCGTAAGCGTATAAGCATATTTAGCCTGTGCTAAAAATCCAATTTGTTGGCTAGTTGCTTTATCTAAACGAGCAAAGCCCTGCATTTGCAAGGCCAGCGCTGAACCAGTCAATTCAAGTTTATTCATGACTGGTTGGCGTGTTTCGATTTTTTCAATGAGTTTGGCAATGGTTACCATACTAATTATTTCACCTTATTTACTATCATAATTAGAATACATTACCAATCTGGAACTGTATTTTCTCAGTCTTGTCGCCTTCTTTATCGTTAAATGGTACCGCATAACTTAATGAAATAGGACCAATGGGCGTATACCAGGTTGTACCCACACCCGCACTATAGCGGAATTCATTGTCTTGCTCTAATAGCGGAATGTCCTTCGCTTTACCGTAAGAAAACTTTTCGTCTTCTTTACCGGTTGTATCAAATACTTGACCACCTTCAACAAACAACACTGGACGTACTTTATCGGTCCAATCTCCTTTAAATGGCAACGGTAAAATTAGCTCGGTACCAAAAGTTGCAACGGCATTACCGCCAACTTCTTCATGCACATAGTTTTTATCAACCTGAGTATCATAAAGGGCTTGAGACGTTGGACCTAAACTTGAGGTATCATAACCACGTACTGAGCCATAACCCCCAGCATAAAAGTTTTCATAAAACGGTAAATCATTACCATAACCAAGTTTGGTATAACCCCGCAATACAAAATTGTCTTTATACAGTGGGTAATAAATATTACCTTTATAAACCGCTTTTTGATATGTTTTATCGCCAAAACCAAGGGTTAAGTCAACATCATGACTGATACCTTTTGTAGGAAACACAGGTTTATCTAAGCTGCTATAGTTCCAACCTAACAGTAGGTTATAAGTCGTGTAGTCGTTTTCTAAAGTAAATCTTTGATCATCATTACTCGTAAACTCTTTTATATCAACACCATCATCCAGCATGTCTTGTACATTAGAAATACCCATCCAACGTCCACCACGTACTTTTGTTTTATCAACATTTAAGCCTGCACTAAGACGGATGTTTTCATTAACTGGGTATCCATAACGCAATGTACCACCATAAGAATCCATCACATAGTTACTCACATTTTTATCATCGTATTTTGTTTTACGATAATAACCATTGATACTTTGCGATACACCATCTTCAGTAAAATAAGGGTTGGTTAAACCAAGGCTATAGCTATCACGAGATTCTGTTCGAGTAAAGCCTAAGTTAACTCGGTTACCTGTACCCATAAAGTTACGCTGAGATAAATCTGCCTGGAACGTCAAACCACCACTTTGAGAATAACCAGCAGCTAATGTAGAACTGCCTGTGGCTTGCTCCTCTACCGTGTAATTTATATCAACCTGATCTGGTTGATTTGGTACTGGCACGACATCAACTTTTACATCCTTAAAAAATCCAGTGCGCATTAAGCGGGTGCGTGACAGTTGAATTTTTTCATTAGACGACAATGCCCCTTCTAGTTGTCGCATTTCGCGGCGTAGGACTTCATCTTCTGTTTTGGTATTACCAACAAAATTAATACGACGCACATAAACTGGCTCTGATTGATTCATAAAATATTCTACATCAACCGTTTTATTTGCATCATTAATACGCGTAATAGGACGAACTTCTGCAAAGTAAAAACCATCATTACCAAAATGGTTAGCAATTGCGCTGGTTGTTTTTTCTAGTTCAGCCTTTGAGAAGAGGTCACCTTTTTTAAAGGTCACTAAATCTGCCAATATAGCTTCGTCATAAGTTTTGTCACCTTTAAAACCAACGCTATTAAAGTTATATTGCTCGCCTTCTGTGATATCAACATTAATATTCACGCTTTTTTTATCATCGCTTAATTTTGCATCTGCCACATTAACTTTTGCACGAACAAAACCTTCGTTCATGTACATGGTTTTCAGTTTTTCAACACTTGCTGCCAATTTATCTTTTGCATAACGGTCAGAGTTACTTAAAAAGCGATACCATGCGCTCTCTTTTAATAAAAATGCGCGTTTAACATCACCATCACTAAAATGGTTATTGCCACTTACATTAATGTCGACAACTTTTGCTGCTTTGCCTTCATCAAAAGTAATATCTAATTTGACACGGTTACCATCTAATAAAGTCTGATTAACCTTAATATCACTGTTATGGTAGCCTTGTAATATGTACTGTTGTTGTAGCTCGTTTGCAACCCCATTTAATGTCGACTGTTTAAGGACATTCCCTGGTGCCAAACCTGCTGTTTTTAGCCCAGCATCCAAACCTTTTGTAGGAATTAATGAGTTACCATCAAAATTAACTTCGGCAATAATTGGTCGTTCAACAACCTCAAATAAAACCTTACCATTATTAACAGTCGATTGGATATTAGCAAAGTTACCTGTTTCGTACAGAGCTTCAATACTTTGTGCCAAACGTGCTTCTGTTAGGCTACTACCAGCAGAAATCGGTAATAATGGGTACAAGCTGGTTTGAGACAAACGTTGTAAACCACTAAACTCAATATCCGTCACTATTTGCTCTGCATGCGCAGATACGGATATCATCGCTGCAACTAATGGAAGTACTACAAGGTTAGAATGTTTCATAAATGATGTTCTCGTAATTGTATTTAATCTTCATTTAATTTGACTAAGGTAAGGTAAATGCGACCTTTTGTCTATAGTTTTACAAAATATTTCTTAATAAAAACGCCAGCGTAACAAATGCCTACATAAAAGTTTCATTACAGCAATCTACCAATATCCAATGTGATTGCCAATAGCATTAAACTCATCATTAATAGCATCCCAATATTAAGCCCTATTAATTGCGTTTTTTCAGATAATGGTTTGCCTCTTATCAGCTCAATTAGGTAATACAACATATGCCCACCATCCAATACCGGAATTGGTAATAAGTTAAGCACGGCAAGACTAACGCTAATGATTGCAGCAAAAGAAACCACTGCTTGCCAGCTAATTTCGAACGTTTGTTTAGCAACTTTAGCAATGGTAATAGGACCTGATATATTTTCAATCCCTATCATGCCAGTTAACATTTTTCCCATAGATTTAAGCGTCATCCATGACATGCTCCCCGTTTTATCAAAGCTTTTGCCAATGGCAGTGATAGGATCATAAACCACCATTTTTTTATAACTTTCTGGCACTTTAATATCAACAGGCTTAACACCTGCACCTAAAAAGCCAACTTCTCTGCCATTATCATCTTTTTTGCCTTGTGGCATAATTTGTAATTCAACCGCACTGCCCTGACGTAGTACCGTGAAAGCAAGTAATTTTTCTGGATTTTCCTGAATCATGTTGACGGCAGATAACCAGTCATTAATTTTAGTACCATTAATATGCGTGATGACATCTCCCACTTGCATACCCTGACGGATTGCTGCACCATCTTCGCTTAACTGCCCAACTACCGGTTTGATTTTTGGTTGCCAAGGTGCTACACCCAAAGCCGCTAATGGACTTTTGCCTTTATCGTCACCTTGCATAAATTCTTTAATAGCAACTGGATAGTTTTTTGTTGTATTGAGTGCCGTATCACCCTGATAAGGTGTCACTGTAACCGTGATATTTTTGGTTTCTCCCATATAATCAGCTAATTTATAATTAATTGCTTCCCAGTCATTTACTGGTTTACCATCAATCGCACTAATCATATCTCCAGCTTGCATTTGTGCTGTTTGGGCAAAGCTGTTGGGCACAATAGAACCTATTCGCGTGTTATATTGCTCACTTGGGGTAATGAACAGCACCCAAAATAATACAATCGCAATCAAAAAGTTCATTAACGGACCTGCCAATACAATGGCTATCTTTTTTAATGGGTGTTGACTGTTAAAGTCGAGATGTTTTTCATGTTCCGCAACTTTTACCTCTCGGCTGTCTAGCATTTTTACATAGCCACCAAGTGGTAATGCCGAAACACAGTAGTTAATATCCGTTTTTTTACTGGTCCAACTCAGCAGTTTTGGTCCAAAACCAATAGAATACGTAATCACTTTAACACCGCACAAACGGGCAACAATATAGTGCCCCCACTCATGCAAAGCGATTAAAGGACCTAAAACAAAAATTGCAGCTAAGATTGTATAAATAAGTGTCATTTCAAAAAAATATTAAAATAAATGGATAGCATGATGCTATTTGGGTTATGAGCTATTTCAACGATAAACGATTGATTGCCATTTGGGCAGCTTGTCTGGCAGAACCATCAACCAATAAAATTTGTTGAAGGCTATTAATTGTATTTGCCGAATTTGCATTGGTTGACATCGCCTCTAATACTAACTCATTAATGTTTGCAATGTCTGTCAGCCTGATTTGTTTTTGTAAAAATGCGTCTACCGCTACTTCATTACTGGCATTTAAACTAATGTTTGCCCAGCTGCCTGCCTGCATTGCTTGCCTTGCTAAACGTAAACACGCAAACTTTTGCAAATCTGGCTCTAAAAACTCCAGCTGACTCATTTTGTATAAGTCTAAACGTTGTACACCACTTTCAATACGTTGTGGATATGCCAAGCAATGGGCAATTGGCGTGCGCATATCGGGCGAGCCCATTTGCGACAAAATGCTGCCATCTACATATTCAACTAACGAATGAATAATGCTTTGGGGATGCATCACCACTTTAATTTTATCTTCAGGTAAATTAAATAAATGGCAAGCTTCAATTAATTCCAGCCCTTTATTCATCATAGTAGCAGAATCAACAGATATTTTTTGTCCCATCGACCAATTAGGATGTGCCACAGCTTGCTCAACCGTTGCCATTTGCATTTGTTTAAAATCTGAATGCAAAAAAGGACCACCTGAAGCTGTTAACCATAATTGGCGAATACCATAATCAATATTGTGAATATTTTCACTATGTTGTTGAACCGCTTGCGGTAAGCTTTGAAAAATTGCATTATGTTCAGAATCAACAGGCAATAAGGTAGCGTTTGCATGGCGCGCTGCTGACATCATCAACTCACCTGCCATTACCAAGGCTTCTTTATTGGCAAGCAAAATTCGTTTGCCTGCCTGCGCCGCTGCAAGTGTTGACTCTAACCCTGCACTACCAACAATTGATGCCACCACAGTATCAACTTGGCTATCTGAGGCAATATCTTTTAGCCCAGTTTGTCCGCCAACAACCTCAATTTTTAAACCCGCATCTTGCAAACGTGTTGTAAATGCATCAACCTCTTTTTGCGCAACTGCCACTCTTTTAGGCAAAAATTGCTGACAAAGCTCAAACAGTCTATCAAGGCGACTGAAGCCAGACAAAGCATAAACACTAAATTTATCTTTATGTTTATTAAGGATATCAAGTGTGCTTGTACCAATTGAGCCTGTTGCACCAAGTATGGCGATTTGTTGAGTCACTTAAACACCTTTTTTGATAAGTTAAATAAATATGAACTTTGATAAGTTAAGTTAACTATAGTTGCTAAATTATAAATTGTTGTATTGCCCAATATCCTAATGCAAAAATTGGCATTGCCGAAAGCTGTGAGTCAATACGGTCTAAGATGCCCCCATGCCCTGGTAATATTGAGCCAGAATCTTTAATGCCAACTTGCCGTTTAAACATAGACTCTAATAAATCACCAAATACTGACGCAATAATAGTTAATAATGACAGTAAAACAAAAAACACCAATGCCAAGCCCGTATAATCTAGCTTGAATGTGACAACCAACAATACAGCAATTAATCCCGTTGCTAAACCACCAAATAAGCCTTCCATACTTTTATTGGGCGACACGCTGGGTGCCATTTTATGTTTACCAAATTTTCTGCCTACAAAATATGCGCCAGTATCAGCACTCCACACCAACACAAACACATACATCAACCACCAAGGAGATAACGACCACAAATAGAACATTGCCGTCATTGCCGCAGTCATTAATATCACACCAACAAGGGTTAAGCGAGAATCAAACCAACTGATTTTTTTAGGATACTGCAGAATCCAGATAACGGCAAACAACCAAACAATAATAGATGCTGACCACCAGCCTACCCAACTAACAGGAAACGCCAAAGAAACAACATTAATAACCAACACCGTTGCTACATAAAACGTTGGGGTATGAACCATGCTTGTGGTTGTTGCAGGCTTTGGTAAAAATTGAGTCCACTCTTGTGCTGCAAGGGCAATCCCAACAATCAGCATTGCAATAAATAGATAGGGTGAGCTGCTTGCAAACATCGCCAAACCAACAATGAGAACCAAGATTAATGCTGTTTGGATACGTTGCCACATGTCAGAGATACCTTTTAAATTAAATCGTTAAAACTGCTTACGCTTTTACGTGTTTATTGTTATTTTTGCTATTATAGATTAAGTTTTATTTTCTATTTGTTCACTGGTCTTTCCAAACCGACGTTGGCGATTAGCAAACTCTACCATCATGTTTTCAAGCTCTTTATCAGTAAAGTCTGGCCATAATGTATCGGTAAAAAATAATTCTGCATAAGCAGATTGCCATAACAAAAAGTTTGAAATGCGATACTCACCACCAGTTCTGATAAGCATATCGACATCAGGTATATCGGCAAGTTCTACACAGTTACCCAGTGTGTTTACGTTGATATCTTTGACATCAACCTGACCACTAACTGCTTTTTTGGCAAGCTGTTTGGCTGCATTCGCAATATCCCACTGGCCGCCATAGCTAATGGCTATCACCAGTGTCATGGCATCATAATGGGCGGTTTTTTCTTCTGCTTGCGCCATCAACTTTTGTAAGCCTATGTCTAATTGGCTTCTGTCACCAATAAAACGCAAACGAACCTGATAATTGTCCATTTTAGGGATTTGCTCATGGATGCTTTGTTCAAGTAAGTGCATTAGCAAGGCGACTTCATCGGCAGGACGTTGCCAATTTTCGCTAGAAAAGGCAAAAACAGTCAGCACGTCTACGCCTTTGTTTAGACAAAACTCAACAATTGGGTCTAAGGCATCTTTGCCTTTAACGTGCCCTTCTCCTGTTGCTAAGCTATTTGCTTTACCATAACGATTATTACCATCCATGATGATGGCAATGTGCTTAGGGATAGAAGAAGAAAAAGATGGTTGACTCATAAAGAACACATGTTAGGTAAATTTAACAAACAAATCATTGAATGTACTTCGACATCCAATGATTCAATCATACAACGAATAAAACTGATAATTAAACTTCCATCAGCTCATTTTCTTTTTTCTCTAAGTTCTCATCGATGGTGGCGATAAACTTATCGGTAATTTTTTGGATGTCATCACCTGCTCTACGCTCTTCATCTTCTGAAATTTCTTTCTCTTTTGCTAAATCTTTAATATCACCTAGCATATCACGGCGGATATTGCGGATTGATACGCGACTGTTTTCTGCTTCGCTACGAGCAAGTTTTTGCATATCACGGCGTGTTTCTTCGGTCAGTGCAGGCATTGGCACACGAATCACATCGGCTGTCATTGGGTTTAACCCTAAATCTGCCTCACGGATTGCTTTATCAATTGCTTCAACCATGGTACGGTCAAATGGCTGCACCAATAGTGTACGTGCATCTTCTGCACTCACGTTAGCGACTTGGTTAAGCGGCGTATCTGCGCCGTAGTAGCTAACCATAATGCCATTTAAAATACTTGGATGCGCACGACCTGTACGGATTTTTTGAAACGCATTATCAAGAGCTTCTAGCGTTTTGCTCATACGGCTTTCGCCATCTTGTTTAATTTCATTAATCATGGATGATTCCTATTTATTTATAATCAAATCTGTTTTTAAACATGGGGGTTTTATTTGTAATAAAAACGCTTCACTATTGTGATACATAAGTGCCTTCATTTTCACCCGTAATCACATTAATTAAGGCGTAGTTTTTGTTCATATCAAATACTTGCAAAGGCACATTGTGCTCACGCAATAAAGCAATGGCAGTTAAGTCCATAACGCCTAGTTTTTGCTCTAAAACTTCGTCAAACGTTAGGCTATTATATTTTTTAGCATCATCATTGATTGCTGGGTCTTTATCATAAACGCCATCCACTTTAGTTGCTTTTAAAATCAAGTCTGCTTCAATTTCAATACCACGTAGGCAAGCTGCTGTATCAGTAGTAAAGAACGGATTACCTGTACCAGCAACAAAGATACAAACTTCGCCTGCTGTTAAATATCGGTTTGCATTGCGGCTGCTAAAACCTTCTGTCACTTCACCAATTGGCAAAGCAGACAATAAACGAGTTTTAATATTACGACGCTCTAAGGCATCTCGCATTGCCAGTCCATTCATCACAGTAGCAAGCATGCCCATTTGGTCACCCGTGACACGCCCCACTAAACCTTGCTTTTGTAGCTCTGCACCGCGATAAATGTTACCACCACCCACAACAATGCCTACCTGCACACCTAAACCACAAAGATGCGCAATATCAAGGCTCATTTTATTTAATACATCTGCATTAATGCCCATTCCTTGACCGCCAGCTAACGCCTCGCCAGATAGTTTTAATAAAATACGATTATAGCTTGGGGTTTTATCAGACATACGCCACCTTTTATGTTATGTTTTTACAAGATAAAATTTAGTTTTTGACCAGTAAAGTCAATTTTATGTAAATCTTAGGGATTTTAACAAAATTTACAGATTTTTAATACCAATTTATGTATACAGGACTTTCAAATTACACAAAACTGGCAAACAAATCATACTCACTTGCCTCGTCGATGGTTACCGTTAAATACTGCCCAACTTTAACATTTTGATTAATATTATCCACATAAACATGCCCATCAATTTCTGGAGCATCGGCATAGCTGCGACAAATGGCAATATTTTCAACACTGTCTATCTCATCAATTAACACACGCATGGTACGCCCAACTTTTTCTTGTAACTTTTGGGCAGAGATTTGCTGTTGCAATGCCATTAAACGGTTATAGCGGTCTTTTTTTGTCGCTTCTGGTACAGGGTTTGGTAACTCATTGGCTTTTGCGCCTTCTACCTCAGAATAAGTAAAACAGCCCACTCTATCTAAACGAGCCTGTTTTAACCAATCTAACAAATATTCAAAGTCTTCTTCTGTTTCGCCAGGGAAACCAACCACAAAAGTAGAGCGGACAACGATTTCTGGGCATATTTCACGCCATTTTTGAATACGCTCTAGGGTGTTTTCACTATGTGCTGGGCGTTTCATTGCCTTAAGAACACTTGGGCTGGCATGTTGCAAAGGAATATCAAGATACGGCAATAAACCACCGTTTAATCCATTGTTACAAGGTTTCATTAATTCAACGACTTTATCCACATGTGGATATGGGTAGACATAATGTAAACGTACCCAAGTATCATTAAGCTTACCTAATTTTGCCATTGCCTGACACATATCAAAGAATTTTGATTTAAGCGGCATACCATCCCAAAAGGCAGTTTTATATTTTAAATCCAGCCCATATGCCGAGGTATCCTGAGAAATAACCAACAGTTCTTTAACGCCAGAATTTTGCAATGCTTTGGCTTCTGCCATTACTTTATCTACAGGAGTTGAGTCTAAATCGCCACGCAAACTTGGGATAATACAAAATGTACAACGATGATTACAGCCTTCAGAAATTTTAAGATACGCATAATGGCTTGGGGTGAGTTTAATACCCGCATCAATCAAATCTATTTTTGGATCATAATCTTCTTGGTTTTTTAGGTTGTCTGCTATCGGGGCATGTGTGTTAACCGCTGTAACCACTTCTTCATAAGCATGCGCGCCAGTAACCGACAGCACAGCTGGATGCATGGTTTTTATTTTTTCGGCATCTTTACCCAAACACCCTGTGACAATGACTTTACCGTTTTGATGGATTGCTTCTCCAATGGCATCTAATGATTCTTGAACAGCCGACTCAATAAACCCGCAGGTATTTACCACTACTAAATCTGCACCATCGTAATCGCCTGCCACATCATAACCACCTTTCGTTAACTCAGTGATAATACGCTCACTATCAACTAAGGCTTTAGGGCAACCTAAGGATACAAAACCGACTTTTGGGGCTTTATTTGTCACTGGTGTATTAGTCACCTGCTTGGCACTCTGCTCAAGCGTGCGATTTTGATTATGATTGGCTTTATGGTGGTAAGCTTGCGACTCTTGAGATTGGCTGGCGTTGCTGTGGTTAGCTTGCTGGCTATCATTTTTTGGGGTCGGGTTAAAAACCGAGACTGGGTTGGTCATAATGTTTAAAATAGATAACTAAAATTGCCGCAGATTTTAACATTTTTTGCATTGGTTTTATATGTTGGTTTTATAAAACCAAAAAACAGAGTACCACATACTTCACATCATCACTTTTAACAGCCTTGCACCAAATTAGTGCATATCTATCAAAATTAGGTTAGAATCGACTTAAAACAATGCAACTACTAAGTTAATCTTTAGGCACTATTTTTGCATGATGAAAAGTAAATAACATTAAAGAAAAGAGAAGCCACCCAATTATGATAAACAATAAGACAAACGATAAAAGCTATGCAAACAAATCGTTACAACCATTATTGTATGACAAATCGCTGTCACCTGTTTTTAATCATAGCTTTACATCAATGGTAGTAACAGATACAGATGGTCATATTAATTGGGTAAACATGGCATGCGAGCAACTACTAAACACCAGTGCAAAACAGCTGGTTGGACTGTCTATTTATGACATACTTTTGCCAAGCAAAAAAGACAATGGCATTAACTCATTAAAAACAGACTCAATACAAGCCCAGTTTGATAAAGCCAAAAACAGTTTTCAAGCCTTTGTTAGCTATGACCGTTGGATTACGGCTATTAAACAATCCTTATTTGTTGACTATAGCGTAACCCCCACCCTTAATGAGAATAAAACAGAGTTTTTAATAGAAATTTGGTCTAAAGATCGTCACCATCGCATATCGCAAGAGCACTTAGACCAACAACAGTATGACATTGCACGCAATATGTTGCGCTCGGTTGCACATGAAGTTAAAAACCCATTAGCGGGTATCCGAGGCGCAGCTCAATTACTAGAGCGACAATTAAAAAAACTGCAAATTCATGATGATAAAATCCAAACCTATGCCAATATCGTTATTAATGAGACAGACAGATTAAATCAACTCATTAAACAAATATTGGGGAGTCAGCAGCAACCAAATTGGCAGTCAATGAATGTACACATCCCCCTTGAACATGTATTAACATTAGCACACAGCCAAAACCCAGATTTAAAAATTATAAAAGATTATGATTTATCACTACCAGATGTTATTGCTGATAAAGACTTGCTTATCCAAGCCTTTTTAAACCTAACTACCAACGCCATAGAAGCGATGCAACAAAAGCAGGTTGAATTGCAAATGGCAAAAGAGACACTAGATAATACAACAGAATATCAACCAAAACTCACGATAAGCACTCGTGTTGAGTTTCAATACACCGTTGGTAATACCAAGCACAAACAAGTTGCAAAAATCAGCCTAACCGACAACGGGAATGGTATTGATGACGCCTTACTAAATAAAATATTTTTCCCTTTAGTCACTGGGCGTGCAGAAGGTACGGGTCTCGGCTTATCGATTGTGCAAAATATCATTCAACAACACCATGGACAAGTTGAGGTAAAATCTGCCAAAGGCAAAACAACCTTTAGTATTTATTTGCCTTTTTCTCATCCTAACCCTAAAAACGACCCAACAAAACACTTGAGCACCCTACCATAACCAAATGAGTTGATAGTATTATCGCTAATTTAAAGTAGGCAAAATAATCGCAATCAATACAATAATATAGGCAAAAACAATGAAAAAACACACAGCTACCGCTACGACCATGTGGTTAATTGATGATGATCCAGCCCTTCGCCTGGTTTTAGAGGATAACTTTGAAAGTGCCGATTTTAATGTCATTAGCTTTGCCCAGGCGCAAGGCGCATGGATGCGCTTAAATGAAATTAAACAGGGCAAACAACCTGACGATGAACTACCCGATGTGATTTTAACTGACATACGTATGCCAATGATGGATGGACTTAGCTTTAGTGATTGGGTTAACAAAAACTTTCCTGCCATTCCCGTTGTGATTATGACAGCGCACTCTGACTTAAAAGCCGCAGTCGATAGTTACCAAACCGGCGCTTTTGAATATTTACCCAAACCCTTTGATCTAGATGAAGCCATTACCATTGTCAATAAAGCAGTGGGCATAAAAGCAATGGCAAATACAAATAAAGATAAGCTCAGCAATACAAGTGAGCACAACAATAAAGAAAGCGCTAACGAAAATAAAACTGCCTCCCCAAAAAACAACGAACCTAAAGCACGAAAAAAACCCAAACAACAAAATTTAAACCCAAGTGGTATTATTGGGCAATCTGTTGCCATGCAAAATGTGTTTAGAGCGATTGGTCGACTTGCGCACTCACCGATTACCGTTTTAATCACGGGTGAATCTGGTACAGGTAAAGAGTTGGTTGCTCATGCCTTGCATGAAACCTCTCCACGCAACCAAAAACCGCTGATTGCCCTAAACATGGCTGCCATACCACATGATTTAATTGAGTCAGAACTATTTGGACATGAAAAAGGCGCATTTACAGGCGCAACAAACAGTCGGCAAGGTAGGTTTGAACAAGCAAATGGTGGCACATTGTTTTTGGATGAAATTGGCGACATGCCATTTAGCACGCAAACTCGTCTATTACGTGTGCTTGCTAATGGCGAATTTTTTAGAGTTGGTGGACAAAAACCCATTAAAGTGGATGTGCGTATTATTGCCGCAACACACCAAAATTTAGAAGAATTGGTTAAACAAGGAAAGTTTCGAGAAGACTTATTTTATCGGTTAAACGTTATTCGACTGCCCTTACCTGCTTTAAGAGAAAGAAAAGAAGATATTCCGACCTTAGTAGAGCACTTTTTATCCAAAGCCGCAAAAGAGCTTGACAGTAAACAAAAACTGATGAGTGATGAAGCCATGCAAGTGATGCGGCAATTTAACTGGCAAGGTAATGTTCGCCAATTAGAAAATGCTTGCCGATGGCTAACCGTTATGGCCGCTGGCGATACCGTGATGATTGAAGACTTACCACCAGAACTATTAGAATTTATACAGACTCAAACGCCTGATGAGCCACTGATATATGAGCAAGAGCAAATGGTAGGCTTAACAAATACTATTTCAAACAAAACGTTAAAACAACCTTTAACGCCCATTAGCAACAACGATTCCTCTAAAAATTGGGCTATCTATTTGCAGCAATGGGCAAATGCAACATTGCAAGCCGGCAAAAATGAAATTTTAAGCAGTGCGATGCCAACCTTTGAAACCGTCATGATTGACACAGCATTAACACATACCAAAGGTAACAAAGGCAAAGCAGCCGAACTACTTGGTTGGGGACGCAACACACTAACCCGAAAAATCCAACAGCTTGGATTAGACACAAAATGGTAGCTCTGATATTTTGACACTTACTATCGTAAATAACCTAGGGTTTTACCAACAGATAAGCATTGTTTTAAAAAAACTGACTTTTTATCAAAAACCTGTTATTTTGAATTGAACAATTTAATTAAAACTAAGACAAAAACGGATTACCCACTAACCGCCCATTTGCAAGGCTTTATTGATTTTCAAGGATGTAGACATGTCAACTAACCCATTTGAACAAAAAGAACTTAGCCTTTTATTAAATGCTGTACAAAGTTATAAAGTACAACAAGAAGAACAGTCCGCCAGTAGAAAGGCGAAAGGCTGGGACACCTCCGAGCAGTCTAAACGAGTGCAATTATTGGATGAGATAGAAGAAAAAATTTTCACCCTGTTAGATTAACCCTTTAATAAACAGTCATATAATATCTATTTTTATAAAAATAGATATTTTTTGTAAAAAAGTACTTGCCAACAAAATAAAAACCTATATAATACACATCCACTAAGACGCACTAACCAAGTGACAGACAGAAACAATTAATCTGTTAAACAATATGGGGCTGTGGTGGAATTGGTAGACACGCCAGATTTAGGTTCTGGTGCCGAAAGGTGTGAGAGTTCGAGTCTCTCCAGCCCCACCATCATTTAGTTAGTACGCAACGTTAAATTACCTGCTAAAAAGCAGGTTTTTTTGTGCCTGTAATTCTTTATTTATTAGCGATACCGTTTATGAGTGACATCGCTACTTATCTACGTCAACCCCTATCTAAAAATCACTATTCAATTAATGTAAACAGACATAAACCGCAGCCAATAAAAAAAAGCCGACTTGCGTTTTTATTCACAAATCGGCTGGTAGATTTTAATAACACTATTTTTAGTACAATTGCTATTGTTTTGGTTTTAGCATCAGCCAAAGCCCTTCGGTTGTCATCGCTGCTGAATAATCAATGTCATCCAATATCACACTTTGTTTTGCCTCGCCATTTTTTACAAAATCACTTGCTGTAAGGTTTAAAAGCTCAACAATTTTATCCATTACTTCATTTGTTTTAATGTCAGGGTTAATTGCTTTAGCGGTCATACCCCCCATCATTACTAAGCTGGTTAAGTCACTTTCTAGATTGTCCGTTTGTGCCAAAGCATAATCCACGGCTCTTAATTCACCATTTTTATCAACAACGCCAAACATGGTCGCATTTTTGCTTAGTCCAATCGTAAAGCTATCAAATTCATCCCCTTCTTCTAGCTCAACATGATTCCAATCAATGCCATTACCCAATGCCTTTGCCTGTGTAACCAAATTTTCTCTAAAAACTTCTGGGGTTACACCAAACGTTTTTTCTTGGGCAACCAATTCAACCGTTGTTTGGGTTAAGTCCTCTTTTGTCTCTTCTGTTGCGCTACTTGCTTTTTTGTCAGAGCAACCAACAATTAACAAGCAAGTTAAACTTAAAATAAAAATGTTTTTCATAACAACCCCTTTATACAGTTGCCTAGTATTTTAACATTGTCTAACCCTATAATAAAATCTCAAACCGTTAAGCCGCCATTGCATGATACCCTTTAAAATGGCACTATGATAAGCATCATTAAAAAGACACTGTTTAAACCGTCTCGCTTATGCCAAATATCAACCCAAAAAGCCTAACAACAGCAAACCTTACGTTACCAAGCAGTATGATAGACTTGCTAATGCAATATTTTGCAGAACAAACCAGCAAACATGTTGAAATTAACCCAAAGCAACTAGCCTACCGCTGGGTTGGTGGCATTAAAGGTAGCTTGCAGCCGATAGATGCCAATTTATTTTTATCGTTAGATGATTTGCTTGGCATTGAAACTCAAAAACAAAAAATTATTTTAAATACACGCCAGTTTTTGGCAGGCTTGCCAGCTAACCATGTTTTAATGACTGGTTCTAGAGGTACGGGTAAGTCTTCATTAGTACGTGCGTTGCTAAAAGATTTTAATAAAGATGGGCTAAGAGTTATTGAGGTTGCAAGAGATGACCTGCACGTATTAGATAAAATCCGTGCGGCGATTAGTAAATTATCTGACAATCGTAATAACAATATCGAAAATAATTGCCGTTATATTATTTATTGTGATGACTTGGCATTTAATAAACAAGATGAAAACTATCGAACGTTAAAAAGTTTACTAGATGGTGCCTTAGACTCAGAACAAGATAAGCTGCTCGTTTATGCTACCAGCAACCGTCGGCACCTACTACCACAAATGATGAAGGACAATTTAGACATCTACAATGGGCAAACCGATGAAGTTAACCCTTTTGAAACCATTGATGAAACTGTGTCATTATCCGACCGTTTTGGGCTTTGGCTATCTTTTTATCCAATGAACCAGCAAACCTATTTAGACATTGCAAAACACTATGTATTGGCAGAAAATATTGAGTGGACAGCAGATACAGAAGCAAGCGCATTACGTCATGCCTCTGAACGTGGTGGACGCTCTGGTCGTATTGCTTATCAATTTAGTAGGCACTATGTAGGAAAAACCAAACTAGCAAAACTTTAAATATATTGCCAAACCTAGCGATCGTTAGTTGATGTAGTTAATGACTTATTTTAAGCATCGCTAAAGCTCATTTGCGTATTAAAAACGCTGTTTAATCTAAAGTATATGTTTTAGCCACCGCTGCGACTTGAGCACGCCCAAAACCTGGGTGGGCATTTGCTGATAATACCAGTTCAATAGTTACCTCGGGCAAAAAGGGCAATAAAAACGGGCAATCATTTTGATTAATGGCGTGCAAGCCTGACAAGCTAACCTCTGCCATAGTTGTAATACCCCGCCCACTTTTTACCAAACTTACAATAGCACTGGCACTGCTTGATATGGCTGCTATCTCATAAGCTTTACCCATTTTATTAAATCCATCAACCGCAGCATGATAAAAATGGCAAGTCTTATCATACAAAACCAATGGGATTTTAGGTTGATTAAATAAAGCTTGGAGAGCTTGTTTATTGCCGTTATACCCCCACACGCCCCGATCGTTTTGCAAAAAATAGCCTTCATTTTGCGACTTACTGGTAACAATGGCAACATCAATATCACCGTTATCCATTTGCTTACGTAAGCCTGCCGAGTTATCACAGCGGATATCAATACTCAAATCTGGGGCAACCTGTTTAATACCCGCTACTACTTTTGGTAAAATCTTATCAACATAATCGTCTGGGCAACCTAAAATCAAAGGGCGGGAACTATTTTTACGTTGTAGTTGTATTAATGCATCATCATTTAAACTCACCAGTTGACGTGCATAGCCCAGTAAAAACCGACCATCATCGGTTAGCATCAGTTTACGCCCAGCCTTTACAAACAAAACCTTGCCTGTTTGTTCTTCTAGTTTTTTCATTTGTTGGCTTATGGCACTTTGAGTACGGTGTACCTGTAAGGAAGCACGCGTAAAGCTCCCTGTTTCTACAAAAGCAATGTAACTGCGTAAGGCTTCTATATCCATGACTATATTACCAATTGATGACCATTGAATTTTTATTGTACAAGATTATTTCAAAATAACGTATTAGACTTGTTAATAGCTACTATTAATAACTATCGTTGGTTAATACATGGTTTTTATTTCATAATCAAATTTCATCCACCTTCTTAGCAATTAACATTAAACGAATGGAATTTTAATTATGAACTTATCTAACAAACCGCAGTTAGTTATCGGTAATAAAAACTACTCTACTTGGTCATTAAGGGCTTGGCTCGCCCTACACGCATTTGGTATTGAGTTTGAGGAGATTCAAATAGAGTTATTTAGTGACTCTGCCAAGCCAATTTTGCAACAGTACAGCCCAACAGGCAAAGTACCAGCATACAAGGATGCCAACAGTATGGTTTGGGACAGCCTTGCAATCGCTGGCTTTTTAGCCAATAAGTTTAAAGACAAAAACATGTGGGGCAACCACCCTGACATTTGCCATAGTCTAGTGGCAGAAATGCATTCAGGATTTTTAGCTCTACGGAACGAAATGCCAATGAACATAAGAGCCAAAAGGCAAATAATGCCTAGTCAAGCCTGTTTAAATGACATTAACAGAGTTGAGCAAATCTTTAACAAGTATCGAAAAGAATTTGTAAATGAGGGAGACTATCTTTTGGGGAGTCTTAGCCTGGCTGATGTGTTTTTTGCCCCCCTAGCATTTAGGTTTAAAACTTATAACCACTATTCTGATATCCAATTGAATCAAATATCACAAACTTATATCAATACCCTACTTACGCATCCAAGCATGCAATTATGGCAACAACAGGCATTAACAGAAACATCCGTTATCAAACACGATGAAACCGGCATGGATGTCCAAAATGTCTAAGTACAAAAATTAAGTGCGGTAAGTTAAAGGAGCTATAAATAAAAGCGCAGTAAGTCATAACCACATCGCACCAATATCTTTGTTTAACAATATTGTTAGCACATAAAAAAAGCCTGTATAAACAGGCTTTTTAAAACTTAGCTTACTACACGCACATAATTAACGAGTACGTGGGCAAATTTCTTCATCTTTAAAGAAGTAAGCAATTTCACGTTCAGCTGATGTTGTTGCATCTGAACCATGCACTGCATTTTGGTCAATACTGGTTGCAAAGTCACGACGGATAGTACCTTCGGCTGCTTCTTGTGGGTTAGTTGCACCCATAATCTCACGGTGTGCCAGTACTGCGTTTTCACCTTCTAAAACCGAAACAACAACAGGACCAGATGTCATAAACGCTTTTAAGTCATTGTAAAATGGACGCTCTTTATGCTCTGCGTAAAAACCACCAGCTAGCTCATCATCTAAATGTAGCATTTTTGCTGCAACAATTTTTAGGCCTGCTTTTTCAAAACGTGCATAAATTTCGCCAATGTGGTTACCAGCAACAGCGTCTGGTTTAATAATTGATAAAGTACGTTCGATAGCCATAATGGACTCCTGTTTCGATATTACTAATGTTGTATAAAAAAATGTAGCTTTAATGAGTTTCTATTTACCCAAAAACTAATGCACATTATAATGAAATATAAACTAAATGGTAAGGTTTTATCACTTTTAATTATAAATCAAGCGGTTATTTTGCTCATTATGTAATTTTTATTTTTCATTATCATGACAACATTACAAGATTGCCCTGCTATAATACTGGTCTTAATAACTCATACACCCAAATTAACTCATTGTAAAATATAAAATCAAAACACTGTGTTGAGGCAAATTTGAAATACCCACAAAAACACCTAAAAAACTTATTACTTGCCAGCATAAGTACATCCATGGCGACCTTGCTAACCGCTTGCGGAAATTATGAAGCTACAAACAATGATTTGTTAGCCGCTTGCCAAATCGTCAATGAACCTTTTGCTTATTCTATTTGCCAAGCGGACTCTGCAAAGTTGCTTGATGAAAATAGCAAACTTGACCTACAACTTTTTTGGCGGGCAGGTGGTGATAACACTAACCAAAATGCCCAACCCCTTTTTACGTTTGAAGCAGCCCAAAACAGCCTAGCTAAAAACGCCACCTTACAATTTGCCACTAACGCTGGTATGTATAATGATGCCTTTGCTCCTATCGGCTACACCGTTATAAATGGTCAACAAGTTTTGTCATTAAACTTAAATGAGGGTGGTGGCAACTTTCACCTTTTACCAAATGGTGTTTTTTGGTGGGATGAAACAGGCTATTATGTTACCGAAAGCCAAACGATGGCTACCAAATTAAAAAATGGTACAAAACCACTTTATGCAACTCAATCTGGACCAATGCTCGTCATTAATGGCAAAATTCATCCAAAATTTAAGCCAGATAGTACCTCAAAAAAAATACGCAATGGTGTGGGTATTTGTGAACATGAGGGCAAACAAACAATTAAATTTGTAACCAGTGCCTCCGTTGTTAATTTTTATGAGTTTGCTCACCTTTTTAAAAATGAGTTAAATTGTAAAAATGCTTTATTTTTTGATGGTGGTATCGCCTCTGCACTGTATGCGCCAACAATCAATCGTCATGACAAGAAAAACATGGGTGTGATGGTTGGTCTTGTTGAAACTCAATAACAGCCTAACATGCCATTAAATCACCTCGTTTAAATCACCCAGCTTTATCGTTTAATCATAATTGCACAACCAAACATTTATAAACTCTACAAGCTGCAAAAGATTTGCTACAATACAGCACAAATTTTTATTCTAATTTTTTGATATTAAACTTTTATTAAGAGAGAACTCCTATGGGCTTTAACTGTGGTATCGTCGGCTTACCAAACGTCGGCAAATCAACCCTTTTTAACGCATTAACCAAAGCTGGCATTGCGGCAGAAAACTTCCCCTTTTGTACTAAAGACCCAAACACAGGTATCGTACCTGTACCAGACCCAAGGCTAGATAAACTTGCCGAAATCGTAAAACCAGAACGTGTCTTGCCAACCACCATGGAATTTGTGGATATTGCTGGCTTGGTTGCAGGGGCATCACAAGGTGAAGGCATGGGCAACCAGTTTTTAGGCAATATCCGAGAAACCGATGCCATCGCCCATGTGGTACGTTGTTTTGACAATGATAACGTTGTACACGTTGATGGCAGAGTCAGCCCACTAGATGATATTGAAACGATTAACACAGAACTTGCCTTGGCAGATTTAGAGGCGGTAACTCGCGCTATCACCAACCTTGCTAAAAAAGCAAAAGGTGGCGATAAAGAAGCCAAAGCCATGCTAACGGTTTTTGAAAAACTAGAGCCATTTTTATCAGAGGGCAAACCAGCTCGCCTTGCTGGGATTGATGAAGAAGAAAAGCACCTTATCAAAAGTTACGGTTTAATCACACTCAAACCAACCATGTACATCGCTAACGTGAATGAAGATGGCTTTGAAAACAACCCTTATCTAGATCAAGTACGTGAGCTTGCTAAAGATGAAGAAGCGGTAGTGATTCCACTATGCAACCAAATTGAAGCAGAAATTGCCCAGCTAGATGAAGAAGACAAAGCTGAGTTTTTAGAAACTTTAGGCTTTGATGAACCTGGCTTAAACCGTGTTATCCGTGGTGGGTATGAGTTATTAAACATGCAAACTTACTTTACCGCTGGTGTGAAAGAAGTACGTGCTTGGACAGTAAAAGTGGGTGCTACTGCGCCAGAAGCCGCGGGCGTTATCCATACTGATTTTGAAAAAGGCTTTATCCGTGCAGAAGTTATCAGCTATGATGACTTTATTGAATATGAAGGTGAGAAAGGCGCCGCTGCTGCTGGTAAGTCTCGCTTAGAAGGCAAAACTTACATCGTGCAAGATGGCGATGTGATGCACTTTAGGTTTAATGTTTAGTTTTAAATTATGTGTATGTAATGTAATATGTTTTTAACATGCTAGAATCTAAGCTGGGTTGTTACCCAGCTTATTTTTTACAATAGTAAAACTTTTATAACATAAAACATTAGTCGTTTTAGATAAAACCACGATTAAAAAAAATTAATATCAATCATCATGACAACTCCAATAACAAGCCCACTCATAAACCTAAACCATGCTAATCAAGTTTGTGCCAATACCATTGCAGAATTTTATCAACTAGACCAGCTGAAAAACATCATCGCTACCACGCTTGATGACATGCTCACCCGTGTTAAAAATGGACTAACCCTGCCCTACTTTGCTCATGTACATCAAGCCGATTTTGATAAAAAAATAGAACTCGATATTTACATCACAAACCCAACAGAAGGCAAACAACTTAACCACGAGGCACGAGGCAAAGACTACGCCACCAATATCTTATCGTATCCAAGTGACTTACCTGCTGAAATGCTAACCGTATTACCAAGCATCCCACTTGGAGAGTTGGTCATCTGCCATGAGGTTGTTGTACGCCAAGCAAACGAACAAGGCAAAACCATTGCTGACCACCTCACCCATTTACTGGTACATGGCACATTACATTTGCTAGGCTTTGACCACGAGTTGGGCGAAGATGAACGGATTGAAATGGAAGGTTTTGAAATTGATATTTTAACCAAATTAAATATTGCCAATCCATATGATTAACACCACCGTCATGGCAATAAGCATCGTACATAGAAAACCCTCACTTGCATTTGCTAATGAGGGTTTTAATCCATATGACAACCAGTTTAGTCGCTGGCATTTAAACAAACTTTAATTAAAGTTATCTTCTTCTTTAATAAGATGCACAGCACGTTGTGGTAAAGGTATCTCAATATTATGTCTATCTAGCGCATATTTTATTTCTTCTAATATATCAGAGCGCACTTGCAACCATGATTGGTTAGCTGTCCATGAACGCAACTCGATGTTTACCGAGTTATCACCAAGCCCCACAACATTAACCTCAGGAGCAGGATCAGAAAACACAGCATCATGGTTTGTAGCCACTGCCAAAATTACATCTTTTGCTACTTTAATATCAGCGTTATAACTAATACTAATCGTTAAATCAACTCGTCGATTTTGTAGAGAGGTAAAATTAGTGGTTGCATTGCTGGTTACTTCACTGTTAGGGATAATAACCTCATGGTTATTTAAAGTGATTAACCGAGTATTCATTAGGCTAATATCTCTTACTGTGCCTTGTAGCCCTTTAATGTCAACAAAATCACCACGGCTAAAAGGTCTAAAAACCACAATTAATACACCTGCTGCAAAATTTGATAATTGATCTTTTAACGAAAAACCAATCGCAACGGCTGCGGCACCTAAAATGGTAATCATAGATGAACTATCAACACCCAGCGTACTCAATACAATCATCATCAAAATTATGAGTAAAAAACCGTACAATACATTGCCCAAAAAGTTTGCAATCGTATCGTCCACTTTGCTACGTTCCATAACTTTTGTTGCAAAATCAACTATTTTTCTAGTTATCCACCGCCCCACAACAAAAATAACAATCGCAAAAGCGATACTTTTAGAGATGCTAACTATCAAATTCATATGTTCAGTCACATCAAAGTTCATTTTTTATCTCCAACATATTAAAAAACAAACATTTACCCATTGTAAATTAGGTGTTTTTTAATAAAAAACTGATGATGATTACACTACAAAATCTTCTAACTTTTAACCTCATATAATAAAGGTTGTTAAAAGAGATTAATGATAAATATTTTAATAAATTAATGTTTTTTAAATATTAAAAGTAACAAAGCTAGTGACCTTAGCCACTAGCTTTTTAATTCAAGTTTGGCTGGTATACTAGCAAAAAGCAAAGTTATATCAAACAATTTTAGATAACCTTACTAAAGAAAACCATTTTTTCTTTTTTTACTGGGCAGCAACAAAAACGTGCCATAGTAGCCATAATAACACTGATTTTTTGTCCATTACTACTTTTATCGATGATATATGTTATGCTATCAAACCTCATCATTGTTAAGCAATCAATTAAACTCTATGCAATTTAATAACCTATTCAACTTATGGCAGCGTATTAATCAACTTTTGCAAGAACCTATTGAAGCAGTTAGCCATCGAATTGATGATGAAATGCTGTTAACGGTTAGCCAAAAACAAATTAACGAGGCACTCCACAAATTTGTGACTCGCAATGTAAAAGCCATTTTAAACATGCGTATTGAACTTAATGATGGCTGGTTTCGCCTGTATTGTACTGTCAATATTGCCGGCATACATGCTCAAGTAGCCGGTAATTTTAAGCTGGTACATATCCAATTAGACCGTTATCACCAGCGGTTAGTTTTTGCGCAGCAAGGCAACACAGAGGTGTTAGAACTGCATGCCGCCTCTTATCTTAAGCGCATTGCCATTCAAAATGGTATTAAACTTTACCGTAAAATCACAGGGGATGACCCACTTGGCATGATCTTACAACGGATTAAACTTGCCCGAGTAAAAGACAACGTATTTTATATCGATATTGGTCGTTGGTTACGTAAAAATGAAAAAATTATGACCAATTTATATAAGTTTCAGGTTAATTATGGTGTTGTAGAACCAGAACAACTGGTTTTAAAATCACAAATTAACTTTAGGGATTTATTGGCAGGCAACGCCAGTGGCGATCTAATCACCGACAGTGACAACCCAGAACCTGAAAACGTAGAAGATGAGTTAGATAACCAACCAAACTCGGATACCAATATGGACAGTCAAACAGATAATACAAACAAAACAACAGAAAAAAACGTGGCTTAAATGATTTGTTTGTATTAACGCTGGTTAATATTGCCGTTAACGACTAACTTAAAATTACGATTATCCTTTGTTATTTTTTAGTGACTTTTTTTCACTAAAATTCACTACGCCTCTTCTTTCTTGTTCTCTCCTGTTCTCTCTTGCTCAAGTAGCATTTTAGCGGTATTATAAATTCATACTATTTTTACGGATTAATTTTGGTCTTTAAATTATGTAACCAATTAAAGACCAAAATCGCTTACGCCCCAGCAAACAATAGCATAAATGGATTTGATTGGTTACCATCCGCCAGCAAGGAAGAAACGATTATGGCACAGTTAAACTTTACCCAACCACCCTTTGATGTACTCACCCCTGCCGAACGCCAAAGCATAAAAAAACATACCCAAGTTAGATACTTAGAAAAAGATGAAAACCTAAACCAAAATGATAAAAATTACTTTTTCGTGGTAGTAAAAGGTAACATTACTCATACCAACAACAGTGATGGCGAAGCTAAGTTTGTTGGTGACTTTCAGGCTGTTGATGGTCACAATGATTGGTTTCACCCTATTGCAAACCATAACTATACAGCCAGTATACAGACCTTATTATTCCAAATTGATGGTGAGGTGATAGAAAAAATAGCTGCTCAAAACCGCCTAATCAGGCCGCTGTTAAATGGTGAGGTTGCTGATAAAATAAAGGCACTAAAACAACGTCACATTAAAAAATCACAGCCAACAGCCACAAATGATGACATAGAACAACAGCAATTAATGTTACAGCCCATTACTAACATTAATTTAATACCCGCTCATTTTGTTGAAGAAACTGACAGCATGACAACGGCTGCTAAAACTATGACAAATGCCAAACTAAAACACGTGTTGGTAAGGCGACAAATTTTTAATGAAAACCACCCAACAAAATCCAACTACCACAATGTTGGTATATTAACTGATACCGATATTTGCCGTGCGGTTAGCGAACAAATTGACCTTGCCAACACCCCTTGTGGAAAATACGCCAGATTTAAACTTAAAACGTTAGAGCATCATCAAGACATTAGCGAAGGGCTTTTAACCATGCTTCGTTATCGCATCCACAGACTGCCCGTTATTGATGATGAGGGTGAAATTATTGGTGTGCTTGGGCAATCTGATTTATTAGCATATTTAGGGCACCATTCACATCTAATTACTGTACAAATTGAGCAAGCCACCGATTTAAATAGCCTAAACGACGCAGTTGAAATGATCGGGCAGTACATACGCGGACAACAACAAAATGGCGTTAAAATTGGCATTATTAGCCGCATGGTGCGCGCGCTTAATGTTCAGGTATTTACCAAGCTTTGGCGGCTCATTGTGCCAGAAGCTGTCTTTCAAAACACCTGTGTCATTGTTATGGGCAGTGAAGGACGTGGCGAGCAAATTATGCGAACCGACCAAGATAACGCATTAATTATTCGCAATGGTTTTAGCCATCCAGACTTAGCTGATTTTGCCGAACAATTTAATCAAGGGCTCGCCCAAATGGGCTATCCGCTTTGTGACGGTAACATCATGATGACCAACCCAATGTGGCGACAACCGCTCAATAAATTTGAAAAACAAATCAGCACTTGGTTTAGCTTAAAAGACCCGAATTATGGGGTTTGGGTATCTGCCGTTTTAGATAGCCACTTTGTTTGCGGAGATGAAAGCCTGCTTGATAGCCTACGTAAACATATTAAAATTGCCCATGCGAATGCTGATCCTATGATGATACGCCAATTTGCACGTGTTGCATTGCAATTTGGCGATGTTGGACAGTGGTGGCAACGCTTTACGCCCTTTAAAAACAAAAACAGCACCGCTGATGATATTGATTTAAAAAAAGCAGGTATCTTCCCACTTGTGCATGGTATCCGCACCATGGCAATGGAGCATGATATTTTGCACGTAACCAGTACCAAAGCACGCTTAAAAGCCCTAGCCAGAGCTGGCGTCATCACTCAAGAACGTGCCGAGACTCTAACAGAAACACTTAACTTTTTTATAGATCAGCGTTTGGCTGTGGCGTTATCTACTGAGGATAAATTGGCCAGGCGGGTTGATCCAACCACCCTGACCGCCTTAGAGCGAGATTTGTTAAAAGAGTGTTTAAGCGTAGTTAAAAGCTTTAAAGCGCAACTAACCAGCCATTATCAGTTAGATTATGCCTAGATTTTTATGAATTTAAAACACTTAAAACCCTCTGTTAGATTCAAAACTTACTTACCACTGGATTTGTATAATAGGTATTTTAACAGTGTTGGCTGCAATAAAATAAAGCTTAAAAGAACCGATAAGGAGGTTCTATGAACTGGCTAACAAAAACCAAAAAAAACTGGCAACAGCGTGGCTTAAGCCGCCCAGAACTTGCTACTATGTTTACCCCACCAAACGCTAACGAGTGGGTGGCAATTGATTGTGAAATGACAGGACTAAACCCCAAAAAAGACCATATTTTATCGGTTGCTGCCATCCATATTAATGGCAGTTTAATTAACAGTGGTAATGGGCTTGATTTAGTGTGCAAACCACCAAAAATGCCAACGGCCGAAACCATCATCATCCATGGGCTGAGACCGCAAGATGTTGAGCACGGCATGAGTTATGAAAACATGCTAGATATTTTATTACCCTTTATTGGCAACCGCCCCATTGTTGGCTTTTGTCCACAAATCGATATGGCATTTTTAAACCCACTCACTAAAAATTACATGGGCTGCAACTTACCTAACCAAGTTATTGATATACGTAAATTGTATGAAAAAAAACAAGGAAACAGAACCGAAGGTATTGCCCACCAAGGACAATCGCTTAATAAGATTTTAAAACAATTTGATGTTCCTGAGTTAGGCGCGCACGATGCCTTTAACGACACTTTAATGACAGCCATGGCGTTTATGCACTTAAAATAGTAAAATATGGCAACTCAACACACACCCAAATTGAACGCACAGAGAACACAATGAAACTACGCCTTTTAACCATAGGCACAAAAATGCCAAGTTGGATACAAACTGGCTTTGATGACTATTACAAGCGCATTCAGCCCATGCTGGCAACTGATTTGGTCGAATTACCTGCCGCTAAACGTGCCAAAAACCCATCAGATGCTAACCTTGCTCAATACCGTGAACAAGAAGGGAATGCTATTTTGCAAGCAAAAGGCAAACAAGAAAAACTATGGGTGTTGGATGTAAAAGGCAAGATGCTATCCACCGAAAAACTGGCAGACAAACTCAGTGATGCCATGCAAAATGGCGATGATATCGCATTTGTGATTGGTGGTGCAGATGGCGTCTCACCAGAAGTATTGGCAAATGCTGATTTTAAATGGTCATTATCTGATTTAACCTTACCCCATCCTTTGGTGCGTGTGGTATTAATAGAACAACTTTACCGAGCCATGAGCATTAACAACAATCACCCTTATCATAGAGGTAATTAACTAAAGAAAATACAAACCTACTCCTACAAATATATTTTTCACATTCATTTAATACCCAATCAAATTCTGTATCTTTCGCTATTTGAGATGGCAATCGTTATAACCAAAATTATGTTTTTAGATCATACTTATTGGATATGTTAAGCAAGTAAAATGATATAAACGATTGCCATTTAATACAAAAAATGAAGCCTAAAAGAGCAACACCCTGCCTGTTTTAATATTGAATTTTACAAAAATACACCCATAAATATATCAATGGTTTTTTGTCACTCAACTCACGTCGTTTATCAATTTAAATTTTATTAGCTTAATGCCAAAATATACGTACTTATGGATTGTTAGGGAATACAACAGATATGACACAGCACACTATCGATAACACTTCCCTTCCGCATATTCTTAATTTAATTTGTGATATTAACGCAAACCCAGTCAGTAAAACTGAGCAAATTGCTATTTTCAAATCCTTGATAAATACACTCAGGGTAGATCCACATCATTATTCTGAATCAAACTACACTCAACACGTCAATGATAAAATTGATGCACTTATCAAATTATTAAAACACAACCCAAGCTATCAGACCTCGCTCGGTAAATTTTTGCTGCAACTTATCAATCAATACAACCCAGACTCTATCTTTGCAGATATTGATATTTCATCTTACAAAGGGTTTTTCTCAAAACTAACACAGCTTATCAGTCATCGTGTTTTACCTATGGTTGTCGACGATAACGATATTATGAGTCTTATAGATGAGGTATTTGATAAAGACTATGATATTACTTGGTTGCTGGCTGTCGATTTACAAAAATACGATGCCCTAATTAATTGCATCCATTTAAACGATGATGACCTTCATATGGTCGCCACGACTAAAAATAACATTTTAAATGCGATGGTCGTTTTATCCCAACGCATCAGTGGCATGGGGCTAAATAAAGAGCTCATGAGCAAATATCCACATATGCTTAATTACTCTTCTGCTTTTGTTGCCCAAAATCAAGAAACATTACAATATGTAGATAACTATCGGAAGTTGCATCAACTGGATAACCTAACTGACTTTATGCCTGTAGAAGACGTCAACCCCAACCACTTACAAGTGATGTTAGAACAGTGTCAAGACATCGTTAAAACTACCCGTAAACAGATATATAAAACGGGCGTTTCTGTTGAGTTAATCAGCGTACTTTTTACATTAGAAAAAAGTATCAATCGTTTAAATTTATTAATCGGTTTGGTATCAAACAATCAAGGAAAAAGATACAAGTCCATCTTTTTTCTCGTACACTCTTTAGTTAAACATGGGAAAAAACGTTTTAGTGTCGTTTCTTTGGTGAATAATAACACTCGATTACTGTCACAAAAAGTTACCGAGAATGCCAGTAAAGTTGGCGAGCATTATATAACCACCGACAAATCTGGTTATTATAAAATGTTTAAAAAAGCAGCCATTGGTGGTTTAATAATCCCAATCATGGCAACGCTTAAAATTCTTTCTTACGAGTGGTCTGTCGCTCCGTTATGGCGGGCAATTATTGACAGTTTTATTTATGGGTTTGGCTTTGTTCTTATCCATATTTTACATGGCACCGTCGCCACCAAACAACCTGCCATGACAGCGGCCGCTATTGCCTCTACCATTTCTGACTCAGCGCAAGAGTCAGGCAAAAAGGCCAAGCATCAACTCAATAGCTTGTCAGAGTTAATTGTTGATATTATGCGTAGCCAAGGTGTCGCCATTGCAGGCAATATCCTACTTGCCATGCCAATTGCATTCATCGTTTCTTGGTTGTGGCTATCACTTTTTGGCAACCCATTTATTACTGAATATAAAGCGAACGGCTTACTTGCCGACTTAAATCCAATTAGTTCGCTCGCTATTCCCCATGCCATGCTGGCAGGGGTGTTTTTGTTTTTTTCAGGGTTAGTGGCAGGCTATTATGATAATCTTGCGGTAAGTAATCAGATTGGCAAGCGTATCGCCAACCATGGGCTTTTGACTCAGTGGCTGAACCCCAAAAAATTAGCTCAGTTTGCCAACTACATACAAAACAATTTGGGCGCACTTATGAGCAACTTTTCGTTTGGTATGCTGCTTGGGTCAACTGGTACTATTGGTTATATCCTAGGGTTGCCACTTGACATTCGCCACATTGCATTTGCTTCTGCCAATCTGGCACATGGTTTATATAATTTAGACACAGCTTCCATAAGTCTGTATCTGGTTTTTATAAGCATTTTAGGCGTACTTTTTATTGGATTGGCAAATTTAGTTGTGAGTTTTACGCTTGCCTTGTTTGTGGCATTAAAATCAAAAAATGTTACCTTTGCAGAATGGGGTAATTTGATACGCTTGGTATTTATGCACCTATTAACGCATCCATTAGACTTTATATTGCCCCGCTCTAAGCCTATTGATTATAAGCATATTGATAATGAAGGACATATCATCCATGATAATAATTCATCTGAGCATCAATACAATTATCAAGACAATATAATTAGAAGCATTAACCGTAAATCAAAAAAGCAATGAAACAATCCAACACATCACTAACCACTCTCATGCCCACTCACGCAGTGCCGGGTAGTAAGATACAAGATATCAATCAACTTGCAACCCTACCTGCACTGTTTGTCTCTCATGGTGCGCCAAGCTTAGCAATAGAAAAATCTGCCACTACCATCGCACTTAACAAAATTGGACAAAATTTACCGACGCCTAAAGCCATTATCATTATGTCTGCGCATTGGCAATCGCAACGATTAGAAATAAACAGTAACCCAAGACCAAAAACATGGCATGACTTTAAAGGGTTTGATGACAGTTTGTATCAAATAGACTACCCTGCTTTAGGGCACCCCATGCTGGCTGAATATATTGCCCAACAACTTGACGAGAAAAATATTGCTTGCTCACTTAACCCCATCCGTGCGTTTGATCATGGCGTTTGGGTTCCTTTAAAGCATTTATACCCTGCGGCAAACATTCCTATCGTGCAGCTCTCTTTACCATTACACTTTAATGCCCATACCTGTTATCAATTGGGGGCTTTATTTGCAAAATTAAGACAGCAACAAATAATGATAATAGGTTCTGGTAGTATTACACACAACTTAAAACAGCTAAGATGGGGCGCATCAACCATAGACATGCAAGCAAAACGCTTTAAGGACTGGTTACTAAGCAAGCTTAAATATGATGTGCCGAGTGCTTTGGATTGGCAAACATTTGATGGGGTTGAATTGGTACATCCAACCGCTGAACATTTGCTACCACTTTTTTTTGCACTGGGTGCAGGTCAACGGGTATCTGTGGTACATCAAAGTATGGTATACCACAGCTTGGGGATGGATATTTTGCGGTTTGATTAGTTGATTTGACTACTAGTGACTGTTGATAAAAGTTTAAAAGGTGGTGTTATTCTGCTGATTGATTTTTATCATCATAGTCTGCAAACATTTCTTCAAGCATTTCATCAATATTAACCTTTGCCATCTCTGGATACGCCTTAGTAACATTGATCAGCTCAAGGTGGTTAACATACCACTCACCAGCTTCTTCTACCGCCATTGATACACTCGACATTGCAACATCTTTATCGATATAAAGTACTGGAAATAAAACATACTCTGTACCACTTACCGATTCAATCACTTTTGCTTTTTCTAAATCTGCTAAATAAAAGACTTGTTGAGTTTGATTGATTTTTTTGGGGTTTTTAGCAAATGTTTGTTTCAGCTCTTCAAGATTAACACCTTCCGTTTCTAACACTTTAGGAGACATATTAGCAAAAAAAGCAAAACCATCTCCTGTTTTAAAACCGTGTTGGATTTGGGTGATCTTTTCTTCAATCTGTGATTTATCTTTATCGTTATAAGCAAGTGCTGCAACACTGGTTGCTAAGATAACCGCTGCAACACTGAGTTGTTTGATTATTTTTTTCATATCCTTCCTCTTTATAAACGACGGTTAAAATCCAAATTTAATATATAGTATTAAAACATACTGTTAGTATTTTAATATTATTTTTTTGTTATTTTAAACGTTATGGATAACTTTTATTCAATATCTTCTAGGTCTAAATCTGGGTTGATTTTCCATACCAGTAAAGTACCCATCACCATTAAAATAGACATGGTAATACCAAGTTTTGCAACCGAATTAAAAGGAAACAAATTAAGTAAAAACCCACCAAAAATCCCTACACTAAACATCAGCGCCCCTTGCAAAGCACTTGCCATACCTGCCCTATGTTTTTGATAAGCAAGCGCAATCGCACCGGCATTTGGCTGACTTAACCCTAACGCTGCAATACAAAAAAAGATGCTCAGTAAAACCAAAGGTAGCCAAGCTTGTTCTCCCATGCTTAAACCCAGTGTCATTAATACAAGAGCAGCGCTTAGCTGCAGCAAAGCGCCAAAACGTAAAATACTAACCAACCTAAAATGATTAACCAACCACTGATTTAGCTGAGTTAATGCAATAAAACCAGAAGCATTGGTACCAAAAATAATACTAAACTGACTTTCTGAGAGTCCATAACCATCCATCAATAGCTCAGATGACGAACTGATATAAACAAACATTGCCCCCATCAATAACCCTGCGCCAACAGCAGGAAAACTAAATCTTTGGTCTTTTAATAAATCAACATATTGTTTAATAATCTGGCTAGATGGTTGTGTGTTTCTATATTCATCAGTTAAGGTTTCTTTTAAAAATAATTTACCCAAACCAATATTTAATAAACCATAAATCAACAAAAACCAAAAAATAGCATGCCAATCTGCAAACTGTAATAACAATGCCCCCAATGATGGTGCCAAAATAGGGGCGACCCCCATTACCAACATCATTAAAGCAAAAGCTTTTGCTGTTTGCTTGGGAGTTAAAGTATCTCTAATAGCAGCACGTGTAACGACAGATGTTACACACGCCCCTAATGCCTGAAAAGTGCGCGCTGTAAAAAGCACATAGGGATTTTCTGTTTGCAGGCAAACAATTGTTGCCAAAACAAATATAGCCATTCCAATATAAAATGGTTTAACACGCCCTACTTTATCGCTAAAAGGTCCATAAAATAACTGCCCAAATACCAAACCTATAAAATAGGCTGGCACAGAGTTAGCAATAAAGCCAGTTGAAACCCCAAAACTTTTTGCCATGGCAGGCAAAGCAGGTAAATACATATCTATGGATAAGGGGCCAATAGCAATCATCACCCCCATCACCATTACCCAAAGGCTAGGGAAATCATTATTTTTATTCGTATTTACTTTTTGGTTTGTCATTTAAGTGTCTTTATTATTTTATTAGCATTGATGTTTTCATCAACGTTGGTTTATTAAAACTTCTTAATAAGCCTACTGATTTTTGGTTATGAGTTTAATTTGCATATTGCCCCCATTCTACGCATTTATACGGTAATATTCATTCATTTTATTGATTAAAAAACCTTATGAGCTATCAGCCCATAAGGTCATACTATTAAGTAAAAGCTCTGCCCTATCTACAAAGGCTGACACTTTGGACAAAATGTACTCGCCCGCCCATTAATTTTCACACTCTCTATCATCGTTTTGCAAGTTGGACACGGCTGTTTGTCTTTGCCATAAACCAACAAGGTTTGCTGAAAATAGCCCGTGGTTCCTCCACCAACGGTAAAATCTTTAAGGGTGGAGCCTCCTTTTTTAATGGCAGTCGCAAGAACGGACTTGATATGAGCAACTAAAAGAGAAAGTTGCTCTGGCGTTAACACATTGGCAGGCGTGCTTGGGTGGATACTAGATAAAAACAGGCTCTCAGTTGCATAAATATTACCCACACCAACCACCACTTTTTGTTCCATAATTACCGACTTAATAGCACGGCTAATTGGCTTTGCCTGTTTGCTTATCTTATTACCATCTGCATCTAATCTATGGATATAACGGTATAAATAATTAGCATCAAAAGCGTCATCGGCTGGTTCTACGCCTAGGTGGTCAAGCAAACGCTGACGATAAGTTTTGCCTGATTCATCTATTACATCTGCCCACAACACAGCCCCAAACTTACGTGGATCATGATAATGTAACTGAGTTATCTTACTGGCATCCTCCACAAACTCAACAATAAGGTGATCATGCTTTCGTTTATCTGTCTGTTTTGGGTATTGCTGTAAACTGCCCGACATACCAAGGTGAATGATGAGTGATTTTTGAGTAGAACCCCGCCCATTCACACTTTCTTTATGGAAAAAGGATGTGGCTTTCTCAAAGTCCAAAATTAAATATTTTGCACGTCGATTCAGCTTGGTTAGGCGGTAACCTTCAAGCTCATCAATATCGGCAGGGATTTGCCAACGCAATTTAGGCTGATAAAGACGCACGGCTTGCACTTTTTGGTTAAGCAACGGCTCTAAGCTTTTTTTTGTGGTTTCTACTTCTGGCAACTCTGGCATACGCTTACCTTAAACTCATAACCTACGCCACCGCACGGCGAGACTGGATAATACCAGGTTGTTGTTCTAATTTAGCCAATAGTTTAGACAATTGTGCCAAACCAGATACCTCAATGTGGAAAGTCATCCGAGCAATATCATCTTCTGTACTCAGGGTTTCTACCTTACGGATATTAATATTCTCATTATCAATCACTTCAGATAAACTGCGCAACAAACCTCTACGGTCATAAGCTTCAACTTGCACAACAACAGGCTGTGCCCGCCCAACTTCAGCATACCAAGTGGCATCAATTTGTCGCTCTGGTTCTTTTTCTATTAAACGTGCATACTCAATACAACCACGGTTATGAATACTGACCCCTTTCGATTGTGTAATAAACCCAGCAATCGGTTCTCCTTGCACAGGTGAGCAGCATTTAGCTAGGTGAGTTTCAATATTATCTAACCCATCAACATTAATCTCATAGGCATTTAGCTTGCCAGTTGCTTTAGGATGAACACTTGGTTTAAATTCAATTTCATCGGCTTCTGGTTCTAAGTCAAGTTCTTTAGAAATTTGGTTAGTTAATTGATGTATACCAATATCGCCTGTAACCAAGCCAACCAAAATATCGTCAGCATTATTAACGCTAAAATGATTTGTATAATTGTTCAAATCAATACTGTTGGGATGCACAGACAAACGCTCAAGCTCTTTGTTAAGCATTTGTGTACCAATTTCAATGTTTTTATCCCTATCTTGACGATTAAACCACTGGCGCAGTTTACTTCTTGCTCGGCTGGTATGGATATAACCTAATGAGGGTACAAGCCAATCACGGTTTGGCTCTCTTGCCGCTTTGGTTATAATTTCAACCTGTTCGCCCGTTTTAAGTTTATAAGTTAACGGCACATATCTTTGGTTAACCCTTGCTGCTTGGGCACGGTTACCAACTTGAGTATGCACATAATACGCAAAGTCTAAAACCGTTGCACCTTTCGGCAGTTCGGTGATTTCACCATCTCGGCTAAAGACATAAATACGCTCAAATTCTTCAAAATCAACGAGTTGTTCTTCTTCATCAAGTTCTACTGTTTCATCAAATTCATCATTAAACTTGCCATCAGCCCCTGTTTTTTGGTTATCATTTTGTAATGCCAAAAGGTGGCGTAATGAGCTAATCTTTTGATTAAGATAAGTGTCACTCTTACCACCCTCTTTATAATTAACATGAGCGCACATACCCAGCTCTGCTTCAAAGTGCATATTATGGGTTCTTATCTGCACTTCTAATGATTTTTGCTCTGCAATGACTGCGGTGTGTAGTGAGCGATAACCATTGGATTTTGGGTTGGTTATATAGTCATCAAACTGCTCTGGTATATGCCGCCATAAGCTGTGTACAATACCCAGCACAAAATAGCATTCGGCTTTGGTATTTACTAAAACCCTTAATGCTCTAATATCATACAACTGATCAAAGGATAGCCCTTTTAATTTCATCTTGCGATAAATAGAATAAATGTGCTTCACTCGCCCTGAAACTTCACTTTCAATACCTTCTTCGGCAAGTGCGTCAACCAACTGGTTTTGAACACGCTCAATATAGGCTTCTCGTTCACTACGCTTTTCTGATAAGAGTTTGGCAATTTCTTTATATCTTTCTGGTGAGGAATAACGAAACGCTAAATCCTCAAGCTCCCACTTTAATTGCGCAATACCTAAACGGTGAGCAAGTGGTGCATAAATCGTCATCACCTCTCTAGCAACGCGCTTTTGGCGTTCTTCTGGGGCAAATGCAAGCTCTCGCATAGAAAAAGTACGCTCGGCAAGTTTGATTAAAACCACGCGTACATCATTTGTTACCGAAATCAACATACTGTAAATGTTGGTTAAATGCTCTCGCTGATTATTGATAACATAGTCTTCAAGTCGCTGGTTTTTTTCAATGGTTTCCGACAAGCGCCCCATCGCCAGTGCTTCTTGCACAAGGTTGTTGATATTTTTACCAAATTTTTCTTCAATCTGTTGCTGCGTAATCAAGGATTCACGAGCACTACGATATAGCATTGCCGCAACAAGCGCTTCTTCATCTTGGTGTAAATACGTTAAGATATCCGTCATGCCAATACCTGTGGCAAAAGTACTGGATCTATCTTCATCATTACTTTCATCACACTGTTGAATAAAAGCAACGGCTGTCTTTAAATTATCTAATTGCTTTTTCCCAATCCTATCAGCAACTTTTAATAGCCAAGCATCGACATCAATATCAACTTTAAAGTTAATGTTGCCTTCATCTGTATAATGATTTTTATTTTCTGTTTCTTGTTTTTTTGGGAAGTCCTCAAAATACAAATCAGGCAAATGCACTTCTTCGGCATTATACTGACGTTTGGATGAGCGATCTAAGGTTGAGTTAAGCTTACGAGTGTGTAGTTGATGGATGTAGTCCTCATGCCAGCTTTGTGCCTTTTTTACTTGGTTGGCTACTTGAGGGACATTTGCAATTTTTGCCGTGAGACTAACACTGTCTACCTCGGTTATTTGTCCATCTACTAGCGGCAATCCTTCTCTAATTTTTACCACAATATACTCCTATTGCCCCTATTCTTTTTGTTGAGTTATATTAAATCAACTTTTTATTATAGATAATCATTATGACGTATCCATAAATTATTGCAAGGCATTGGCTGTTGTTATTTTTTTTCTGCTTTATTACTAACCATGCGCGATAAATAAGTTTTTGGAATAAAATTAAACACAATTGTAACTGAACTTTATCAGAGATATGCTAATTTAAAAAAATCATTTAGAATAAAAAATAGTAAAACAATTGGTAATCTAGTATGAGTGATGAAAACAAAAGCAATTCTAGAGTCATCGTTGAACTATTTGACTTACGTAAAGACCAAGCCAATGCTGATGACATAGACGAAACACTGCGCACAAACGTAAAGGTTGCAGGCACCAATTTGTGGGTATTGTTTTTTGCAATTTTGGTTGCATCGGTTGGGTTAAATGTAAACTCAACGGCAGTTGTGATTGGTGCGATGTTAATTTCCCCTTTAATGGGACCAATTGTGGGTATTGGCTATGGCATGGGCGTAAATGATGCCTCACTTATTAAGCTTGCCCTACAAAACTTGGGAATATTCACCCTCATTAGTTTGATTGCGTCCACTCTTTATTTTACCATTAGTCCGCTTGATGTTGCCCAATCCGAACTATTATCACGCACCTCACCTACTTTGTGGGATGTACTGATTGCCTTTTTCGGTGGCTCTGCCGGCATTATTGCTACCACTCGTAAAAGCATGTCTAATGTTGTACCTGGGGTTGCCATTGCCACGGCATTAATGCCACCTTTGTGTACTGCTGGGTTTGGATTGGCTCAAGGAAATTGGTCTTATTTTGCTGGGGCTTTCTTTTTATATTCGATTAACAGCGTGTTTATTGCCCTCGCCACCTTCTTGTTTGTGAATATCTTTCATCTACCAAAGCGTCATTATGTGGATAAAAAAACCGAAAAACGCAATCACATGTACATTGTTATTACTGTTTTATTAATGATTATCCCCAGCATTTACTTTGCTTATAATCTTGTAAAACAAAGCCAATTTACACAATTTACAAACCAATACATCAATGCCAGCATTAATAATAACGGTCTTATCTTACTTGGAAAAGACGTAAACCCTCAGCAACAATCGGTTATATTAACATTGGGTGGCGCAGATGAGCCTAATAAGATTCAAAATGAGTTTGAACACCAACTTATCCAAAGAGGTTTTAAAAAAGCCAACGTAACGATTAGAAACTCTGGCACAAGCGCACTTGACTTAAGTAACTTAAAAACTGAGCTAACACAAGATTTATACAATAGTATGGTCAATCAAGTAGAAATGTTAAGTAAAGAAAACCAGCGCCTTGAAACTGAGTTGGCCTCCTCTAGCAAACTTATATCAGAAGACGAAAGCCTATATGCCGAACTGGCTGCACAATATACAAAAATACATAGCACAACCATTAGCCGTGGCGAGCTTTTTGCAAAAGACAAACAACCAATACCACTAATAAAAGTTGAAATAGGCAGTAAACAAGCATTAAGTGACACAGACAAAAAACGCATTGAAAATTGGCTTACGGCAAAATACCAACAGCAAGCACTAAAAGTTGAATATCAGGTAACCAGCACTGTTCCAACCGTCATTCAACCAGTTAAAGTTAAAGCAAATAGCCAAAAAACACAAACAATAGAAAAACAGCAACCAGCGATTCAATAACAGGGCTAAACAAGCGTATCCATTGACTCAATACTCATATATGACTAAAAAGTTAAAAAAATATTTCACTATAGTTGCAATTAATGTAAAATAAACCCATAGATAAATTATGGTTTTTATCTTGAGCAATGTCATTTTATTAAAATGACATTAGCGATACCTTCATCAAATGAACTAGAGGAATATATGATGAAACTTAAAACATTATTAGTTGCAACTGCTACTGCTTTTACAATGGCTTCAGCCTTTGCTGCCCCTGCTGGCACATGGTCACTGGGTGTTGGTGCTGGTTATGTTATGCCAGATAGCGATAATGGTTCGGTACTTGACGGCGCTTTAGAGGTTGACGTTGACGGTGATGTTCGCCCAACAATCACAGCTGAATACTTTGTTGCAGATAATTTTGGTATCGAGCTATTAGCGGCAACCCCATTTAAACATGACATCTCATTATCTGATGCGGATGGCAATGTCATTGACGCTAGAACAAAACATCTGCCACCTACTTTGTCTTTACAATATCATTTTGATGGTGCAGATATGCCAGTTAAACCATTTATTGGTGTTGGTGTTAACTATACAACTTTCTTTGACGAGCGTATTTACTTAGCTAATGGTAATGACTTAGATCTAGATGACAGCGTGGGTGTTGCTGGTCACGTTGGCGTGGATATCCCATTCTCTGCCAGTGAAGCTGTGCGTGTTGACGCTCGCTACATCGATTTAGAGTCTGATGTAAAACTAAATGACCAAGATATTGGTACTGCCGAAATCAACCCTTGGGTATTTGGCGTATCTTATGTTAAAAACTTCTAATTCATAGTTGTTTATTAACATAAAAAGAGCCAGCTTAGCTGGCTCTTTTTTATATTGCTATCGCTTACAATATCGGATTAACCGTTGGTATGATGCCCTCTTTATTGGCATATTTAGGGTTAAAAGTTTTAACTTTTGGTTGCGTTGGTAAGCCTATGTCTTCTAATTCATCGGTTTGTCCAACTTGTATATTATCCCCTTCAAATAGTCTTTCTTCATTATCACGATCAAGGGTTAATTTTTCAAAATCAAACAGCTCTCTATCGGCCAGTTGTGATGGCGCAACATTTTGAATGCCTTTAAAAATAGATGCCAATCTTTGTGGATGCGCATTATCCCATTCTCGTAACATCTCATTAATTGCTGCGCGTTGTAAATTGGTTTGACTACCGCAAAGTCCGCAAGGGATAATTGGGAAGTCTTTATATCGTGCATATTTAATAATGTCTTTTTCTTCTACATACGCAAGCGGGCGGATCAACACATTTTGTTTATCATCACTTAAAAGCTTGGGTGGCATGGCTTTAATAGAACCGCCATGAAAAAGGTTTAAAAAGAAGGTTGCTAAAATATCATCACGATGATGCCCTAACGCAATTTTTGTTGCCCCAATTTGTTTTGCAAAGCCATATAAAGAACCACGACGCAAGCGAGAACAAGCCGAGCAATACGTTTTACCTTCTGGCACTACACTTTTAACAATGCTGTAAGTATCTTTTTCTAAAATATAATGTGGTATACCCTGCTGGTTTAAATACTCTGGCAAAATATGATCAGGGAAGCCTGGCTGTTTTTGATCAAGGTTCACCGCAACCACCTCAAAGTTGACAGGCGCAATACGTTTTAAAAACAACAAAATATCAAGCAATGTATAACTGTCTTTACCGCCAGAAATACAAACCATGACCACGTCACCCTCTTCAATCATGTTAAAATCGCGAATCGCCCAAGACACATGCTTGCGTATCTTTTTTTGCAATTTACGGAACCGAACCGAGTTGACACCTTTATGGTAAGGCTCATGTTCTTGTTTATCTTCATCCGTATTATTTTCAGTCACTGTATCTTGTGCATTAATTTGCAAATCAAGTTCATCATCACTGATGTTGGCTGCGTTAATAAAATTTTGTGGTTGGGTCATTGTATATTGTGTATTTAATCATTAAAATTGGTGGGTTATTATAACAAAACTATCCGCTTTTAAACCATCCGTTACTATTATTTATGCAGTAAAAATTAATTAAATTTGTTAAAATAACCGACCTTTTTTTTAGCTTAAAATTAATAGACCCATGACAATACATGACCAAACTCAAAACGCTGTTGTACTTTTATCTGGTGGCTTAGATTCTGTCACCTGCCTTTATTGGGCAAAGAAGCAGTTCAATAAAGTAACCGCCATTAGCTTTAATTATGGTCAACGCCACAATAGTGAGCTGCAAACAGCCATCGCTAACGCAAAGCAGGCAGATGTTGCCCATCGTATTATTGATATAGATATTGCACAGCTTGGTGGATCATCATTAACTGACCACAGCATGATTGTGCCAGATGGTAAGGTTAACAATAGCTCACTCGATTCTAATGAACAAAACACCCTAAACAGTGACATACCAAACACGTATGTCCCTGCCCGTAACACTATATTTCTATCTTACGCTTTGGCTGTAGCAGAAGTAACCAAAGCAAACCATATTGTGATTGGTGTTAGCTCGGTTGATTATTCAGGTTATCCAGACTGCCGACCAGAGTATATTGAAGCGTTTGAAAAGATGGCAAACCTTGCAACAAAATTTGGCGTGACTGGCCATAAGCTGCACATACAAACGCCATTACAACAATTATCAAAAGCCGAAACCATCCAGCTTGGTATTTCTTTAGGTGTCGATTATAGTTTAACTACTTCTTGCTACCGTGCAGATGAAAGTGGTAAAGCTTGCGGTAAGTGCGACAGCTGTGTACTACGCAAGCAAGGCTTTAAACAAGCTGGTGTTGATGATCCAACGCATTACCAATCAAGGCCTTAAACTTAACAGAATCGTTACGTTTTGTTAGGCACTCGCATTGTTGATATTTTTTATGCTACAGTTGGGGTTCCCAATTTTAATAAATGTAAATTTGATATGAAAATTTTAAATAATCTATCTTTATGCGCCATTGCGCTTGCCGTCTCATTACCCGCAAATGCGGTTGATATTAAACAACAAATGATTGATACTTGTGTTACCGATACCGTAAAGTATAAGGTTGCAGATAACAAAACAGCACAAAAGTTTTGTGGCTGCACCGTTAATGTACGCGGCAAAATGACATTTGAACAAATGTGGCAAGTTCAAAGCCTGACTCAAAGCGGTCAAGACCCAATGACAATGCCTTTTATGGTAAAAATGCAACAGGACCTTCAGCAATGTACAGTGGGGCTTAAATTAAACCCACCTCAAAAGCCTGAGCCAACAAAATAAAAAAAGCTCTATATTTTTTTTAATCTACATCGCAATAAAATCATAAATAAAGACTGGTATAGACTGGTCTTTTTTTATACCATAAGAAGACGTTTTACATTAGACTCTTAACCACATCAAACATTCAAATTAATAAAAAAGGAAATTAAGTCATGGCAAAACCTACTGACGAAAACATTGCCCTACCAACGTTTAATAGCCAACTCGTCACTCAAAAAAATAAAGAATTTGTCGTCACCGAAACTAACCTAAGCGAAATACACGCAAATAGTAACAAAGGCTTAATTGTCTATTTTTATCCACGAGACAACACGCCAGGTTGTACCACTCAAGCAGTCGATTTTACAAGCATGCAAACACAGTTTTCTGACTTAGGTTATGAGATTGTGGGCATTTCTCGTGATAGTGTTGAGTCACACCAAAAATTTATAACAAAAAAAGAACTGGGCATTGCGCTCATTAGTGATGGTGATGAACAGTTATGCAACCATTTTGATGTCATTAAAGAAAAAAACATGTATGGCAAAAAGACCATGGGCTTAGTTCGCTCTACTTTTGTTTTTGATAAAGCAGGCAAACTCACCCACGCACAGCGCAACCTGAGAGCAAAAGAATATGCGCAAAGATTGTATGAAACACTATCAAAACTTGCATAATAATACTGGTTTTTAAATACAAATCCTTGTAGTATAGGGGGTTAACGTATTTTTGTATTTGTTTTATTTTAGGGAAAACAAGAGATGCTCATTGCGACTGGTATTACTGATTTTTTTCAGCAAATCGCTAGTGATTTGTATACCAGTTTATATATAGCCATTGGCGGCTCTATAGAAGAAGAAAGCCGAGATTGGAGCTCACAAATTGCAGAGATTGCCAGTACCGGTATAAAAATCTTCATCTTGCTTGCTATCCTGTGGTTTTTTTACTGGCTTGCCGTTTATACTCTAAAACATAACAAAGAACGCCTGCACATTAGTGATAAAACTCAAAAAATTATCCGCTCCGTTTTTAGCTATATTTGGATCATAGCTGGCGTTATTGCCATCATGAGCCAGATTTCTATTAAACCAGATACCATTAGTGCGACCGCAAAGGCAAGTGTTTGGGCAGCAATATATTATGTGCTTTGGGCATCATCTGGGCAAGTGATTCACCGCATTTTACACCACTATGGGCTAAATGAGTCCATCGAGCAACTGCTTAAAAATATTATTTCCGTCTTGATTGTGATGCTTGGCGTTGCCAGTGTCATGTCACAATTTGGGTTTGATATTGTTTCACTGGTAGCTGGTCTTGGTATTGTCGGTTTGGCAGTCGGTTTTGCTGCACAATCTACCCTAGCAAACTTTATTGCAGGTATTACTATTTTGCTTGAACAATCTTTTCAGGTAGGTGATTGGATTAATATCGGTGATAAAGAAGGGCGTGTTATTCTTATTTCACTGCGTACCACACACATCCTTACTCGAGATAACATCACCATTATTGTGCCTAACTCCACTGTGGCGTCATCAGAAATTGTGAACCTCACCTCTAAAAACTTTATTCGTTTTGATATCCGTGCTTGTATCTCTTTTGAGTCAGATGTTGATTTGGCAAAACAATTAATTGCTAAAGTATTGGAAGAAAACTCAAGCATTTTATCTCGCCCAGAACCAAGTGTCACTGTTGATGAAGTCGGCGATTATGGTGTGTATCTTATCGTGCGTTTTTGGGTAACACCTGCACAGGTATCTCGCATGCCACGCATTAAAGAAGGGTTAAACGAACAGATTAAAAAAGCATTAGATGCATCAGACATCAGTATCCCATATCCGCATATGCGTGTGCTTATGCCAAAACCTGAATCGCTTTAACAACGTAAATTTTTTTGCGTTAAACCTTTTATCACATTCACCAAACTAATATGATAAAAGCAGTGCCATTCATGTTTGTGACTTTTTTTATTTTTAGTGATTAATAACCCGTTTATAAAACTCAGTCATTCAAATATAACCCAATTTATAAAGCCTATTTATGCTAGAATCATTAATAATATTTTTTGATTATTTTGGCTTTATTTTATGACATCTTTTGACCTTGTTGTCACCTGTGCTGACGGTCTAGAACAACCCTTACAAACCGAGCTCAACAGCTTTAACATACCCAGTGAAATAACAGGTACAGGGCGTATTGCCGTATCCGTAACTTTGGCACAAATCTATCATATTTGCTTATGGTCAAGAGTTGCCTCTCGCCTACTTTTACCTATTAAAAAGAAGAACCTAAATACAGATTATGACGTCCCAGACCAAATATATACCCTAACAAAGTCGATTGATTGGACAACTCAATTTGGTGTGGAGCAAAGTTTTGCTATCCGAACCTCGGTAGATAAACGAGTCGCTGTTAACCAACAGTTTTCTATGCTCCGTATTAAAGATGCCATTGCCGACACCTTTAATGAAAAACTTGGTAGCCGTCCAGATGTCAACAGCAAAAATCCAGACATCTCAATTTTTGCTACCATTAGCGCAAAAAAAGAAAACAACCAAGCCACTGCAGAGCTGTTTATTGATTTATCTGGCATTAGCCTACACCGCCGTGGTTATCGTGTTGCTATGACAGATGCACCACTGAAAGAAAACCTTGCAGCTGCCCTACTTTACACTGTTGGTTGGCATAAGCAAGTACCAACCCAACCCCTAAACCAACAAGCTTTTGATAGTTTAATCGACCCCATGTGTGGTTCAGGTACTTTTATTATCGAGGCATTACTGATGTATGCTGGTTATCCCGTGGGGATTGACAAGGCAGAAAATCAATTTGGATTTTATGCTTGGAAACATCATGACGCATTACTATGGCAAGAGATGGTTAGCCAAGCACAAACCGATTATCACCAAAGATTAGAAAAACTCACTACTGGCGATTATGCCCTTCCTGCCATTTTTGGCCTTGATAACAATGCCAATGCCATTAAAGCCACCCATAAAAACTTAATGGCGGCGGGCTTAACCAATTTAATTGACAAAATTACGCTTCAACAACGCCCATTAAACCAACTACAAACCGCACTTAGTAAAGATATTGCTAATGGCACGGTAAACAAACCTTTGTTTATTACTAACCCACCTTATGGCGAGCGAATTGGTGGCACAGAAAGCACAGACACAATTAAACCTTTATACCAAGGTATTGGTTTAAAGTTACAAACACTGTTTGGTAACCATGGCAACAAGGTAACATTGGGTTTACTGGCATCAGAAGTAGAGCAAGCCGACACCTTGCCAATCGAAGGCCCACAAACTTTGCGCTGCCATAATGGCTCGATTACGGTTTACTTCCGTTATGGTACTATTTTACGAAGTGATGGCTCTAGCCTTATCAGCCGTTATGAAAAATCAGACGTACAAATTGAAGAAGCACAAGAGTTTGTTAACCGCTTACAAAAAAACTTAAGTAAACTACGCAAACAAGCCATAAAATCTGATGTTACCAACTTACGAGTGTACGATGCAGACCTGCCAAACTTTAAAGTGGCAGTAGATTTATACGGTAATTATGCGCATGTGCAAGAATACGCACCGCCTAAAAGCATCCCAGCAGAAACAGCAAAAAAACGTTTTAACTTGGCATTACAAAGCATCAGAGAAGTACTTAATATCAACCGTGAGCAAGTATTTATCAAAACACGTGCCAAACAATCTGGAAATGAGCAATATAGCAAACAAAGCACTAAAAAAGGTAAGTTGCATGTTGTTAAAGAAGACACCGCCTTTTTATACGTTAACTTTACCGATTATTTAGATACCGGTTTGTTTATTGACCACCGCAACATGCGTAGTTTGGTTAAACAAGCCAGCCGTGGTAAACGTGTACTTAATTTATTTGCCTATACTTGCACCGCCAGTGTGCATTCTGCTTTAGCGGGTGCAAAACAAATCACCAGTGTAGATTTATCAGCCAATTATTTAGATTGGGGTAAACAAAATTTTGCATTAAACGGAATAGACATTACCGATACACAAAAGTATCAGTTTATCGCCCATGATGTGTTTACTTGGATTAAAGACAATACCGAACAGTACGACACGATTTTTATCGATCCACCAACATTTTCAAACTCTAAAAAGTTTAAAGGTACATTTGATGTGCAAAGAGACCACCCAGCACTCATTAACCGTGCGATGAACCGTTTGACAAATGGCGGCGTTTTGTATTTTTCAAACAACTTTACAAAGTTTGAATTAAACGATAGTTTAAAAGCGCGCTATCAAGTTAAAGAGATTACAAATCAAACCATTGGCTTTGACTTTAATCCTAAAAAACCCATACACAAAAGTTACGAGATTAGACATAAATAGATTGAGGACACTCTATCGTCATACCCAAATGGAGCATATTAACAACATGTACACGGTACATAATTAACGACATAGCGTTAGTACCGTTGGCATGTATTAAAAAATAGTTTTTTTGGGCAATTCATTAATCTACTCATTCATATATCACAAAGGAGTTCAAATATGACTGATAATACCAAAGCAACCTATGCCGTTAGCAACCACATTGCTACGATTACCCTAAACGACCCAAAAAGCTTAAATGCTCTAGGTACTGAGCTATCAATCGACATGTTAGCCGCCATTGATCAAGCAGAAGCAGATGACTCAGTTCGTGTCATCATTTTGCAAGGCTCTCATGGCAATTTTTCAAGTGGTGGTCATATTAAAGAAATGTTATCAGTTGGCATGGAGCCAGAAGCATTATCAGCAAAATTAGAAGCAATGGTTGCTGGCGCAGGTGAAATTAGCCGACGTATTAGAGGGTTAGAAAAACCAATTATTGCCAAATTACAAGGCGCGGTTGCTGGCGCTGGCTTTAACCTTGCATTAAGTTGTGATTTTCGTGTTGCTAGTGAAGATGCTAAATTCATCCAGTCATTTATTCATATTGGCCTAATCCCAGATGCTGGCGGTATTTATTTATTAAGTAAACTTATTGGGTCATCTAAAGCAACCGAATTTGCCATGCTTGGCGATACCGTCACCGCGCAACAAGCAGCCGATTTAAATCTATTGTATAAAGTAGTACCACTCGAGCAACTTGATGAAACAGCCGAGAAGTTAGCCGCGCGTTTGGTTCAAATGCCTGCTACTGCTCTAGCAACCATTAAACAAATGACCAATCAAGTTGCGATTTCTGGCTTAAGCCGTGCATTAGATATGGAAACCCAACATCAAGCCATGCTTGCCAAAACTGATGATTTTAAAGAGGGCGTTACCGCCTTTGTTGAAAAACGTAAACCTAACTATGTAAAATAGTTGGGTAAAACAAACTTGTAACAAAGCAGTTTTAGCCATTAAAAAATGACGACAATATTTAACAGCCACAAACTTGCTAACTATCAATAGGATGACTATCATGAAAAAGTTACTGTTACCCCTACTCGTTGCCAGCAGCCTTACCACACTTACCGCTTGTGGTGACTGCCAAGCACCAACCAATGCCGATGGCAACTCATCTTGCCCATTAGACAAAAAGCATGCAAAAGATAATATGGCTGCCAACAAACCAAACTCTAATAGCGATAACCTAGATAAAGCAAAAGCAGGTGCGTTAGCAGGTGTTGGTGCTTTAGCCATGGGCGGTTTTGACTGGAACGGCATTAACACCAGTGCTGCCAATATTGGTGACATCATGGATTTTGGCTTACCAGAAGGTATGAAAATCAAATTACCAGAAGGTGCAGACGCGGGTCAAACCGTTAGCAAAGTTTGGGAGACAACCAAACTTAACCTATTTGATGGCAAACAAATTGTTACCGAAACTGGTAAGTTAGACTATTTAGACGTTGTCATGAAACAAGATGGCACGACCTTTGATAAAGCCGCTTTTGACAAAAATGTGGGCGACTACATGAATAAAATTGGTGCGGTTGAATTGTTTAACAACGTTGTACCAACAGAAGTAAGTGAACAAGTTAATAGTCTAGATGGCATGGATATCCAAAGCTATATGGCTGGTGATTTTGCCGAGCGCACTGTACGCCAATTTGCCGTTAACCATGCTGATGGTAAACGTATTTACCAAGTAATGAGTGATGATAGCCATGGTGAAATTGGCATTTTGTCCGTCAATAACCCAGCTAAGGCTGATGCCAACCAAGCAGATGCCACGACAGCTAAAGTAACAGATGATGTTGCACAACAAGATGCCACCAACAGCACACAACCAAGCGAGTCAGAAGCCCCTAAAGCCACGCTTGATGACACCCAAAAATTGGTATTAAACATCAACTTTGACACAGCAAAGGCAACGGTTCGTAAAGACAGTATGGATGATGTTGAGCAGTTATTTGCTCTGTTAACGGACAACCCAGAGCTAAAACTTAGTATTGAAGGGCATACCGATAACACTGGTGATAGCCAGATGAACAAAACCTTATCTCAGCAACGTGCCGAAACCGTCATGGCAACGTTAATAGACAAAGGTATTGATGCAAATCGCTTAAAAGCCGTTGGTTTTGGTGATACCAAACCTATAGTAGCTAATGACAATGCCGAAAACAAAGCCAAAAACCGCCGTGTAGAAGCGGTACAGTTTTAACTACTCGCTTTAAGCTAAATTTTATTGTTGCTATACACCTAAACCCTGCTTTATAGTGGGGTTTATCTTTTAATAGATAATCAGTAAATAATAAATAATCAGTAAAACTCTACCCAAAACTTAACCATTAATCGTTATAATAATTAACCAATCTATTTTTAAAATATTTTTCAAAAGACGACTTTTCAAGACAAAATTATGAGCAATCCCACTCCTACCCAAACTCATACCGCTATCGACCCAACCATCCTGCCCGACTTTGATACCATGCCAAACGTCGCCTTGATGGATACCAACCATGTGGATAGAAATGACCCACCGTTTATCCTTGTTGATGGTTCTTACTATTTATTCCGTACTTATCATGCCCTACCAGAGATGACCACCAGCAAGGGGTTGCACACCAATGCCATCAAGGGCACGCTCAATGCCTTACATAAGCTGATGCGTCGCTATCACCCTACACACATGGCAGTGGCGTTTGATACAAAGTCGCCTACCTTTCGCCATGTGATATCTGAGCTATATAAAGGTGACCGCCCGCCGATGGATGAGGAGTTAGTACAACAACTGCCTTATATTCATAAGCTGGTTGAGGCATTGGGCATTCCCATGTTGCGTATCGAAGGGGCTGAAGCAGATGACATTATAGGGACGCTTGCCCACCGTGCAGTTGAGCAAGGTCATCATGTGGTTATCTCTACAGGGGACAAAGACATGGCACAGCTGGTCAATGGTGCCGTGGTGCTAGAAGACAGCTTTAAAGGCGTGGTTACTGATGTGCAAGGCGTGCATGAAAAGTTTGAGGTTGCTCCAGAGCAAATCATTGATTATCTAACCCTGATGGGCGATGCCTCAGACGGTATCAAAGGTGTGCCAAAAGTCGGTAAAAAAACAGCGGTTAAACTGCTAAAAGAATATGGCTCACTGGATAATATCCTTACCAATGCACCCAACATAAAAGGTGTGGTGGGTAAAAACCTTGTAGAATTTGCTGATAATACCGTCACGGATAAACAGATGGCGACCATTGTCACCAATATGAACATCGGCACCAATTGGGAAGCGTTAAGAATCAATACCGACCCAACCGCACATATTGACGAGTTGCGTGCGTTATATACCGAGCTTGAGTTTAGAAAAGACTTGGACTCGCTAAATCACCCAAACCACCCTGCTAATGCTCAAGCTAATGGATTCCCTACCTCTTCTACAGAGCAAACAGCAACGGTGACGAATGAAGATAAAGACACACCAAACGCATGGCACACGGTTCTTGAGCGGCCTGCATTTGATACTTTGGTAGCACGTCTTGCGTCTGCCCCGTATTTTGCCTTTGATACCGAAACCACCAGCCTAAACTGGCGTGAAGCGGAAATCGTTGGCGTGTCAGTGGCACTAGAAACCAACGAAGCCTATTACATTCCACTGGCTCATGGACTTACCAAAAAAGGCGAAGAGGCAACCCTAGCACTAGAAGAACAAACAGACCCATTAATTGCCAAACAACTCGACCGTGAGGCTGTGCTTGCAAGGCTTAAACCGATTTTAGAAAATCCAAACATCGGTAAAGTAGGACAACACTTTAAATACGACTCGCACGTGTTAAGTAACTATGACATTGAGCTAAACGGCTGGCAGTCTGATACCATGCTCGCCTCCTACGTGCTCAACGCTGCTGCGACTCGCCACGGTATGGACGCACTTGCCAAACATTACCTAAACAAAGATACCATCAAATATGAAGACATAGCAGGCAAAGGCGCGAAACAAGTCACCTTTGACAAAGTGGCAATCGACATTGCCAGTGATTATGCCTGTGAAGATGCCGACATTACCTTACAGTTGCATGAGCTGTTTAGCCAACAGTTAAGACAGGATAACAATAATACCCGCCTGCTTACACAATTAGAAATCCCTACCGCTCAAATCCTAACCAAAATGGAAGCCAACGGCATTTTAATTAATCGGGCGTTTTTGGCTGAGTTGTCTGAGCGATTTGACCACGAAATCAATGCCCTTGAACAACAGGCGTATGACATCGTTGGTGAGACATTTAACTTAAGCTCACCAAAACAACTTGGGGTGATTTTATTTGAAAAAATGGGCATTGCAGGCGGTAAAAAGACCAAATCAGGGCAATACTCTACTTCAGAGTCAGTCCTTGCTAAGATTGACCACCCACTTGTCGAAATTGTACTGGAATACCGCAGTTTATCTAAGTTAAAAAGCACCTATACCGATGCTCTTGCCAAAGTTGCCGATGGCACAACCGACCGTGTACATACCAGCTACCATCAAGCGTTGACCAGTACAGGGCGTTTGTCGTCTACTGACCCAAACTTACAAAACATCCCCATCCGCACGGCAACAGGTCGCCTAATACGTCAAGCTTTTATCGCACCAGAGCCAAGCAAACAGCCTACACAATGCACTGCCAAACGCATCATCATGGCGGCGGACTACTCACAAATAGAACTTAGGCTGATGGCTCATTTCTCAGGTGATGAAAACTTGATTGCCGCCTTTAACCAAGGCTTGGACATTCATAAAGCCACCGCCGCCGAAGTGTTGGGTAAGGACATCAACGAGGTGAGCAAAGAAGAACGACGCAATGCCAAGGCAATTAACTTTGGTTTGCTGTATGGCATGAGCCAGTTTGGACTTGCCAAACAGCTTGGGTTGTCTCGCACTGAGGCTCAGGACTATATTAATCTGTACTTTGCCCGTTATCCTAAGGTCAAAGACTACATGAGCAACACCCGTGCCAGTGCCTATGATTATGGTTATGTAGAAACCATTTTAGGGCGTAAGCTGTATACGCCAGATATCCAAAGCAGTAATCGTATGGTCAAGCAAGGGGCTGAGCGTGCGGCGATTAATGCCCCACTACAAGGCAGTGCAGCAGATATTATCAAGCTGGCGATGATTGCGGTGGATAAGGCTTTAACGGATAATGGCTTTGATGACCATGCCAAGATGCTATTACAGGTGCATGATGAGCTGGTGTTTGAGGTCGATGAAGATAAGGCTGATGAAATTGGTACACTGATTCAAACTGCCATGCAAAATGTATTGACAAATACAGCGACAGACTTAGGCTGGCAGGTTGATTTTGCTGTGCCTTTGTTGGTGGAAGTAGATAAAGGTGAAAATTGGGATGAGGCTCATTGATATTTACAACTAATAAGCTGAACCATTTCAAATCAAATAAATATAACACTTACGTATCTAAATAAACATTTATTTAAAATGTTAATAGATTATAAAACAAGCAAGCGTAGGCTGGTCTTATATCATATTACGTTAGAGAGTTTACTATGAAAAAAGCATTAATAACCATGCTGGCTTTAAGTTTGACAGGTTGTGGTATTACTGGTTATATGCAATTGTGGTCTGATTTAGGCTCAGATAAGACCCATGTGTCTAATCAAGATAACCGTTGTATTGAAAATATTAAGCCATTAATTTTATGGCATGGTCATAAAGTTCATATATACCAAAAATATTTTATTACTCCTACGTCAGTTGCTGATGAACGAATACGAACCCATAAAAAAACAGATACAATTGATGTGGGCACTAAGTTTAGAGTTAACAGGGTCTATGAAGGTTATAAAGACTATTGGAGGTTACGAGTAAATGTGGAGTTTTTACAAGGCAAAAATACAGGAATTATTTCTGAATTATCAGGTTTCATTTATCCTCCAAATACACCTTTATTTACTTATTATAATCAGGGAGAAAGAATTACTAAAAGTGAAGATTTAGCAGCAAATACGGTAACTTTTAATCCTGAGTTTTTTAAATATTGTGATGAGTAATTGAAGGTAATGTTATCTACGTAGCAAGTAGTAGGGTGCGTTCCACGCACCATTTTATACAACCAAACCAAATTAAATAAAGATTTTTATGATTAATATCATGTATCTATAAACATAATAAAATCAATATCGTGTCATCTTTCAGTGCGTGGAACGCACCCTACGCACTGTGTTAATTTTTTTTATAAGCTTTGCGAAATTGTTCTATATGTTTGGTAAGTAGTTGTGATTTTCTATCATACAGGTTTATGGTAATAAAGTAACATCCACCTTTGGTTTTGTCTCATATTTAGGTTCGCATGCGCTGATTTATCGTTTGATTTTATGTTTATAGGCTTTGTTCATAATATCGTTTTTATTTGAACATAACAATTTGCTGGGCAAGATGCCCAGCCTACGTTCTCTGGCTTGATTTTGATAATGGTATCTACGCTCGCTTAGACATCATGGAATAATCTCATAAGTAAATTTATCTACCCAATTGAATTGTTCATCTTGTTTTTTAGTTTTTTTGAACACTTTAATTATATCATCAAAAGTATCTATGTTTTTTCTTGACACATCTGCGTTTATCCAAGTGATGTGAACAGGTCTTTCAACATTAGCACTTAATGTGTCCCATAAAGCATCCAGATTTTTTCCATAATATTTTTGTATATCAAATACTTTTGCAATTTTATCGTGAAAACCCTGTTCAGTTAAGATTTTTTTTCCATCTAGTACAATATTCATAATTACTTCCAAGTTCCTATAGCTGTTGCTGATTTGTAATGATAGTTTGTGATATATAACAAACCATCATTAGAATAGTTAAGTACCAATAGGCTGGGCTTATAGCCCAGCAGATTATAAAACTAAAAAATCAATACAAACAAACTTTAGAAAAATAACGGATTGAAATATTCGTAAAGTTATACATCCCCTACAAAATAGCTGGGCAAGATGCCCAGCCTTATATTCCTTACTAATTCATAATTAGATAAATATTAGGTGGCGACTCATACATAGCATCAAAAAAATTAGCTTCTTTTAAATTCATTGTTTGCCATTGCACAACTTCACACATCTGTGCTGTAAGGCTGGTTAAGTATGAATCATTTAATACTAATAAAACTTTTTGAGAAAAAACTGGATACTTATTAACAAACTCTAACCAGCCTACAATATATACATCTTTCCAATTATTCCATTGTTCTATAAACCAATCAGAAACAATATCATGTAAAGCGTCTAGGTTTTTTCCTATTTGAATGTCCGTACTATAACTGGCTCTAAGATTATTGCCAATAGCTATTAAAAAATCATCTTCTAGCTTACATTGTTTCAGGTTAATAATTATATTATCTGAGTTCTCAGACCGTTTTTGACCAAATTGATTCCAGCTTTCTTTATTTTCAAAGACAATCATTTTATTCTTCCAAATGAGTCATAATGAGTACCTGTATAATACATTCTGCCGTCACTACCGACAACGATTCTGTCTGTACCTGCACCTAAACCATCTCTTACATTTTGAATGTCATATTCTTTATAGGTTATTTTATGACCCGATTTAGTTACAGTACCAGTAGGCTGGGCTTTTAGCCCAGAAGATTATAAAACTAAAAAATCAATACAAACAAACTTTAGAAAAATAACGGATTGAAATATTCGTAAAGTTATAAACCCCTTACAAAATAGCTGGGCAAAATGCCCAGCCTACGCTTGCTAGCACCAATGGAATTATTCACATCCGCTCTACCAATATTGGTTACATTATCCGCATAATAGCCACCCACCACTTGGTCGGGGTTATGTAGACCCAAGTAGGGTGCGTTTCACGCACCATTTTATACAAAAAAGCCAAATTAAATAAAGATTTTTATTATTAATATCATGTATTTATAAACATAATAAAATCAACATCGTGTCATCTTTCAGTGCGTGGAACGTACCCTAAGCACTTCTCCTATAGAATTCTATAAAAACATCATGTTTGTCAGGGCAAGTACGGAAGAATTCTACTTGAGAAGTAGAAAATATCTTGCTATTGATGTTATAATCATTTTGTATTGAACTTGCTTCTAAAAAATTATCAATTAATAATGAGAACTCAAACATTATTTCATCTCTTATAACTTCTTCATCTTCATGACTTTTATCATTTAGGATAAAATACAGGGATATTTGTTTACCATTCATAGAAAAATAAATTCTCTTGAAGTTATCATTTATCTCACCCAAACAAGCTTGCGATAACAAAAAACACACATGAAAAAAATCCATAATCAGCTCCTATTTCACTGGCACTATACTAACTTTCTTAGGCTTATAGCCCAGCAATATCATTGCCTAACCAACAATACCTAATCGTATTCTAAATCCATTATAGTTAATATACCATCATTACCCCAGTCAGATGAATAAAGACCTTTTTCAATATAGCAAACGCCTCCAACATTGTTATGCTATGTGCCTTTACTTTTGTTCAATATTATTCTATCAGGGCTATTTTGGCATCTGTTTTTGCGGGGGCTGTTGTGGTGGTTTAGGTTAGTTGTACTGGGCAAGATGCCCAGCCTACGGTTCCTTTTCAATAAATCAAATTAAATGCAGGTATTTATTGATTATATATTCATATACATGTTTTTTATCAAACATTGTAATCTCTACTTTAGCAGTGCCACGCTCCCAAAATAAAACTTGCCACTCTGTTTCACTTATTTTTTTTATACTTTCACAATCATTTCGTGTTTGAAAATCACCATAAAACCAATCTTCAATTTTACCAGTGATAGACTCTTGGTTAATTACAACTTCCTTAAAAACTTCTCGAATCTCATTGATACGTCCAACAAAATCTTGATACGTCTCTAAAGGATTCAAGAGAATTGCTACTGCCTCTTCAAAGTTTTTAGTTTCTCGATACCAGCCCTTTGTTGGATATGAATCTAGATTTACTGACAGTAATTTTTTTGATTTGTTGCGGTATTGATCAAATAAAACCTGTAAATCAAAAAAGTCTGGATGATATGTACTGATAGATATATGCTTACCAGAATCAATTTTATAAATTCTAGATTCATCGCCAAAAGATTCAATCGTGATGCCAGATTCAGACTTTAATGGATAGAGTGTATTACCTACTCTGTCTAAATCAATATTAAATTCTGTATAAAAAAAACGACGATACTTATTCATTTTTTCCAATCTATCATTGTTCATCTATGTTGGTTCTATACGTTTATAAAATGAGAAGTTATGTGCATCATACTGTAACTTACCACGCCCATACAAACCAGCAAACATGTAGAGTTTTATTTAAAACTAACCAAAAGAAATTTTTACCCAATTATCAAGCGCCAACTTAGGTCGTGTTAACAAGGTACGAGCTTAACACGACAAAATTCTAGTCAGTAAAAAAACACTTAGTTAAGAAAAAACCAGATGCTGACATAGCCCTGATTGCAGCGGTTATACTGCCTGATTTGGTGGGTTGCAAAGGCTAGGTTTTGGCGGGGCGACGCGGTGAGCAAGCGACACGCCAAACCGTGCCACTGCCCCACAAAAACAGGTAGATAATAGCGAAAAGCAGGTTTTCGCTACAAAATAACGACTTTTAAAAACTAAATAACACCTAAAAATAACATCAAAACACAATGTTAAAATTAATGTTTTGGCTTACCCTTTTTAAAGCCCTTAACCATTTTACTGGTTTTACCAAAAACCTCTTCTTTCACACCAGTACGCTTAACTGGCTTGCCCATTGGTTTGGCATTACGGTTAGTACGCTTTAAGTTTGGTTTAGGTACTTTTTTATGCTGCTTACCCTCGCCAACGCCTTCACCAAACTTGTCTGCACGCTCTGCCCCAAAACGCTTGCCTTTTCTTCTTTTTGCTTTGGTTGGGTCATAATCAAAGCCACGGTTTCGTCCATTTTTGCCATTACCTCTTGGTTTACCATTTCTACCGCCTGCTTTACCACCTCGGCTATTGCGTTCACGCTTGGCAATATAAGGTTTTGGCTCCATACCATTAACTTCATGCACCTCAAAGGTTTGCTCTAAAAAGTGTTGCAACTCAATTAAACGGCTACGCTCGACATGGGTGGCAACCGTAATTGCCTTGCCTTGCTTGCCTGCACGCCCTGTGCGCCCAATGCGATGCACATAGTCTTCGTTTTTCATGGGTACGCCATAGTTAAACACATGGCTGATGGTTGGCACATCCAGCCCACGTGCGGCAACATCGGTGGCAACTAAAATTTTAACCTTACCACTACGCAGTTTTTTAAGTTGCTTCATACGCAAATGCTGTTGCATGCCACCGTGCAAATCAACAACATCATAGCCCTTTTTGCGTAAATCAAACGCCAAGCGTTCGGTTTCTACCTTGGTTGGGGCAAATACTACCGCTTGCTCTATCGGCTCATTGCGTAACCAATGCATCAGCAAGGATTGCTTATGCATTTCATCATCTGCCCAATAAAGTGACTGTGTGATGTCGGCATGTTTGTCTTGCGTGTTAGCCAGCTCAATGCGCTCAGGGTTGTTCATTAATTTGCTACCAAGGCGCACAATCTCGTCTGCAAATGTGGCAGAAAACAGCAGGGTTTGCTCTCTATTTGCCGAAAACTGAGCAATTTTGGCAAGGGCTTCACTAAAGCCGAGGTCAAGCATTCTGTCGGCTTCGTCCAGCACTAGGTGGGTAACATAGTCGAGCGAGATGTTGTTTTTGCTTTGTAAATCTAGCAAACGCCCAGGGGTGGCAATCACCACCTGTGCCCCTTTAAGCCCAGCAATTTGTTTTGGGTAAGACATCCCACCAACAACGCTGGCAATACGAACGCCTTGTGTTTTTTTAATTAAATTAACGGCATCTTGAAACACCTGTTGCACAAGCTCCCTTGTTGGGCAAATTACCAAAACTTGCGGACGTGATTTTTTATGGCGGCTATGCTCTGGTGGTAAGGTGTTGATAACATTTGCCAAACACGGCAACAAAAAGGCAATGGTTTTACCACTACCCGTTTGGGCAGATACCATCAAATCCTTGCCTGCTAACGCTTGGTTTAAGGTTTGCTCTTGTACTTGTGTTGGGCTATTAAAACCCATGTCATCCAGTGCTGCTAATAAAGGCTCAGGTAACTGATAATCAGCAAACTTTGTTGTATTTGCTGATTGATCAACATCGTTGTTTTGAGGGTTGCTTGTTGTTTGGTTAGGCATTTAGGTTAAACTCGCTTATATGTGTATGCAGTTGAGGAGGGTAATTTTGAGTCGGTACAATACCGATTAAAGTTGATTAAAAAAGATAAAAAGCAAAAGCCCTCATCCTAAAGATAAGGGCTTTTGCTCTATATAGCAAATTATACGCTGTAATTGTATCAATTACTTGCTAAGTTTTTCGCTAATTTCACGCAGTAGTACCACTTCTTCACTTGGCTCTGCTGGTGCTTCTTCATCAGCGGCACGCATTTTGTTCATTGAACGTACCATCATAAAGATGATAAACGCTAAAATAACAAAATTGATAAGTACAGTAATAAAGTTACCATAAGCAAGCATTGGCACACCGGCTTCTTTAAGTGCTTCATAAGTCATGGCTGTGCCTTCTGGTACGTCACCCAACACAGTAAACATGTTAGCAAAATCTAAATCACCGCCCATCACAGCAGATACAAGCGGCATGATGATGTCTTCTACCAATGACGTTGTAATTGTGCCAAACGCAGCACCAATAATCATACCAACAGCTAAGTCGATAACACTACCATTTGCAGCAAAGTCTTTAAACTCTGACATTAAACTCATGATTGTTTCCTCAAATAATTTATTTATAGATAGTTTTGAATTAAAAATTTAGTAAACTCAGCATCGGATTTTATAGCAAAAAACGGCAAAAGTCATGTGTTTTTTTGTATTGCATTAACTCTTAACCCATTGTATTTATAGGGATTTAACTTTTATGAACTCGGTACACATAAAAAAGTAAGGTAAACTATAAACGATTTTTTTATAATAAAAATGTATATTAACTTTAGTTTATGTTACTCATTTAAAAGGATATTGAAATGACCAAGCTTACTATTATGATTACCGGCGCTAGCCGTGGTATTGGGCTGGCGACGGCAAAAAAACTTGCTAAACAAGGGCATAGTTTAGCACTGTTTGATATAGATACAGACACTTTAGGCAGTGCGTTAACCGATAAAGTTTTTAAAAAAGCGCATAAAGCCAAACGTATTGTACAAGGGCATTTAGATGTGACTAGCCCAGAAGATTGGGATAGCGCATTAGAACACACCGTAGAGCACCTTGGTGGTATTGATGTGCTCATTAATAACGCTGGCATTTTGGTATCTGGCGAACTACCCAAAACAGAGCTAGAACAACAGCTAAAACTGGTAGATATTAATTGTAATGGCGTGCTCATTGGTTGCCATAAAGCTGCCCAACGTTTAAAAGGCGATAAATACAGTAAAATTATTAATCTGTCATCTGCTTCTGCCATTTATGGGCAGTCAGAAATTGCACCCTACTCTGCAAGCAAGTTTTTTGTACGTGGTTTAACTGAAGCATTAAATATAGAATATGCTGCACTGGGTATTAAAGTGGTAGATGTGATGCCATTGTGGGTTAATAGTAACCTGACCAAAGGGGTTGAAGTAACCAGCATTAAACGCTTAGGCATTAACCTAAAACCAGAAGATGTGGCAAACACCATTAACAAGCTGGTAAGCAAACCCAATAATAGAGTCAACAAGCCACACTATGCGGTTGGTATGCCAGCTAAGTTGCTTAACAGTGTTGCTCAGGTTAGCCCAGAGTTTTTAGTGCGTAGTATTAATAAAATGGTGGGTGTTAAATAGCCAAGGTAATATTAGTGAGTCGCACCGCTTGTTAATAGCATAACGGCTATCATCAAAAGTTATTATCAAAAAACAAAAGCCTCATTTAATTTTGAGGCTTTTTTATTTAAAAAAATAGCAAACGCACATTAACGCTTACCAAACTAATGTATAACCTGAGTTAATGGTTGGCTCGCTTTGGTTATGGATATTTGCTCACTGATTGGTTTGCTGGCAGAAAAAACATTACCGATAATCTTTGTATTTTTAACAGCGCCACGCTCGGTTTGCTCTCTTATTTTTGAGCCAATCGAAATCGGATGCCCCATGGCTTTGCTAAAATCATTATCTTTAATTAAGGTGCCATCATCTTCTACCACCACGCTTTTATCAGCATTAACAAAACGGTTGTTTATAATTTGATTATCCTTAGCACTGTCGTGATGATAACTTGTGGTGGCAGAGTCACTAATCACATATGCCCCACAGCCAAACCCTTTTAGGTTGCGTGATTGGCGTGCTGCAACCCATACGCCCACTGGTTCATCTAAAAATAAATTGTTTTTGATAATATTGTTTTTGCTAGATTGCGTACGCTTAAAATGGTTGCTGCGTGTTTTGTCATTGGCATGCTCAAAACAGTTGCGGTACAACAAAATCCCTCCTGCCCCATTATGGATAAATTGATTACCGGTAATAATGTTGCCTGCAGAGGAGTCAATCGCAATTGCCTCACGATTGGGTTTAAAAATACGAAAGCCGTTATCAACAAATACCGAGTCTTCCACACGATTGTGTTGTGTGCCAAACTCAAAATAAAGCCCTACCGTGCCCGATGCCCTGACTAACAGCTTGCTAAAATGCACATTGTGGCTATGGTCACCCACAAAAATGCCACTATTTTTTGAGCCATTTGAGCTAACATTAATAATGTTGATATCGTAAGGGGCAAAAACTTTATTATCTCTTGTGCTTGTCACCCCTTTTAAATATCGACTATTGGGGTTGGTATGCTGGCGGATATGTAAAGCATGCCCATACCCTTGCACATGACAATTGGCAACCGTGATGTTACTAATCGCCTTATTGGTTTTTGGGCGTATGGTGATGGCACTGGCATTATTAGTGTCTTTGCTATTTTGGCTTAGCTTAGCGCCTTGGCAATCAAGCGAGGTATTGCTGGTATCTAACAAAAATTTAACCGACTTGCCCGTTAGGTCACATTGGGCAGAAAGTTTGGTATGCCCACTTACAGTAATTGTTTGCCCTTTTTTAATACCACTACAATTTATGGTTTTAGTAGCACTAGGTATTTTGTTTGAGTTTACAACCCGTGTAAAACCAGCCTCGGTTTTTGTTTGCCCGTCATTCATTACAGAAACTTCTACAACGTCATTAATCATTTCTAACTGCGCCGGTGAGCAAGCGGTTAAGGCAAAAAAGCCAAGCATTGACATAAGCAAACCAGCTTGGCTTATCCGCAATTTATAACGGCTTTTAAGGCTGTCAAAATCAATTTGCATCGTCGTATTTACCTAGTAATAGGTGTTGTAGGTATAGATAGTCGGTATAGTTGGCTGCAATCACTCAGCTTAAAGCAGATTTATTTAAATGCAACATAGCGGATGTACGGTATAAACCAAACTAAAGCTTAGTCTATACCCTCTATGTGATACCGTTATCTGAGAAACTTGCAGATTATTGTAACAACCGCTCACTTAGTCAATTCAATGGTAGTATTTGTATAAGCTTACTCAGTTTTATACTGATATATCAATTTTGCCCCACGCATCAATAAGCGGCAAGGTTATCGCTGCCATTAAATCAATATGTGCAGCATCAACATTTAAGGCAGGGATATAATCATAATGTTTGCCACCTGCATTTAAAAAGTTATCACGGTTTTCTACAGCAAGCTCTTCTAGCGTTTCCAAACAGTCGGCAGAAAACGCAGGGCTAATGACCTGAACAGAGTCCACTCCTGCTTTACCCCATTCTTCTAACGTGACATCTGTATAAGGTTTTACCCACTCTTGCGCACCAAATCGAGATTGAAAACTACATTGCCATTCTTCATCGTGCAACCCTAGCCTATCTGCCAGCAGTTTTGCCGTTTGTCGGCATCGGTCGGCATACGGGTCGCCTTTATCCGCATAAGGTTGTGGGATGCCATGAAAACTCATCAAAAGTTTTTGTGGTTTACCATGCTCTGCCTGAAAGGCTCGTACGCTTTCTGCCAACGCACGGATGTATGCTGGGTGGTTATAGTAATCTTTAATAATGGTGATGCCTGGCAAGTTACGGCGTGACTTTGTCCACTGGCTAATCGCATCATAAGCCGCTCCAGTAGAAGTCGAAGAATATTGCGGAAACAATGGCAAAATAATAAACTGCTCTACGCCTTCTGCTTGCAGCTGATCAAAGGTGTGTGTGATGCTGGGGTTGCCATAAGTCATGGCTCGGGTAACCACCACTTGCCCCTCGCCAACTCTTGCATCAATGCGTTGCTGTAACAAGCTGGCCTGTTTGTTTATCAAATGGCGGATGGGCGAGTCTGCTTTTTCATTCGTATCTCCGCCTACACCCCAAATTTCTTTATAGGCAAGTGCCACTCGTTTTGAGCGAATTGGCAATACAAACAGGTTTAAAATAATCTTCCAAATAAACATGGGGATTTCTATGACCCGAGTGTCTGATAAAAATTGACGTAAATAACGACGCACGGCGGATGCGGTTGGCTCATCTGGTGTGCCTAAGTTAAGCAAAATAACCGCTGTTTTGTTTGATTGTTTGCTCATTTTTTTCTCTACATAATTATTGTCAACACTGATAATAGCCTATCATACTTGTTTTTTAAATGCTGATTTATCAATAGTAGATTAATTCCCACTATTTAACTCAACTTTATTTTATTTTGTTAATAAATATCATATAATAGAGGGTTGAAAAAATTTGATGAAGCACACATAAACCCAATAGCCATCGCATTACATTAGCCAAAGGTAAATTAATGAGCACCACTACTCAAACCCAAGTTGTACAAAAATCAGAGCTACTTTGCCCAGCCGGTACGTTTAAAAACATGCAATACGCTTTTGCCTACGGCGCCGATGCCGTTTATGCAGGGCAAGCGCGTTACAGCCTGCGTGTACGTAATAACGACTTTGATGAAGAAAACCTACAAAAAGGCATTGATTACGCCCATAGCCTTGGCAAAAAGTTTTATGTTGTGGTCAATATCCAAGCCCACAACGCCAAGCTAAAAACCTTTATTGAAGACATACGCCCAGTAATAGAGATGAAACCAGATGCCTTGATTATGTCTGACGCTGGCATGATTATGATGGTAAGAGAGCACTTCCCGGAACAGGAGATTCATTTATCGGTACAGGCCAATGCCGTTAACTGGGCAACCGCAAAGTTTTGGCATCAAATGGGTGTTAGCCGTGTCATTGTTTCTCGTGAACTGTCATTAAAAGAGATTGAACAAATTTGCCAAGAAGTCCCAGAAATGGAAATCGAAGTGTTTGTACATGGTGCTTTATGCATGGCTTATTCTGGTCGTTGCTTGTTATCTGGCTACATAAACAAACGTGATGCCAACCAAGGCACTTGTACCAATGCTTGCCGTTGGTCTTACAACACTTATAAAGCCGAAGAAAACGAAACAGGTGATATTGTCCCTGCTGAAAAAACAAATCAGCCTCAAACTTTTGATCCTTCTCAAAACACTAATCAAAAAATTGATACACAAACCATTGCAGAACCATCAGCCATTGAAGGCATGAATGATGACAATGCCAACACACCAATGATGAACCTAAATGGTGAACAAGTAATGGGCGACGATTATGTACAAAAGCCCAGTGACGAAGTGGTATTGCTAGAAGAACAAAACCGCCCTGGTGAGCTAATGGCAATGTATGAAGACGAGCATGGTACTTACATCATGAACTCAAAAGACTTGCGAGCGGTTGAGTTGGTTCCTGATTTGGTAAAAATGGGCGTGCATTCATTAAAAATCGAAGGGCGCACCAAGTCGCATTATTATGTGGCTCGTACTGCTCAGGTTTATCGTAAAGCCATTGATGATGCCTTGGCTGGTAAAGAGTTTGATACCAACCTTATCTCAGCACTTGATGGGTTAGCAAACCGAGGCTATACCGAGGGCTTTTTGCGTCGTCACGTGCATAGTGATTATCAAACCTATGAATACGGCTCTTCAAAAACCGACCACCAGCAATTTGTCGCTGAAGTGATTGAGATAACAGATGCCCGTTTAACGCTTGAGATTAAAAACAAATTAGAAGTGGGTAACACCATTGAAATCATGACTCCAAAAGGTAATTTAACCTATAAACTAACTGAAATGTGGAACAAAAAAGGTGAAGCGATTGAAGCCGGTTTAGGCTCAGGCTGGATAGTACAAATCACCAACCCATTTAAAGAGATGGATAACGACATGTTGCAGTTTGCGTTGGTTATGAAAAACCTTGAAAAAGCAATTTACACCTAATCTATGCGCCTATACTGTCAGTACAACAACGACTGTATATTATGATAGATTGAGATATTTTGCTAAACAGCGTAAAATACGCTCTTTTTAAACTCAAAATGAGGGAGTAGCTGCCGCCATGACCTTTGTTGTAACCGATAACTGTATCAAATGTAAATACACCGACTGTGTAGAAGTTTGCCCTGTTGATTGTTTTTATGAAGGACCAAACTTTTTAGTAATTCATCCAGATGAATGCATTGACTGTGCATTATGTGAGCCGGAGTGTCCTGCAAATGCTATTTTTTCTGAAGATGAAGTACCCGAAGGGCAAGAAGAATTTATTGACTTAAATGCAGAACTTGCTGAAGAGTGGGAAAACATCACAGAAATGAAAGATAAAATGCCAGAAGCCGATAAATGGGACGGTGTTGAAGGCAAGGTCCAGTATTTAGAGCGTTAAACGTTGTTTTATTAACTTGTTATTTTTTAGCAAGCTAACTACAACTTTGCCTAAAAAAAACCTACTGCTTAAGAGTAGGTTTTTTTTTGCAAGTGTTTAAATAAACTGCTCCCAAACACCAACCTGCTCTGCTCCTTTTTTAGGCACATCTCCTAATCTGCGCCATGGCATACTCGCACCATGAAAATCACTGGCAACCGATACCATCAAATCATGCTGAGCAATGGCTCTATCTATCATTTGTCGTTTGCTAATAGGTTCACAAGTTGCTGGCAACTCACACGCATCGCCGCCCAGTTGTTTAAACGCCTCAATTAACTTACGCACTCGCGTGGCTGATAAATTATAACGTGTTGGATGAGCCAACACCGCCCTGCCACCGCACGCATGAATCAGCTCAATCCCTTTTTGCATAGTGAGTGCATCAATCTTTACATAAGCTGATTTGTTGTCTGCCAAATATTTATCAAACGCTTGTTGAATGGTAGACACAGCCCCAATTGCTTTTAATACTTGCGCAATGTGCGACCGACCAACGGCTTGCGGGTTGCCGTCGGCTTTTGCCAAAATCTTTTGCCATAAATCGTCTTCATTGACATCAAAATCATTGGTTGGCAATATTTGTGCCAATTTTGCCACAATCGCACGCCCTCGGTTTGCACGGCTTTGCTGAAGCTGAGCAAGCGTTTCACTCATTTTGTCCATATCATCAAATCCCAACCCTACAACATGGATGATTTTGGTATGATTTTGATGCTTGCCATAACCACCAGACAATGTATGCTCACAACTAATCTCTACGCCATTAATCAAGGTGATGCCTTGCGCTACCGCTGCAGCTTTTGCTTCATTAATGCCTGCCGTTGTATCATGGTCTGTTAACGCAAGCACCTCAATGCAAGCCTGCCCTGCCTTTTCGACAACTTGAGTAGGGCTAAAAGTACCATCAGAGCAAGTACTGTGGCAGTGTAAGTCAATTTTCATAATTTATTTCTTTTGTAATAGTGAGTTGATTTTTGGTGAATATTTATGTGATTGCTTAACTTTAAAAAACGCTACATTGTTTTTTAACGTTTAGATACCACTTTAATAGTGATTATTATACAAAATTTAGCAATTCACAGTTTAATTTAGCAGTTATGCCGTGTAAACTAACAAATATTTTTAACGATTATTTTTTATGAAACAATTTCTAGATTTTATCCCCCTTATTGCATTTTTTATTGGTGTCAAACAATATGGTGTCATTGCAGGAGCGGGTGCATTACTCGTTGCAACCGTTGTCGTATACGCCATCCATTTTTTCAGTCAAGACAAAAAACTTGATAAACAGCAATGGATCGTATTGATTTTAACCATTGTATTTTGTGGCATTACCATTTTATTTAATGATGAGTACTTTATTAAAATCAAATCGCCTATTATTAATGGCGTTTTTGCTTTAGCCCTAGCTGGTAGTGTATTAATCAATAAACCATTAATGCAAATGGCATTAAAACAAGCATTTACATTAACCGACAGTGGCTGGAAAAAACTAACCCTAGCGTGGGCAGGTTTTTTTGCAATGATGGCAGGTGTGCATTATTACACGGCATTCCACATGTCTCAAGACGCCTGGATAAGTTTTAAAACCTATGGTTGGATTCCGTTTATGCTGGTATTTATGATTGCCCAATTTGCAGTGTTAAGAAAGCATATAAACCATACCATTGTAGATAAAAACAAAAATTAGGAGCTTAGCCATGCCATTATTTGTCATTATTGGACACGACGTGACAGACAGTACTGCCCAGCGTAAAATTACACGCCCAGAACACGTGGCACGTTTAAAAGCGTTACAGGAGCAAGGTCGCCTTGTGATTGCAGGACCAACCCCAATAGAACACAATGATGCAAACATGTCTGGCAGCGTAGTAATTGCAGAGTTTGACTCGTTAGAGGCGGCACAAACTTGGTGTAATGATGAACCGTACTTACGTGATGGCGTGTATAGCCACGTAGAGATTAAGCCATTTATACAAGCCCTACCAACCCCTACCAATAACAATAAATAAAGTTGAGATTCATGCGCAAATTAGCTCTTTTAAGTCTATTAATTGTTGCCTTTAACAATGCCGTTGCTGTCCCTAATAGCCAACCATCTGTTGATGCTAGCCAAAATGGCACAACAGATAATAGTCAAGTCACCCCTCAAACTCAACAAGCGGTTGAGGGGCAAAACACGCCGCAACAACCAACAAACCCTTTAGACAACCCTAACTCGTTTGCTTCACAATATGAGCCAACAAACAACGAGTTTTCTCAGGCTAATCAACAGTTATTAACACGCAATGCCCAATTGCAACACCAAGTGAATGACCTAGAAACACAAGTGAATGTTTTAGTTAATGAGCGCAGTGGGCAATTATTTTTGTATGGGGCATTAACGGTACTTGTCAGTTTATTAACAGGGGTACTGATTACTTGGTTAATCATAGGTCGACGTGAGCGTTGGTAAACAGCCACTACTTTTTGTGCATCAAAGGCTAAACTATGCAAAACCCAATCCAACCTGCTCAAATACAATGGCGAGAAGATGATAACGGCAACACCGTACCCGTTTCTAAAAACTTTGGTGATGTCTATTTTTCTCTTGTTGATGGCTTAACAGAGTCTCGCTATGTATTTATAGAACACAACCAACTGCCACAGCGTTTTGCTAATCTTAAGGACTACCAGACCTTTATCATTGCTGAGCTGGGCTTTGGTACAGGACTCAATTTTTTTGCCACTTGGCAACTTTGGAACCAGCTAAAAAATCAGGCAAAAGCGCACCACACACACCTGCACTTTATTAGTTTTGAAAAATTCCCACTGTCTAAAGCTGACTTACAAAAAGCTTTAGTGAGCTGGACGACAAAAGAACCTGAACTTGCGCCACTGATTGAAAAACTGCTTGCCGCCTACCCCACCTTAATTGAGGGTTGCCACCGTTTAAACTTTGAAGAAGACAACTTAACACTGGATTTATGGCTGGGCGATGCCAATGATAACCTTGCTAAGTTATCCAGCAATAACCATAATAGCAAAACACCTCTTCATACCTTACAAGATGGCAAAATAGATGCCTGGTTTTTGGATGGGTTTGCGCCAGCTTGTAATGAATCGCTATGGGCAGAACAGATTTTCACCCAAATTAGTCGGCTTTCTAAACCAACCACCACGGCAGCAACATTTAGCTGTGCAGGTGTCGTAAAGCGTGGTTTTAAACATATTGGCTTTGACATTGCAAAAGTAAAAGGGTTTGGCAGAAAACGAGAAATGTTAACCGCTGAGTTGACACAACGCAACCTTGTACCAACAGACATAAAAAACACAGCAAAAGCTGATACCCAAAAAGTAAAAACAGCACTGATTATTGGTGCCGGTGTATCAGGGCTCATGGCAGCAAGAGCGTTAACTAACCGTGGCATACAGGTTACTTTAGTAGATAAAACGGCACCATTAGCAGGGGCATCTGGCAACCCTCGCGGCTTACTTGCCCCCAAAATGACACCAATCCACCACGTTGCCGAGCATTTGCATAGCATTGGCTATTTATATAGCGCCAGACTCTATCAAACGATGAATCGAACAGCAACCACCCCTATATTTGAAGCCACAGGGGTATTAGATTTACTTGCCAAAGCTAACGTATCTGCCGAGCAAATCAATGCTTATCCACACAACTTTGCCCATGTGTTAGATCATACTGAAGCACAACATTATGCAGGTATTTATAAACAAGACTTATCAACAAACCAATTTTTACCTCAAGGCGGGTTAATCAATCCACAAGCTCTAGCAAATCAAGTGCTGGCAAATCCGCTTATTACCTTTCAACAAGCTGAGGTTTTATCGGTTAATGAAAGTGCTGATATTGCAACGGCGAGTTGTATCATTAACAACAAGAATGCTAATTTACAAGCCGATAACATCATCATTTGTACTGCCGATAAATCTTGCCTAGTAGATAAACGCATTTTTGATTTTAGAAAAATCCGTGGTCAAGTATCTTGGTTTACCCCAACTGACAAACAACTTAAAAAGCTACCAAAAAACCCGCTAAAATACGGCGGATACTGTACACAATTTATACCAAAAGTTGGGGATGATAAAGCAAACAAAGTTGCGGTCGGTACGCCTACTCTGCTGATGGGAGCAAGCTTTGTCCGTAATGATTCAGACACTAATGCACGTGATGAAGAGCATGACATCAACCTTAAAAAGCTAATTAGCGCAATGCCAGAGCTTAGCGATGTGGTTACCAGCACCAAGGGTTGGCAAGCTCGCGCGGGCATCCGTTCTCAAACGCCAGATTATCATCCATTGGTTGGTTTGCTTACAAACAGTAAAAAAATATGGACGCTAAGCGGTATGGGAGCAAAAGGCTATGCTTATGCGCCCATATGTAGCGAAGCATTAGCAGATATGATTATGGAAACGATTCCACCATTGTCGGCTCAAATGATAGCTAAGTTATCACCCAATCGTGACAGGTTGCAACAGCCTTTGTCTGAAGTATAAAAAAGAGTTTTTTTACAACTTTTTACGCTTATGCTAGCATTTAAATGGATATTGCATTGATTTTTCTGAAATTTCCAATTGTATGTATATATGACTTTATTGGAGAAACTCGATGAAAAAACTACTATGCTTATCAATGCTGTCACTTGCTATGGCTGCTTGTTCAAACAACGCAACTACCGAAGAAACAAAAGTAGAAGAAGCTAAATCTGCGATGCCAGAAACCTGCCAAGCTTATATTAGCGCTGTTGAAAAGCTGGTTGAAAAGCTGGTTGAAAAGTCACCAGAAGCTGGTAAACAGTTTGAAGAAAGCATCGCTGCGTCAAAAGCACAGTGGGAAAACCTATCTGATGCTCAAGTAGAAGAAGTAAATAACGCATGCAAGCAAATGATGGAACAAATTTAGCCAATGCTGAAGTAATAGTAAAAAGCGAATAAGTCAAAATAACCAAATTAATCTATCACCATCCACAATTAGTTGTGGATGGTTGCAACTAAACAGCACACCGCTATCCACAAAAAGGTATAACGCCCTACCCAAATATTGGCTAAAAACGCTGTAAAACACTTAGTTGGTTCAAGCGTGGCACAGCCTTTATTTTGACGATAAAACATCACCACCAAGGGCAATAACCCCAATAATGGCAAAAACCCTAATGCAGTTTTAGCAAAATAATGCCACAGCACAGCCCCCATCAAACAAACAAACGCTGCCTGCAATCCGGCAATTACCCACATTTCATATTTACCAAATAGCTTGCCAAATAAAATAGCCGTCGATTTTACGCCAATTTTTAAATCATCTGGTCTATCTGCCATCGCATATTGGGTATCATATGCCACTGTCCAACACATATAGGCAATAAACAACAACCAACACCAAATATTAGTATGCCCCTGTATGGCAATATGCGACATTGGGATTGCCCAACCAAACGCCGCTGCTAAAAACATTTGAGGCAAATGAGTAAAACGCTTCATAAATGGGTAAATAAACGCTAAGGCAACCGCACCAAAAGACCAATAAAACACTTCAATTGGTAAAAACACCAACAAGGCACAACTTGTCCAGCATAGTATCAAAAATGTCCAAATCGCTTCTTTACCACTCAAACGACCATCGGCAAGTGGTCTGCCTTTAGTACGCCAAACGTGCGCATCCACCTTACGGTCGGCAAAGTCATTAATGGCACAACCTGCTGCCCGCATTAATGTTGCCCCAATGGCATAAATTACAAAAACTTTTAACGAGGGCAGCCCTGCTGTTTTGCCCATTGCTTGCGCTTGCCCCATGCCTGCCAGCATAACAGCCCATAAAGTTGGCCAAAGCAAAAGTTCTATACCCACAGGTCTGTCAAACCGTGTGAGCTGAATATAGGCAAAGGCTTTTTGTTTTAGCGTTAATGTTGTCATAACTTTTAATATTTGAAAGGATTATTTATCCGCTAATAAGTATAATCAATGCAGGTATCTTTCACAAATCCAATGCGTTTATACAAGGTTTATGTATCTTATTTTTTATTAAAGTACCCATCAAACCTTACTACATCATTTTCCCAACTTTCATCAGATGCTACATGAGCAAGGAAAGGGGCATTTTTTGGGCGTTTAACCACCACTCTGCCATTTTTTTTAATCGCTTGCTGTGCCAAATTTAACAAAGCCTGTTCTTGCTTTGCCGTTGGTGGTAAAGCCAAATCATGCAATATTTGCATCCCCTTACCCACCTTTGCACCTTGGTAACTATCATTTGGAAACATAGGGTCGAGATAGATAACATCTGCCTGTAGGTCTTTATTTTTTGTTGCACTGCTCTCAAACCACTTAACCGAGTTTTTAAACCTAATATCCAACCGTCCCATGAGCCCTTCCCAATTTGGCTCAAGGCTCATACGCTGTTTTTCTAATATAAGCAACAACGCCATTAGTGGGTTTTGTTCTAGCATGGTGACATTCGCCCCGCCACTGGCAAGAATGAGCGAGTCATGCCCAAAGCCTGCGGTTGCATCTATCACTTTGCTATCTGCCGTTAGTTTACACGCTTGTAATAACAGCTCAGACTTACGCCCTGCGGTAACTATACGCCGTTGCAATTTATACCAATCTGGGCGAGCTTTAGTAATAGTGAGTCTACCCTTTCCATCCCCCGCAAGAGTGCATAAACTACAAACAATATTATTTTTTTTATCCAACTCTGCCATTAAAAAGGGATTACTAATGTCTTTGGCGATTAATTTTAGATTCTTATTGTTAATTTTCTCTAGGGATTTCCAGTCGCATTCTATCGGTAAATTTACCAAGTTAATAACGCTAGATAGTTTTTCATTAACTTGGGGTAAGTCTTGGGTGGTGGTTAAAATTGTGGTTTGCATTCTCACCCTCTAATTTCATAACCAAAGCCAAAAAAGGCAACAAGCACAAGCATACCTGTAATAATACGTAGCCACGCAAAAATAGTAAAGTCTCTTCGGCTTACCCATGCCACCAGCCAACGGATGCACAGTAAGGCAACAATAAAAGATACCAAAGTACCAATACCCAGTATCGTCCAGTCTTCGCTGGTTGCCAGTGCATCTTTGTGTTTTAACAAATCAAGCAAGCCTGCACCAACCAAAACGGGAATACCTAAAAAGAAGGAGAACTCCGCTGCTGCCTTACGAGACACGCCAAACCACAATGCCCCAATAATCGTTGAGCCAGAGCGAGACGTACCTGGAATCAACGCCAAACATTGGCACAAACCAATCATCAATGCGGTTTTGATGCTAACGTCTTCGGCTTCATTGGCAATAATCTGTTTTGGTCGGCTCTCTACATAAAAAATCAGCAAACCGCCAATAATAAGCATGACTGCCACCACCACAGGGTGGAATAAATATGCTTTGATTTGGTCTGCAAAGGTAAAACCAAGCAGCATCACGGGTATGGTTGCCACAATTAAGCTAATCCCTAACTGACGAGGGTTTTTTAGCCCTTCTGCTTTGCCAGTTAGCAGGCCCATAAAGGCATGCCACAGCCTACCCCAGTAGTCGTATATTACTGCCAAGATTGCCCCAAGTTGGATAACCACCACAAACAGGTCTGACTTTTGTTTTGTCCAAAAGTCCATGATGTCGGCAGATAAGATAAGATAGCCGGTGCTAGATATGGGTAAAAACTCGGTAATGCCCTCGACAATACCCATGATAATGGCTTTAAAAATTAGTATGATGTCCACGTGTTGCCTTTTGTTTTGATTTTATTTAAATGATATTTACTTTTATAGGCTAAACATTTTGCTCAGCTTAGGATTTATATTATTTGGTTTATATCATTGCTGGGCTAAAGCCCAGTCTATTCACTCACAGGATTTATCAGTTGGATTATTGCCAATAGGATAAGTGTAAAATAAGTTCGGTTTATTATCTAGCCACTCACATTGCCATTTTTCTTTAGATATAACCTGGCACCAAAATACGTTAAGGGAAAGCTTAATATGATCGATATAGTTACATACCAGATTGGAAAACTTATTTCACTAGTAAAAAACAACACGCCCAAACAAGGAGATATCATTGCCACTTGCAATTTTTTTATTTTAGAAACCTTCGCGATGATAAAACCATACCACACAGAAAGAAAAATTGATAAGAACAAGAAAAACAGTAATTCTTTATTAGAGTAAATACCTGTTGATAAATCCGCTGGAACAAGCCAAATTTTAAGAGGAATAAAAAGCACAATAATCAATAGCCCACCTAGAGATGCCAAAATAAAAGCTAGAATTATTGACAAAATATTCTTTAAAAGCATCAACATTACTTATTTCTTCCCCTGCTCTTTTAACGTCTTCCACGCATTATTGCGTAAATAAACTGGCAAAGCCTCTTCGGCTGGCACACCGCCCTGTTTGGCAAACTGTGCTTGCCCTACTTTTGCCAAAACACCAGCTGTTGGTTGCACATTTAGCACACTGGTTTGTTCAGCTTGCACGGTGAGCAAATCTTCTTCCATCGTAGCAATCATGGTTAATGGTTGGGCAGTTGGTTGCTCATAATCTAGCAAGCCCTCGCCTTCTGGCAGCTTATCAGAACCAACCACTTGCATAATGCCGCTTTCATCTAACTGGTATTCACCAATATACACTTGGCTCATGCGGGCATCCATTACTGCATAAACATGACTGTCATCATTGTTAATTTCATGGCCTGTTTGAGCAAGCACCTGCAAACTGGACACGCCCACGCAAGGCAAATCGGTCGCAACAGACAACGCTTGTATCACAGCCGTATTAATACGGATGCTGCTAAACGCCCCTGGTCCTCGGTTAAAAACAAGTGCATCAAGCTCATTTAAAGTTAAATTGGTGGCAGCCAGCGCCTCATCTATCATAGGCAGTATTTGCTGGGTTTGCTGGCGTTTACCGGTTTGTTCTGCCAAATGGACGATGTTGCCATCAATCATAATAGCAACAGAGCATTTATCAAATACAGTGTCTATGGCGAGTAGTTTCATAATTTGCCTGTTTTAAGTTATTTATTTGTTATTTTAATATTTTTTTAAGTTGGGTATACTTTTTTAAATCGTTCTAATATCAATTCTGATTGCTCGCAAAACTGACTATCAATACTTTGCGCATACTTAGTAAAAAAATCAATATGTGCTTCTCGCCACCATTCATAAGTACCGTCGCCTTCGCCTTCTGCCTCAGCAAATTCTCGAGTGACCTCATTAAATCTGGCAAAAGAAACTTCGGTAAGCTGGATGATACAAACGGGCTCTTCATCCCAATTTGTGACTATCGTTAATGCACCAACCTTTGGGTAAGGTTCATTATCATAGTCCCATGACTCTTTTAAACCACATGATGCTGTTTTTTTGCCTATATTGACCAATCTTGCACATTCGTTTGCATTATACTCATCAGCACAAAAATATTCTGCCGGAACATTGTCAATGTTCGCAATCGATTGTATCTCTTGCACAGAAAGTGTTTTTAAAAAATCATTAAGAAACTGTTGTTGTGTTGTGGTTAATGCCATTTTTAAAACCTATTAAGCGATATCAAATATTAAAAAATGGGCTATGCATTTGCAAACCCATTATTTAAAATTAAAAACGTTTTTTAAACCCTGGCATTTTCTTTTGCATTTCTGCTAATTGTTTTTCCATTTCTTCTTGGCTTGGCATGTTGTTTGGGTCCATGCCACCCAGTCCGCCTAAGCCACCTAAACCGCCTTTGCCAGCACCTTTGTTGCCACCGCCAAATAAAGGACCGCCACCGCCGCCCATGCCAGTTAAGCCTTGTACCGCCTTCATCATTTTGCCCATGCCCTCTGGCTTGGACATCATTTTCATCATCTTAGCCATTTGTTTGTGCTGTTTTAGCAAACGGTTAACATCTTGTATTTGCTTACCAGAACCTGCGGCAATACGGCGTTTACGGCTTGGGTTGATTTTTTCTGGATTTTGGCGTTCAAATGGCGTCATAGAGTTAATTAGTGATTCCATTTCTTTGATTTTTTCTTCTGGTTTGGCTTCTGCTAAGGCTTCTTTCATACCAGCATTACTCATGCCTGGCATTTTATCCATTAGCCCTGCCATACCGCCCATATTTTTCATTTGTTGGAACTGAGCAAGCAAGTCCTCTAAATCAAAGTTACCGCCTTTTTGCATTTTTTTAGCAAGTTTATCGGCTTTTTCTCTATCGATTTTTTGTTCAACTTCTTCCACCAAACTCAACACGTCACCCATGCCAAGGATACGCTGAGCAATACGCTCTGGATGGAATGGCTCTAATGCGTCTAACTTTTCACCACGTCCCAAAAACTTAATTGGCTTACCAGTAATGGCACGCACAGATAATGCCGCACCACCACGGGCATCACCATCCGTTTTGGTTAATACCACCCCTGTTAAAGGCAGTGCATCATTAAATGCTTTCGCCGTGTTGGCAGCATCTTGACCTGTCATTGAATCAACAACAAACAAGGTTTCTGAAGGATTAACCGCAGCCGTTAATGCCTTAATTTCATCCATCATAGTGTCATCAATATGCAAGCGACCCGCTGTATCAATAATCAAAATATCAGAATATTGGATTTTTGCTTGCTCAATAGCACGTTTTGCAATATCAATTGGGTTTTCATCACTGCTAGATTCACAAAACTTAGCATCAACCTGCCCTGCGACTTGTTCTAACTGTTTAATTGCTGCTGGACGATAGACATCGGCAGAAACCAGCATCACTTTTTTATTTTGTCGCTCTTGCAAATATTTTGCTAATTTACCGGCTGTGGTAGTTTTACCAGCACCTTGCAAACCTGCTAATAAATAAACCACAGGGGGTTTGCCTGTCATCTCTAATGCTTGATTCGCACTACCCATCATTTCGGTTAGTTCATCATGCACAATTTTTACAAATGCTTGCCCAGGTGCAAGTTCTTTAAGCACCTCTTCGCCCAGTGCTTTTTCTTTAACTTTTTTTACAAACTCACGTGTTACTGGCAAAGCAACATCTGCTTCTAAAAGTGCCATACGCACTTCTCGCAGGGTGTCTTTAATGTTGTCTTCTGTTAATTGACCAGTTCCTGCAACATTACGTAAACTAGAGGATAGTCGTTCCGTTAAGGTATCAAACATAGATTGTTTCTCAAATAAGCTAATGTATTAAATAAAGGTTTATAAATAAAATAAAAAATTCGTCAAATATTATCTATTTTATGATAAATTAGACGATTATTCTAATCATTTATAAAAATCATAATAGTAAAGATACATCGAGAGCATAATGATGACTGCTTATGTAATTGCCAGCTTATGTTATATCAGTATTAGTTTTTGGCTTTTATACTGCTTGTATCACAAACGTGCTATCAGCAAACCACTTGCAATTGGGCTTTTAACGATTGGTTTGTGCCTGCATGCTTGGTTACTATACCCAAACATCATTACCCCAAATGGGTTAAATTTTAACGTATTTAATACACTGAGTTTAACCAGTCTATTTTTGTTAACCTTCTTTTTATTGTTTAGCTTAATACGCCCCATATACAGCTTGGGGATTTTAGCCGCACCCGCTGCCTTTTTTGGAATCACTGCTGGATTTTTTGGACACGCTCCCTACAAACCACTGGCTAATATATCAGCTGGGCTACAAACCCATATTTTACTATCCATTGCCGCATACAGTTTACTGTTGATGTGTGCCGTACAGGCTATTATTTTACGCTTGCAGATTAGAGAGCTAAAGCACCGTACACGCCACCGTTTGTGGGTGTCTAAATTACCGCCATTGCAAAGTATGGAAAATTTATTGTTTGATATGCTAGTGCTTGGGTTTGTTTTGCTAAGCTTTGCTTTACTGTTAGGTTTTGTTTACGTTGACGACTTTTTTGCCCAGCATTTAGCCCATAAAACCGTATTTAGTATTTTATCTTGGTTGATGTTTGCCTATTTAATTTTTGGACACTGGCGGTTTGGATGGCGCGGCAAGCATGCTGCTAATATGACAGTATTTAGCTTTTTATTACTTGCCATTGGTTTTGTGGGCAGTAAAGCGGTTCTGGAGTTGATTTTATAAAACAGTCTTCTTTAAAACAATCTTCTATAAGAAGTTACTTGAAACCACTAAGTCTCTGCTAATTTGGTTGTTATGCAACAATATAGAAAATCTAAAAACTATGACCATTTGTAATTTATTATACACAGATTGTTATCAATTTAATTTTTTAATGAAATGAAAACTTTCTACAATGTAGTCTTTAGCAAAGTAAAACTTATGGGCTTTAGGTCTAAACACGCCAGAATCTAGCGAAATAAATTCACAACCAGCCTGTTTGGCTTGGCTTTCACACCAAGCCAAAGCGTCACCACCATAGCCCTGACTACGGCAAGTTTCACTTATCACCAGATCTTCTAAAAAGTACAGTTTATTTTGGTAGGTATTATGGTGCATGCGATATAAAATAACACCAATGACTGCGCTATCCCTGCCATTAATTGTCTCTTTCACCACCACAAAAGTTGCGCCTTCATCTACAATTTTGCATAGATGCCCAATATAACCTGCTAGCGTTGCAAAAGGCGTAAAACTTGCTCTAAACGCTTGGTGGATGGGATGAGCCGCTTCAATTAAATTTTGTTGCTTTTTTATCTCATCAGCACAGTTAAAAACGCAATAATCTAGCATGACACTCTCCCAATCACATTGATTAATTAAATACGACGGTTTTATTACCATCAACAATCACACGATTTTGAACATGCCAATTAACAGCCCTTGCCAATACATTGCGTTCAATATCGCGTCCAATGGCTCTTAATTCAGGCACACCCTGACGGTGCGTTACTCGATGTACATCTTGTTCTATAATTGGACCTTGGTCTAGCTCAGCTGTTACATAGTGAGCGGTTGCTCCAATTAACTTAACCCCTTTATCATAAGCTTGTTGATATGGGTCTGCTCCCACAAACGCCGGTAAAAAAGAGTGATGGATATTAATGATTTTCATCGACCATTTATTAACAAAGTCTTCTGATAATATTTGCATATAACGAGCCAGTACCAGCACATCACTATCTGCCAATAACGCATTAATTTTTGCCTCTGCTTCTGTTTTTGTTGCTTTAGTAACCGGCACATGATGGTATTCTATACCAAAATTCTCGACAGCTTGTCTCAAGTCATCATGGTTACTGACCACCTTCGTAATTTCACACGCTAGCAACCCACGTTGATGGCGCCACAATAAATCTAACAAAGCATGATCAAATTTTGATACTAAGATACCCACTTTAGGTTTGATACTGTTATCATGTATTTGCCAAGCCATATCGTATCGTTTGGCAACGGTATGCTCAAAACTTTGCTCAAGGTTATCAAAAATATCATGAAGATTAGTCAATGCAAACTCTAAGCGCATAAAATATTGCCCACCCTCATGCGCTGTTGAGTATTGATCTAATGTAATAATGTTTGCACCGTATCGAAATAAAAACTCCGATACCGCCTGAACAATACCCGCTTGGTCTTGACACTTAATAGTTAACGTTGCTGTATCTTGTTTTATTATTTTTTTGTCTTGATTGCTCATAAATGCTGTCTCAAATTTTAATTAGGTTTAAAGGTAATAACCAATCTTCCATTTTATAGTTATTTTACACTTTGTGCTAGTAACTCAAGCCGTTAAGCCAAAGTAAGTATGAGTTAGAAAACACCCAAAAACTGTTTAACTACGTTAATATTTGTATCGCCAACGCAATACGATATTTGAATAATTTTATTCGCTTTTTGAAACCATAATAAAATATTGATAAATAAACAGGACCCCTTGCTTTTATACTCACTTTATGGTTAAATGTCGCCTTTAAATTTTTGGATAAATTGGTCAGGTCATCATTGCCTTTAGTGTTTGACTGTCGATCATCATAAACATCAACAGTTTTTGGTATTTTGTATTTGGAATCCATACCCCAACGCAATTAACCAAAGAGCATGAGCAAAGATTAAATCTCATGCCAACCAATTTAGTTAGGAGTCAATAATGTCTCGAGTTTGCCAAGTGACTGGAAAACGTCCAATGGTGGGTAACAATGTATCGCACGCGAACAACAAAACCCGTCGTCGTTTCCAACCAAACCTACATAACCATCGTTTTTGGGTAGAATCAGAGAAGCGTTTCGTGCGTCTTCGTGTATCAACTAAAGGTATGCGTATCATCGACAAGCACGGTATCGAAAAAGTGCTTGCTGACCTACGTGCAAAAGGTCAGAAAATCTAAAATAGATTTTTTACAACTACTCATTAAAGGATAACAGTCATGAGAGATAAAATCAGATTAGTATCGACAGCTGGTACAGGTTATTTCTACACTACCACTAAAAACAAACGTACTATGCCAGGCAAAATGGAAATCAAAAAGTATGATCCAAAAGCTCGCAAACACGTTTTGTTTAAAGAAGCTAAAATCAAGTAATATTTATTACTGATAAAAAGGTTAATCGAAAGATTAACCTTTTTTATTGCCCATTATTTGAGTTAAATAAATTACTTAATCACCATTAAAGATAAAAAAAGCAAACACATTCTAAAAATTTTAGTGGGTTGCTCACACAAGCCACATAAAAAAAGACCTGTTCTAAACAAGTCTTTTATTTTATTTACTATCTATTACTAGCTATAATTTGTTGGTTCTTCATCATACACTTTTGCATGCCAATGGTTCATTTGTTTGTTCATGATCACCTGAATGGCTGCATGTATCATATGCTGCCCAATCATGTGCGCATCTTCACCAAGCATATCTTTTATTTTATCAGAAAAATCAATGCTCACTAATGGGTCTTCCTTGCCGTCCATATCACGCAACAATAAGCGACCATCTTCAGATTCAATCAGCTCTAACATGGTTTCTTTTGCAAAGCCATCTTGTGGCATGTCTAATTTTGTATCATCTTGCATGGTTTATCCCGCCATTATAGGCAATCTTTTTAAACTTTTATTGCTTCATTAATACTATAATGGGCGTTACTGAGTTAAATTTCAAGCAAAATTAGCATTCAACCACATTAAATCTAGTTGTTGTTAAACGGCTTTGCTTCCTACCAATGCTAGCTGCTCACGCATTTCATCAATAGCTTGGGCATAGTCATCTTGATTAAAAATGGCAGAGCCTGCAACAAACATATCTGCGCCTGCCTCAGCAATAGCACGGATATTACTTGCTTTAACCCCACCATCCACTTCAAGGCGAATATCTCTCCCACTGGCATCAATCAGTTTGCGTACTTGCTTAATTTTTGGGAGCGTGCTTTCAATAAATGATTGTCCGCCAAAACCTGGGTTAACACTCATTAATAGGATTTGGTCAACCTTATCCATCACATGGTCTAAATAATGTAGCGGCGTTGCTGGATTAAACACCAATCCACATTTAGCACCACCGTCTTTAATTAGTTGCAACGAGCGGTCAATATGTTCACTCGCCTCTGGATGAAAAGTAATGATATCAGCACCTGCCCCTAAAAACTGCTCGATCATGCTATCAACTGGTTTAACCATCAAATGTACATCAATGGGTGCTGTGATACCATAATCTTTTAGTGCTTGGCATACCATGCTACCAATGGTCAAATTTGGTACATAGTGGTTATCCATTACATCAAAATGCACCACATCGGCACCAGACTTGAGGACATTTTCAACTTCTTCACCTAAGCGTGCAAAGTCTGCAGATAGGATAGAAGGTGCGATTAGATATTGCTGATTGGGTAAAACTTTAGACATAGGTAGACCTGTTTTTATCAATTGATAATAAGCTTAAAATTATTGAGTGAACTTTTCAATACCTTGAGAAGTTGCCTTTAGCAATACATTTGCTTTGTTAGCCGCAAACACCCCATTGCATACAACCCCCACAATATTGTTTAGTGTTTTTTCTGTTTGTGCTGGGTTGTTAACATCTAAGTCATAAGTGTCTAAAATTACGTTGCCATAATCCGTTACAACACCTTCACGATAAACAGGTTCTGCTCCCATTTCTACAAGCTTTCTCGCAACATAAGAACGTGCTTGTGGCAACACCTCTATCGGTACAGGAAACGCCTTACCTAAAGTTGCCACCTGTTTAGACTCATCTACCATACACACAAACTGCTTAGAGGCCGCAGCAACAATTTTTTCACGAGTTAAAGCCGCCCCACCACCTTTAATTAGGTTTAATTGGGCATCAAATTCATCCGCACCATCAATATATAAGTCTAATGTACCAACAAAGTTTAAGTCTAAAATATCAATGCCCAATGCTTTTAGACGCGCCTCTGTTGCTTGCGAGCTTGTTACAGCCCCTTTTAGTGCCATTTGAGGCAATAAATCAATCAAACAGTTAACAGTACTACCTGTCCCTACCCCTAAAATCATGCCTTCTTCTACATATTCTAATGCTGCTTTTGCTGCGGCTTGCTTTTGGGCTAGCTGTTTATCTAAATTTTCATTATTGGCTGATTGGCTCATATTTGTGTTCCAAAATTGATGTTGATGTATTCAAACGACCTATTTTTTACATCCTCATATTGTACCTAATTATCAAATCATTAAGAAACAAATTTAACTGATATAATAGATAATTTAATAAAATGTTTTTTTCTGCTATCATTTATTAACTTTTATTTTTGTATTTTATTTTTAAGGAAAGTTTATGTTATCAAACTTAACGCTACCTAATTTGGTTCGTAAAATCTTGCAAGCAACCGTTTATGATGTTGCGATTCGCACAGATTTAGACAAAGCACCCAAACTAAGTAAACGCTTTGATAACGACATTCGCTTTAAACGTGAAGACTTACAACCTGTTTTTTCATTTAAACTGCGTGGCGCATACAACAAAATTAGCCAACTTACAGATGATGAAAAATCTCGTGGGGTTATTTGTGCATCTGCTGGTAACCATGCTCAAGGGGTTGCCTTTTCTGCCAGTAGACTGAACTTAAACAATGTGATTGTCATGCCAACCACCACGCCAGATATTAAAGTTGATGCAGTAAAAGCATTAGGGGGCAATGTGGTACTGCATGGTGACAGCTTTGATGTTGCCAATGCGTATGCGAAACAACGATCAGAAGATGAAGGTTTAACTTATATCGCCCCTTACGATGATGAAGACGTGATTGCAGGACAAGGTACCATTGCCCTTGAGCTTAACCAACAATGGCGAGATATGGAATACCTGTTTGTTGCTGTTGGTGGTGGTGGTTTGATTTCTGGCGTTGCCGCATTTTTAGGAGAGGTTGCCCCCCATGTTAAAGTTGTTGCGATAGAGCCAGAACAAGCAGCATGTTTAAAACTGGCTTTAGAAACAGGCGAACGTGGTCGCTTACCACAGGTTGGGCTATTTGTAGATGGCGTTGCCGTTGCTCAACTTGGCGAGATACCAAACAAAGTGGTACGCTTACAAAAAAGTGATGACTCTGGCGCAATTGTTGAACCCCACGTGGTGACATGTAACAATGATGAAGTCTGTGCTGCTGTAAAAGATGTATTTGAAGAAAGCCGCAGTATTGTTGAACCTGCTGGCGCACTGGCAGTTGCCGGCATGAAAAAATACATAAAAGCACATCAGCTACAAGGCAAAAAGTGTGTGGCAATTGTTTGCGGTGCCAACATGAACTTTGATCGCCTTCGCTACATTGCTGAGCGTACCGAGATTGGTGAGAAAAAAGAAGCCATTTTTGCCGTTACCATCCCAGAAAAAACAGGGGCATTCTTAAACTTTTGTCGAGACCTCCATGGGCGTAACATTACCGAATTTAACTATCGAGCCAGAAGCCAACATTCGCCAGATTCGAATGAACCTGCCTCAATTTTTGTCGGCATTGGTTTAAAAGATGGTGAGGTAGAACGACAAACCATTGGCAATCAATTAAATGAAAATGGTTACCACGCTTTTGACTTAACAGATGATGAAGTGGCTAAAACCCATATCCGCTATCTGATTGGTGGTCATGCTGGTATTAAAAATGAACATTTATTCCGTGTTCGCTTTCCAGAACGCCCAGGGGCTTTATTAAACTTTTTAGAAAAATTAGGCACAGATTTTAATATCACCCTATTCCATTACCGTAACCATGGTGCTGCCGAAGGGCGTGTTTTAGTTGGCTTGCAAGCATCTACTAACAGCTCTAGAACTTTGCCAGATGCACTGCATGACATTGGTTATGATTGTGAAGAAATTACTGATAATGCAGGCTATCAATTGTTCTTAAAATAAAATTGTTCCTAACATTCTGTTTTTTTATAAAAATTAATTTTAAAGAGGTTTGTACTCATCATCAGTGCAAACCTCTTTTATATGGTCAACTGATACTGCTTAAGATAAGAAAAATGACTTACACATAGTAGTATACCTTAACAATCTGCCAACATTAAGACACTTTTAAGACTCAACCTCATGCTATGATTTTTTATCTATTTTAGATTACATGACCAGACAGTTGGCAACAAAACTATTATGAATAACTCAAACAAAATCAACCGTAGACAATTTTTAAAATTAACATCCATGGCAACGGCAACAACGCTTAGCCTATCAATGGGCTTCCCTATACTTGGGCATGCGTATACAGCAGAAAACCTAACTGATGATAGTCAGTTTGATGTCATCATTATTGGCACTGGCTATGGTGCAGCTGTTACCGCACTTAGACTTGCCGAAAAAGGCATTCGCTGTTTGATGTTAGAGATGGGGTTAGACTGGCAGGAACAAAACAAGCAAACCGGACTAAAGTTTAGTGGTATGGCTTGGGCAGAAAAACAGTCAACATGGTTACGCAAAACAACCATCGCACCATTTGCAAACTACCGAGTGTTTGAAAAATTTACCGGCGCATTAGACCGTATTGATTTTGAGCATGTTCATGTTTATGCTGGCAGAGGCATTGGCGGTGGCTCGCTTGTTAATGGTGGCATGTCGGTTACGCCCACGCAAGCCTATTTTGAAGAAATATTCCCTCAATTAGACAGTCAGCTGTTTTATCGCAAATATTTTCCTTTAGCAAATGCCAGTTTAGGCGTTAGCACCATACCTGATGACTTTTATCAAAGTTCTGCTTATTATCAGTTTTCTCGTACTGGCGAGGCAGAAGGCATAAAAGCTGGTTATACGCCGGTTAAAGTACCCAATGTCTATGACTACGACTACATGCGTAAAGAAGAAGCAGGCGAAGTAACAAAATCTGGCTTAAGTGATGAGGTCATTTACGGCAATAATTATGGCAAAAAAGACCTTACAAAAACATACCTAAAACAAGCGTTAGCGACTGGTAATGTAACTATTTTGGGCTTACATAAAGTAGAACAGATTGTTGAAAACCTAAGTAAAGAAACGAACGCCATCAGCTACAGCATTAAGGTAAGCCAAATTAACACAAAAGGTGAGACCGTAAAAAACAAAACCTACCATACAAACAAACTATTTTTAGGCGCTGGCAGTTTAGGTACCACTGAACTTTTATTAAAATCTCAAGCAAAAGGGACACTAAATCATATTGATAGCGAGGTTGGCAAATATTGGGGCAATAATGGGAATGTGATGGCAACACGCTCTGGCATTAAAAAACCACTAGGCAAAAAACAAGCCGCCATCCCTGCAGTTGGTCTATCAAAGTGGACAAAAGATAAAGATGCCGTCTTTGCCGAGGTTGCACCCTTCCCTGTTGGTATTGATTTTAGAACAGCCCTTTATTTAGTTATTAATCGTGTCAGCAAATATGGTAAATTAAGTTATAATCATAAACAAAATAAACTGGCTTTAAATTGGGATAATAACCATACAGAGCAAATGGTAAAAAATGCCGGTATGTTTCTTGATACCATGAATGCGGCAAATGGTGGGCTGCGTGGTGCCATTTTCCGACATGGTAAAGATTGGGGCATTAATCCCAAAATTTGTTATCATCCACTTGGTGGTTGTGTTTTAGGTAAAGCAACCGACCAATTTGGGCGCCTAAAAAATTATCAAGGGTTATATATTACCGATGGCGCACTAATCCCTGCAAGTATTGGCGTCAATCCTTATGTCACCATCACCGCCCTTGCCGAATATTGTATTGAAAACGTGCTACAACAAGACTTTAAAGATGAACTAAAACACACATAAAAGGAATATTTAACAAAAATATGGGAAAGTCAGAGCCAATAATAGAAAAAGTTCGCATTGATAAATGGTTATGGGCAGCACGGTTTTTTAGAACCCGTAGCATTGCTAAAAAAGCCATAGAAGGCGGCAAAGTTCACATGAATGGGCAACGCGTTAAAACCAGTAAAGAAGTCATTGTAGGTGATAAACTTACCATACGCCAAGGTGGATCTGGTGCCATTAATGAAAAAACCGTTGTGGTACAAGCATTGTCAGACAACCGAGGCAATGCTACCATTGCTCAAACACTCTATAGTGAAACAGCCGAAAGTAAGTCTCAAAGAGAATATTTTCAAACACAGCGTAAGTTTGCCAATCTTGCTCGCCCAGATACTAAGCCAAACAAAAAGCAACGTCGCGAATTACAACGCTTAAAATCTGAGTTTTAATTTTAACCACTTTTAACTATTAAAAAAATACTATGACAAACACCCTACCCCAATCTGTCTTACTCGTTTGCCTAGGCAATATCTGCCGCTCGCCAATGGCAGAAGAAGTCTTACGCCAAAAAGCACAACAAGCTGGCTTTAATCTACTGGTAGATTCATGCGGTACTGGGCACTGGCATGAAGGCGAGCAAGCAGACGAACGCTCACGCAGGGCTGCCAAAACACGTGGCTATGACATAGACCACCTAAGGGCAAGACAAATCAAAGAATCTGACTTAACCGAATTTGACCTTATATTAGCCATGGATAAAAGCAACTTGGCAGATTTAAACAACATAAAAAACAAGCTAAATACACAAGAAAAAACTAATTTGGCAGAACTTGCCTTATTTAGCCAACATGATACCCAGTATCAAAACCAAAAAGTACCCGACCCATATTATGGTGACATGCAAGATTTTGAACATGCGCTAGACTTAATAGAAAGCATGGCAGACTCTTGGATAAATAAGTGGAAATAAAAAAACAATGCGCACAACCAACATCCAACCCAACTTTGATTTATCCAAACACAATACGATGGCGCTGTCTTGCACAGCAAGCCATGCCATTATACTAGACGATGAAAATCAAGTGCCTGACACATTTGCAAAATTAGCAAACAGGCAAGATACTCGCCCATTTATATTATCTGGCGGCAGTAATGTCATTTTACCGAGTACGCTAAACGCTTTGGCTATTCTACCTCGTTATAGAGGTATCACCACTTTGGCAGAAAGCGATGAGAATATTGATATCGAAGTCATGGGTGGTAATAACTGGCACGAGTTAGTCGTCAATTTAACCAATAAGGGTTGGTATGGGTTAGAAAACTTAGCGTTAATCCCAGGGTTGGTGGGGGCCTCTCCTGTGCAAAACATCGGCGCTTATGGCTTACAACTAGAGGACTGCTTAACCCATGTAAAAGCGTTTCATATACCCACCCAAACGTGGCAAACCATGCGCAAGCAAGATTGCCAGTTTGCTTACCGAGATAGTGTTTTTAAACAAAACCCTAATACTTGGCTCATTACCCGTGTTGGTTTTCGGCTACATAAAGATGCAAGTAAAATAAATGCCAACTATGGCGATGTGGCAATTGAGGCTAACAAGCTTGCTAAAGCTAATGGACGTTCAACAGCCACGCCAATAGATGTTATGGACGCCATCATCCACATACGCAAAAGTAAGTTACCTGACCCTGCGATACTTGCTAATACGGGTAGTTTTTTTCAAAATCCCATTATTGCCCGCCAGCAATATAACGATTTGCTAAAACAGTTCCCAGACATGCCAAAATATGATATTGATGAGGCAAGTGTCAAAGTGCCAGCAGGATGGCTGATAGACCAGGCTGGGCTAAAAGGTGGTGGTATTGCCCCTATTTTAACCCATGAAAAACAAGCACTGGTGTTAACCAATCATGCGCCATTTAAGGCAACGCAAACCGACATTGCCAAAACTCGTGATATGATTATTGATACGGTAAAACAGCGTTATGGCATAACACTACACCAAGAGCCTGTTTGGGTTGATTAATATTAATCATTAAGTCTATTGATAAAAAGAGCCAGCACAAAACCTCTGTTTAGTGCTGGCTATTTTAGTATTGCTAAGCAATATACTTAGAAACTGGTACAACCCGCATTTTCACCAATTTTTTTCGCACCACTTCTAGTCGAATCACTACCTAATAAGTGGTAAGAAGAGCCCCTGTTATATTGACTTTCATTTTTAGTAGAAATATCACAAGTGCTCGAGCTGCCTTTTTGATAAATATAGTAAGATGTGCCTGCATGAGCAACAGTAGAAGCAGATGCAATTAATGCCCCTGCAGCTAAAACTTGAGTCATAATTTTGGCACTTTTATTAAGTCGTTTTGTTTTCATGGTTGAATATCCTTATAAATGATTGTTTCTTAGTTAGTTAAAACAAATGGTTTGTTAAAATAAATGCACAACGCAACTTTTAACAGCTACTAACAACCTTAGGTCTTGACTATTAAAAATAGCATTAGGCATTTTTAATATAACTTAGATTAAATATAATTAACATATTAACCTAACAAATTTATAAAAATAACTTTTGTTAAAATATAAAATCGATAAATATCAATTTTATATGTGGTAACATCATCAACCATTATCAAAATACAAATAATCTAAAAAAATCTGGAGCGCCTCTATGAGCATGAACACAATCAAGAAACTACTTATTCCTTCCACGTTAGTTTTATTACTAACAGGTTGTACTGCCGTTGCTGTCGTCGATGGCGTAGCAAGTTTAGGCGTTAAAGCCGCTACTTCTACGGTTAAACTTGCCGCTAAAGGTGTCGGAGCTACCGCAAAAGGCGTTAAAAAACTTGCCACTGATGATGATAAAGACAAGAAAGAATAAAGACTGACTAAGCGCTTATTAAAAATAATCTTAAGTAACTAAATCCACAAACTTTCCACATAGTCTCCTAATGGTTTTATGCTAGGATAGAGTCATATTAAAAATACACTACTCTATTGCTACTGCTATGAACCACATCAATCATATTTTACTTGTTGAAGATGACCCAGCCATTGCTACCTCGCTTAAAATTACCTTTAAGCGAGAAAACTGGCAGTTAACATGGTTAGATAACGCAACAGATGTGCTATCCACTTTAAAGTCGTTAAGTAATCAAAATACAGAAGATAGTGTTAATCTTGTCCCCTCTGCCATCATCTTAGATGTCGGCTTGCCTGATGGTGATGGCTTAAGTCTATGTCAACAAATACGCCACAGTGGCAATATTGGTCATTTAAAAGATTTACCCATCCTATTTTTAACCGCACGCAGTGAAGAGGTAGATAGGATTTTAGGACTTGAAATGGGCGGAGATGACTACTGTGCCAAGCCTTTTAGTCCACGTGAGTTAGTGGCACGTATCAAAGCAATTTGGCGACGACAAGCAATCAATAGCCCAACTATAACGACTAAAAACGCAGTAGATGAACATGCCGAACAACTGTTTGAGCTTGAATCAGGCACATGGGAATACCAAACCCAAAACTATCAATTATACTGGCAAAGCCATAAACTAGAGCTCAGCAATACAGAACGCAAGCTATTACTTTATCTATTAAACAACCCGCAACAGGTGTTTAGTAGAACACAACTTTTGGGCGCAATTAGTGAGCATCCAGATCATCGTCTCGCTCGTACTATTGATAGCCATATCAAATCTATCCGTAAGCAGCTTGCTAGCATTAACCCTAGTCTTGAGGTGATTTATACCCATCGTGGTATTGGTTATGGATTGTGTAAAGCATGAAAAATAACAAGCAAAACTGGTATACAAAACTGCATCAATCACCTCAAAACCTTGCTGCAAAACAAGTTAGGCAAAATAGCAAAGATAAACTCAATTTAAGTATCTTTTTTAGAATTTGGCTTGCGGTTGTGGTTATCATCATCATTGCCAGTATTATGGTATTTGACCAATTGTTTGAGCGTGTTGAACCAACCAGCAAACAAGTTATTGAAGATACCTTAGTTGATACCAGCAAATTGCTTGCCGCAAGCCTAAGCCAACCACTGCAAACAGGCGCTCTTGCAGCCCCCAGCTATCAAAATCAATTGGATCAAGCATTTAATGCGGCTGCCAATACTCATACAAAAACACCGAAAATATATCGCTATAACGATAAAGAAACACTCAATCAATTAAGCACATGGTTTAATCAAAAAACACACAGTAGTTTTAGAGTTTATGTTACCAATGCCAATGGCAAAGTGATTTATGACTCTTTGGCAAAAAGTGACGGGAATGCCGAAGGGCAAGATTACAGCAGATGGAACGATGTTTATTTAACATTGCAAGGCAAGTATGGCGCAAGAAGCACCAGAAGTGATAAAAACAATGCCGATACATCTGTCATGTATGTTGCCCAACCCATCACCAATAAGCAGGGTAAGCTCATTGGTGTCGTGAGTGTAGGTAAGCCCGTTGCAACCATTTTGCCGTACCTAAATGTTGCTCGCCAGCGTATGCTCACCACTTCACTTACCATCATGTTACTGGCCATATTTTTTGCTGGGCTGGTGGCATGGTGGCTACAACAAAGCATTGCCATGGTAACCCGCTATACAGGCTCTTTAGATACCCATGATGCAAAACCCAGTTTTTATTTAGGTAAAGAACTAAATGAATTAACCAACACCATCGAAAATATGAAGCATAAGCTTGAAAACAAAGCTTATGTGACTGACTATGTTCATACCCTAACCCACGAGCTTAAAAGCCCACTTACTGCAATTAAAGCAAGTGGCGAGCTGCTAGAAGATGCAACATTAGAAGAAGAAGACCGACATTTACTTAGCCAAACCATTAGTGAACAAAGCACAAAATTACAATCACTGATTGACCGCTTATTGCTACTTGCCAAGATTGAGCAGCCCAGCTTTCGTTTATCAACACAGCCAGTCAATATCTTAAGCTTAACACGCACGCTCATCACAAATCAGCAACCACGCATTCAAAAACGTGGGCTGACAATTAACTATTTTGTTAATGGAGCAGAATACAACAAGCAGTGTGAAGATAGCTCTTTTATGGCGAGTTTACCTCGTATTTTGGCAGATGAATTTTGGTTATCGCAAGCCCTAGACAACCTTATTACTAATGCCATCTTTTTTGCTGATAGCCACATTGATATTGAGCTTAATTATCAAGAAGCAAAATCTAAAGTGCAATTATCCATTTTTAATGATGGTGCTGGCATTCCAGATTATGCTTTGGATAAAGTATTTGACCGTTATTTTAGTTTATCGCATCAAGCAGGCAATCCCAATAATGCTTCAATGCTTCAAACCAATGCTCAAACACCCAACCAGCCAAAAAATCACACAAGCAACCATAAAGGCAGTGGACTGGGTTTAACTCTTGCCAAACAAGTTATTGAGCATCATGGTGGTAAAATTAATATTGCTAATATCCATCAAACACACACAACAACTGAGGGCGTTCAGGTTTCTGTCTCTCTTCCTATTGCCAATTAAACTTGGCTAGGCTATCCGCCCATTGGTCTACCCATATAAAGTTTTTAAGTTACCAATCCACCAAAAATCCATCAAACCCACATCATTAATCCTCCCTGCTTATTTATAGTGTTGCCATAACAACACAACAAACCGGAGGATACAATGCAAAAACCTTTATTCATTAAAATGGCAATCATTGCCATACTTTGTGCCATTTTTGGCATTGGTCTAAGTATTTTAAAAACACTGGTGTATGAACGCCAAAACTACGCCAACAATGTGATTAACGAGATTGCCGACCAACACGTTAAACCACAACAGTTGATTACCCCTTTTTTGGTAAGTCGGCACACAACCACCCAAAACTGTGATAGTGATAAAAAAATCAGCAAAACTGACTGTAGCAAACAGGTGATAGTCAACACGCCTATTTTTGCAAACCAAACGGAAGTGGCTCAAAACCTAAAAGTCAGTGATGATGAATACAAAAGGAGCATTTACAGTGCCACAAGTTATAGGGGCGAGATAAGCATTAACCAAACCTATCAATTAAAGCCAAAAAATGATGACAGCACACCAGCAGCCAGTCACACCACGTCAAGTCACACCACTTCAAGTATTCAAACAAATCTACAAGATAATAAAACCTTTATGGATACCCGTTTGCTACTACCTATTAGCGATTTACGAGGGGTAAATAAATTACCCAATGTCACTATTAATGGACAAACAATAACCGCGGACTACCCTAAAAATAAAATTTTTGCCAATCTTGAATACTTAGAAGTCATATTGCCAAAAAGCTTACAAAAGGCAGACAAGCTTAATATTGAGGTGTCGTTAAACTTATCTGGGCTAAAAAGCATACAAACCGTGCCATTGGGAGAACAATTTGAGCTAACTACTAAAGCCAATTGGCAAGATCCTAATTTTATTGGGCATGCGTTGCCAACAAAAAAAACACTCAACACGAAAGATTTTAATGCCAACTGGCAAAACCAACACCTTGCCATTAGAAACAACCAGCTGGTTAGCCTGTGCATCAAGCAGCACAAAAATAGTTGTCAGTTAGTACAATCTCAAACCCTCACTCATAGTTTAAGCAGTACTTCTAACGGATACAGACATCAAGTAACAGAAAGCACAAACGCCAATAATCAACAAGCCGTTAACTTAAATGAATTTGGTGTAGATTTTGCTAAACCCAACAATGTGTATTTACAGACAGAACGAACCATGAAGTATGGCTTATTATTAATTGCCATATCCTTTGGTAGTATCTTTTTGTTTGAAGTTATCAAGTCATTACGCATCCACCCTGTACAGTACTTGCTGGTTAGCATGGCATTATTGGTTTTTTATGCCTTACTGTTATCACTGGCAGAACAAATTGCATTTTGGCAGGCTTATCTAATTGCTTCGCTAGCTTGTGCATCATTAATTGGTTGGTATGCATTTTATCTATTTAAAAGTGGTAAACGGGCAAGTTTATTTACCGTTATTTTAGCGGGGCAATATGCTGGTTTTTACATCATACTCACCATTGCAGACATGAATTTACTGATTGGCGCCCTACTCTGCTTTACTTTAATTGCAGCCGTTATGTTTATTACCCGAAAAATCGACTGGTACAAAATCAATTAACCATACAACTATAAGTATGTAATTGATGGTTGTTGTGCAGGTTTCAAAAGCCAACAACCATCAAAAACCGTAAAACAACCTAACATTGCCATACCTAGGCAACAATATTATTTCTATAAAATTAGTATGGCAAAGTTAGCATGACAAAACTTAGGTAAACAAAACAAATGGAGGCACTATGCAACCAAATAATCACGTTAATCAAGATGCAATCTATCAAAACACACACTATTTTGGTACGTCGAATATGACTATGCCGATAACTAAGGCAAGGCAAAGCATTACTATTAATCATGGAGGTTATAAAGTTGAGTGGGCTGGGTTAACACGGCAACAAGTTATGCAAAAATGCAACGATTTAGGCTTAAATACGGTTTGCTTTGCCCGTTGGCTGGCAATTTATGAGTTTAGAATATTACTGGTTTTTAAAAACAACAGATGTGTGGTGGTGGAACATTTATAGAATAAAAAAAAGCGACCCCATCAGCAAATCCCCGGCACACATTGTGGCTACTACCGTTGCTACCTTCCGGTCCTGGCGGGGTTTATAGTACAATGTTGCGAGGCTACCAATGGAGCCACCGAGCAAATATTATACCCTTTATTGTATGAATATCAAGTTTTATCTTAGCTCCTGTAAAAAGTCTATTTTTAATACAAAGTTACTGCAACAAAACTACAACGCATAGGCAAACTTTGACTAAATTATGGATGATATGATAAAAATATAAAGTGTTAATCCATACTTACTTTAGTTTCACAAAACAAGGAAAACATATGAACCTTTCAAAAAAACAAATTGCACCCATTTTTGCAGGTTTATTCGCTTTATCTGCCACAGCAAATGCCGAGCCAACAGGCTATAACCAGATTAGCTTTACCTCTGAAGTAAAAACCGAAGTTGATAATGATGAGGTACAAGCAACGATGTCTAAAAAGGCGCAAGCTAAAGATGCCAAACGCCTTGCAACAACCCTTAACTCTGCAATGAACAATGCCATGAAGGTTGCAAAACGCTATCCAACCGTAACCGTAACAACTGGGCAAAACAGCACCTATCCAAGCTATGATAAAAATGGCAAAATTAATGGTTGGACGGGTCAAGCCAGTATCAATATCAAAAGCACTGACTTAGAAGCAACCAGTGAGCTTATTGCCAACTTGCAAGAAAATTTGGTATTAGGTAATTTAAGTTTTGGGGTTTCTGAAACACGTAAAGACGAAGTTAAAAAACAAATGCTCGTTAAAGCCTCTAAAGCGTTTCAACAACAAGCCAAAACCCTCACTTCTGCTTGGGGAGCAAGCAGCTACAATGTTGTTAATGTACAGCTAAATACTGGCAGCAGCTACTATCAACCCATGAGAGAAAGTGGCATGTATGCGATGAAAGCATCTGCAGATGTGCCTGCTCAAGAGTTTGAATCTGGTAATAGTACAATTACGGTTACTGCAAATGGTACGATTGAGTTGGTTAAATAACATCACTCTTAATAAAAATGCAAAATACGAATCGAACATCTGCAATTTTTTTGATAGTCATAGGGCTAACTTTGCCATTAATCGGTTTTTTAATAGCCGATTGGTTAGCGGTTAAGCAAATACTAGGGCAACTGCCTGATTGGATATTTTGGACAATTTATTTGTCTGTTTTATTGCCCTGTCTGTTTTTTGGTTTTAAACAGCTTAACTTTGCAATCACCAAAACCCTTTTTTATACGGTACTATTTAGTTTTTGGCAAATCATGTTCACTTTGTTAATAGTATTGCAGTTTCATCAAATGATTGGTGGTTCTTTTTAACTAATAAGCCAGTAGCAAATATTAAGTTTATTCAACACATCAAAAAAATCCAGCCTAAGTTAGGCTGGATTTTTTAATATCAAAAGACTAGATGCTAATGATTAGCAGCTATAGTACATATCAAATTCAACTGGGTGAACTGTTACGTTTAGACGCTGTACTTCTTCTTCTTTAAGCTCAATAAATGCTTCTAACATTTCTTTAGTGAACACATCACCTTGTAATAAGAAGTCATGGTCAGCTTTTAATGCATCAAGCGCTTGGCTTAAGTTTTCAGCAACTGTTGGGATTTGTGCTTCTTCTTCTGGTGGTAGGTCGTACAAGTTTTTATCAGAAGCTTCGCCTGGGTGCATCTTATTTTGGATACCATCAAGACCTGCCATTAACAATGCAGCAAAGCAAAGGTATGGGTTAGCCGTAGGATCAGGGAAACGTGCTTCAACACGTACCGCTTTAGGGCTAGAAACGTGTGGAATACGGATAGAAGCAGAACGGTTACAAGCTGAGTAAGCTAGTTTAATTGGTGCTTCATAATGTGGTACCAAACGTTTGTAACTGTTAGTAGATGGGTTGGTAATTGCATTTAACGCACGAGCGTGTTTGATAATACCACCAATAAAGTATAAAGCGGTTTCTGATAAACCAGCATACTCATCACCAGCAAAAGTATTTTCGCCATCTTTAGAGATAGACATATGAACGTGCATACCAGAACCATTATCACCAACAATTGGCTTAGGCATAAAGGTAGCTGTTTTACCAAACTGGTGTGCAACATTATGTACAACATATTTTAATTGCTGTACTTCATCTGCTTTACGAACCATGGTATTAAATGATACGCCAATTTCTGACTGGCAAGAAGCAACTTCATGGTGATGTACTTCAACACGGTCAGCCCCCATAATGTCTTCAATACGCTCACACATTACAGAACGCATGTCTTGTGAACTATCAACTGGTGGTACAGGGAAGTAACCGCCCTTAACACGTGGACGGTGAGCCATGTTGCCCCACTCGTATTCTTCATTTGTTGACCAAGCAGCTTCTTCAGCCGTAATTTTATGCTGAGCGCCGCTCATGTCGATTTGCCATTTCACATCATCAAATACAAAAAACTCTGGCTCAGGACCAAAAAA